>JBBQNG010000311.1:0-5014 GCA_038329645.1 Burkholderiales bacterium
AAGGACGCGGCCAAGCTCGCCGGCCTGAACGTGTTGCGCCTGCTCAACGAGCCGACAGCTGCGGCCATTGCCTACGGCCTGGACCATGGTTCCGAAGGCGTTTATGCGGTGTTCGACCTGGGTGGCGGCACCTTCGACATCTCTATCCTCCGCCTTGCCAAGGGTGTCTTCGAGGTTCTCGCCACCAACGGGGACGCCGCGCTTGGGGGCGACGATTTCGACCACCGCGTGTTCTGCTGGATGCTGGAGCAAACCAGGCTCCCGCCGCTTTCGGCCCAGGACACGCGCCTCTTGCTCACCAAGGCGCGCGAGGCAAAGGAAACGCTGACCCTGCATGGCAGCGCGCGCATTACGGCCCGCGTCAGTTCGGGCGACGTGGTCGAAGCCACGCTAACCACCGAAATATTTTCCGCTATCACGCAGACACTAGTGGCCAAGACGCTCAGCCCCACGCGCAAGGCGTTGCGCGATGCGGGCCTCACTGTAGAGGACGTCAAGGGCGTGGTGATGGTTGGCGGATCGACGCGCATGCCGCAGATCCAGCGCGCGGCGGCCGACTTCTTCAAGGGCGACCCGCTCAACAACCTCGACCCGGACAAGGTCGTGGCGCTCGGTGCGGCGATGCAGGCCAACGTGCTGGCAGGCAACAAGACTTCGGGGGAGGACTGGCTGCTGCTCGACGTGATCCCCTTGTCGCTTGGCGTCGAGACGATGGGCGGACTCGTGGAGCGGGTGATCCCGCGCAATTCGACCATCCCCGTGGCGCGCGCGCAGGAATTCACCACCTTCAAGGACGGCCAGACGGCCATGAGCTTCCACGTGGTGCAGGGCGAGCGTGAACTCGTTTCCGACTGCCGGTCGCTGGCCCGGTTCGAGTTGCGCGGAATCCCGCCGATGGTCGCCGGCGCGGCGCGCATCCGGGTGGCTTTCCAGGTCGACGCGGACGGGTTGCTTTCGGTGGGCGCAAAGGAAAAGACCACCGGCGCGGAGGCCTCGATCGAGGTCAAGCCCTCGTACGGCCTAGCCGACGAGGACATTTCGCGCATGCTCAAGGATTCTTTCGAGCACGCGCGCGACGACATGCAGGTCCGTGCGCTGCAGGAGGCGCGCGTAGATGGCGAGCGGCTGCTCGAAGCGGTGCGCGCTGCCCTGGCGGCCGACGCCGGATTGCTTTCGCCCGAGGAGCGCACCGACATCGACTGCCGCGTGGCCGCGCTCGTCGCCAGTCTGGCGGGTTCGGATCATCGCCCGATCAAGGCCTCGGCCGAAACGCTCAACCGCGTCACTGAGGACTTCGCCGCGCGCCGCATGGACCGCAGCGTGCGCACCGCGCTCACCGGCCAGAAGATCGCGAACATAAAAATATGACCAGGCTCACCGTGCTGCCCCATCCCCAGCTCTGCCCGGACGGGGCCGAGATCGAGGCGAAGGAGGGCGTCTCGATCTGCGATGCGCTGCTCGCCAATGGCATCGAGATCGAGCACGCGTGCGAAAAATCCTGCGCCTGCACGACCTGCCACGTTGTGGTCAGGGCGGGCGGGGAGTCGCTTGCCGAAGCGACCGAGGCGGAGGAAGACATGCTCGACAAGGCCTGGGGGCTCGAGGCGCAGTCGCGGCTGTCATGCCAGGCGCTCGTGGCGGGCGAAGACCTGACCATCGAAATCCCGAAATACACGATCAACCACGCGCGGGAGACGCACTAATGACTGCGTTGCTGAAATGGACCGATTCGCGCGACATCGCGATCGCGCTCATCGAGGCGCATCCGGATGTGGACCCGCAGCTCATCCGCTTCACCGACCTGCACCGCTGGGTCATGGAGCTGCCCGGGTTCGACGACGAGCCGCAGAAATCCGGCGAGAAAATCCTCGAGGCCATCCAGATGATGTGGATCGAGGAAGCGGATTGATTGGCTAGTTGCGGCCGGCTGAACCGCCGCTGCTAACCGCGCAAGGGGAGGCGCCGCAATGCAATCGCAGGGCCAGCCGGTACTGAGGGACATCGTGCTCGTGGGCGGCGGGCACAGCCATGTCGGCGTGATCCGGCGCTTCGGCATGCGCCGCATGCCCGGCGTGCGGCTCACGGTCATCTGCCGCGACACCCACACGCCGTACTCGGGGATGCTGCCCGGTTACATCGCCGGCCACTACGCGTTCGACGAAGTCCACATCGACCTCAGGCGGCTGGCGGAGTTTGCGGGGGCGCGGTTCTATCGCGACGAGGCTGTCGGGCTCGACCGAGGCGCGCGCAAGGTCCTCTGCCGCGACCGCCCGCCGGTGGCCTACGACCAGCTCTCCATCAACATCGGCTCCACGCCGATGCTGGGCAACGTGCCCGGGGCGGCCGAGCACGCGGTGCCGGTCAAGCCGATCAACACGTTCAATGCGCGCTGGCTGGCACTGCTGGACCGGGTCCTGAAGCATCAGGGCGCGGAGTCCATCGCCGTGGTCGGGGCCGGGGCGGGCGGCGTCGAGCTGACCCTTGCCATGCAGTACCGCCTGAGGAACGAGTTGCGCGCGCTCGGTCGCGAGCGCGATGCGCCGCGTTTTCTGCTTCTCGACTCGGGCCCTGAAATATTGCCTACGCACACCCCGGCGGTACGCAGGGCCTTTGCCCGAGTGCTCGCGGAGCGAGCCGTCGAGGTCCACCTGAATGCCGAGGTGAGCCTGGTGGAAGCCAGGCGGGTGCGCACCGGCGATGGCCGGAGCGTCGCAGCCGACGAGGTTGTCTGGGTCACCCGCGCATCCGGTGCGCCCTGGTTGAAAGAAACCGGTCTGGCGCTCGACAAAGACGGGTTCATCCGCGTCATCGATACGTTGCAGTCGGAATCGGATCCCGACGTGTACGCGGCCGGCGACATCGCCAGCGTAATCAATCATCCGCGCGAGAAGGCCGGCGTGTTCGCCGTGCGGCAGGGGCCGCCGCTGGCCGAAAACCTGCGCCGTGCCGTCGAGGGGTGGGCGCCGAAGCCCTTCCATCCGCAGAAGCAATGGCTGGCGCTTATCAGCACCGGGGACAAATACGCGGTGGCTTCGCGCGGGGCGATGCACCTGCAGGGCGCCTGGACGTGGCGCTGGAAAGACTGGATCGACCGGCGCTTCATGCGCAAGTTCGATGATCTCCCGGCGATGGACACGGCCTCGGGCGCCGCGCGCGCCGCGACCCCGTCGTCGGTCCAGCTCCAGGGCGAGGAAGCCGCGCAGGCCATTTCCGCGATCGCCATGCGTTGCGGCGGCTGCGGAGCGAAAGTCGGGGCCGGGGTGTTGTCCCGCGCCCTGGGCGAGTTGAACCCGGTGGACCGGACCGACGTATTGGTGGGACTGAAGGCGCCGGACGACGCCGCGATCGTGCGTGTGCCCCCGGGCAAGGCGCTGGTGCATAGCGTGGATTTCTTCCGCGCCTTTGTCGACGACCCGTATGTTTTCGGGAAGGTCGCGGCGAACCATGCACTCGGCGACATTTTCGCCATGGGCGCAGAGGCGCAATCGGCGACCGCCATCGTCACGGTGCCCCCGGGGCTGGAAACCAAAGTGGAGGATGACCTTCGCCAGATGATGACCGGGGCAATCGAGATCCTCAACGATGCAGGTTGCGCCCTCGTGGGCGGCCATACCGGCGAGGGCGCCGAGCTGGCCCTCGGGTTCGCCGTCAACGGGCTCATCGACGAAAGCCTGGTTGCGGTGATGAAGAAAGGCGGCCTGCGGCCCGGGGATGTCCTGATACTCACCAAGCCGATCGGAACGGGCACTTTGTTTGCGGCTCATGCGCGCCTGCACGCGCGGGGGCGCTGGATCGATGCAGCCCTCGACTCGATGTGCGTTTCGAACCGGCTCGGCGCGCGCTGCCTCATCGATCACGGCGCCACCGCCTGCACCGATCTCACCGGCTTCGGCCTGCTCGGCCACCTTGTCGAGATGACGCGCGCCTCGGGCGTGGACGCCGAAATCGACCTGGGCGCGCTGCCGGTCCTGGAGGGTGCGGAGGAAACCGCCGCCGCGGGCATCCTGAGCTCGCTGCAGCCGGCTAACGTGCGGCTGCGCCGTGCGCTGCGCGACCAGGAAGCGATGGTGAAGCACCCGCGCTATGCACTGGTTTTCGACCCGCAGACCGCGGGCGGGTTGCTGGCCGGCGTGCCGGCCGAACGCGCCAAAGCCTGCCTGGCCGCCTTGTGGGCCGCAGGCTATGCCCATGCCGCGGCTATAGGGCGAATCCTTCCGCAGGGCGAATCGATCGAGCCGATTTCCCTGGTTGGGTAATTTCCCCAGATTCCCGGCTCCGCAGGGCCGGGATACGCGCTTGTCGGTCTTTGTCTGACAACCGTCGGAAAAAAAACTCACACTTGGAGAGAATTTCTCCTACAGGCCGGAGCCCAACTCCCCGATAAAGTTAGCCCGTTTCAATGGGTAAGGGGAGAACATGGAAAAGTATCCGGGCCGTCGCTCAGGGCTCGCCGACCGGCTGCACCTCGCGTGCTTCGCACGCCTGTCCCCTCAACTCATGCTCCCAAGTGACGGCGCATCGAGACCGAAAGGCAAACGCCTCCCGCAGGGAAATTCAGCCACCAGGAGCCATTGATGGAACAGGCGACGCATTCGAGGACCAGGAAAAAGCAATCCAAGCCAGCCAGCAAGGCCAAGCCCGCCAAACCCCCGAATGGCGCCCCGATGCCCGGAATGAACGCACAGTTGATGGTGGGCGATCTCAGCGAGCTGACGGCGCAACGCGCGCTCGCAGATGCACGCTCGCGCCAGATCCTCGCGGGGCTCATGGCGCTACGCGACGGCGATTTTTCCGTCCGCCTGCCGGTCGACTGGGCCGGTACCGACGGCAGGATCGCCGAGGCATTCAACGAAGCGATCGGGCGCGAGCAACAGATCACGCAAGAGGCCGCCCGCCTGTCTGCAACAGTCGGCAAGGAAGGCCGCCTTACGCAGCGGATGGCGGTGCCGGGCGCGGTCGGCGGCTGGGCCGACAAGGTCGATTCGCTCAACACGCTGATCGATGACCTGGTGCG
>JBBQNG010000312.1:0-5009 GCA_038329645.1 Burkholderiales bacterium
CAGGTCGCCGACCGTGCAGTTGATCTGCGCGAGGGCGAGCACGACGCGCGCGTCGCTCATATGCCGCGCGCGCCGCTCATTGGCCGCGATCGGTTTGTGGCGTCATGCGGCGAATATACCGCAAACAAGCCGCTTGCCCGCCGGCGGCGCGATCCGGAATAATGCCCGCAGTGATCAAGTTTCGCATCGTCGAGTCGCTCGGCGGCATCGACGCTTCGGCGTGGAACCGCTTGTGCGGCGGCAATCCCTTCCTTCGCCACGAGTTCCTCCACGCGCTGATCGACACCGGCTGCGCCTCGGCGCGCACCGGCTGGCAGCCGCAGATCCTGGTGCTCGAGCGGGACGGCGAAGTTGCCGGCGCGATGCCGATGTTCCTCAAATCCCACTCGTACGGCGAGTACGTGTTCGACTGGGCCTGGGCCGACGCCTATTCGCGCCATGGCCTCGAGTACTACCCGAAGCTGCTGTGCGCGGTGCCGTTCACGCCCGTCAATGGCCCACGCGTGCTCGCCGGCGACAGTGCCGATCGCGCGATGCTCATCGGCAAGGCGCTCGACCTCGCAAAAGGCGTCTCATCGCTGCACGTGCTCTTCCCGCAGGAAGAAGAAGCGCAGCTGATGCATGCGCGCGGCATGCTCCTGCGGCGCACGGTGCAGTTCCACTGGAAGAACGACGGATACGCCGACTTCGACGACTTCCTTGCGCGCATGTCGCACCAGAAGAGGAAGAATCTCAAACAGGAGCGGCGCAAGGTGCGGGAGGCCGGCGTGACCTTCAGCTGGCTGTGCGGGGAGGAGATCCGCGGCGAGCACTGGGAATTCTTCAACAAGTGCTATCGCAATACCTACCGCGCCCACCACTCGACGCCCTACCTGAGCCTGGATTTTTTCAGGCGCATCGGCCGCACCCTGCCCGAGCACACGCTGCTGATCCTTGCCGAACGCGGCGGATCGCCGATCGGGGCGGCGTTCAACCTCTACACGCCGCAGACGCTGTACGGCCGCCATTGGGGCGCCATCGACTACGTCCCGCTGATGCATTTCGAGGCCTGCTACTACCAGTCGATCGACTTTGCGATCGCCCGCAAGCTTGAGACATTCGAGGGCGGTGCGCAGGGCGAGCACAAACTCTTTCGCGGCCTGTTGCCTGTGGAAACCCTGTCAGCCCACTGGCTCGCCCACCCGCAGTTCTCCAGGGCGATCGAGGATTTCCTCGAGCGGGAAACCCAGGGCATTGCGAAATACGTGAACGAGCTGAATGAGCACTCGCCGTTCAAGGAATAAACCTAGAACTTCGGTTTCTTCTTCGCGCGGTTATAACGTGCTACGCCATCCAGGATTTCCTGCTTGGCCTCCTGCGGCCCGACCCAGCCCTCGATTTTGACCCACTTGCCCGGCTCGAGGTCCTTGTAGTGCTGGAAGAAATGCGCGATCTGCGCAAGCACCGACTCCGGCAGGTCGCCCGGCGAGCCGACACCGCGGTAGAGGCTCGTGAGCTTGTCGATCGGCACGGCGAGCAGCTTGGTGTCCTCACCTGCTTCGTCGTCCATCCTGAGCATCCCCACGGGCCGGCAGCGCAGCACCACGCCCGTGATCAGCGGGAAAGGCGAGATCACCAGCACGTCCACCGGGTCCCCGTCGCCTGACAGCGTGTGCGGGATGTAGCCGTAGTTGCACGGATAGTGCATCGCAGTGGACATGAACCGGTCCACGAACATCGCGCCGGTCTCCTTGTCGACCTCGTACTTGATCGGCTCGGCGTTCATCGGGATCTCGATGATCACGTTCACGTCGTTCGGCACGTCGTGGCCGGTGGTCACTCGGTCGAGGTTCATTGCGTTTTTTCCCTGAATCGGTGCGCGATTCTATAATGCCCCGGCACACCACAAGGAGGAGACACCATGCGGCTCAAGGACAAGGTGGCGATCGTCACCGGCGCGGGCTCGGGTTTCGGCGCGGGCATCGCCAGGCGATTCGCGCTCGAGGGCGCGAAAGTTGTCGTAAACGACATCAATGCCGCAGGCGGCGAAAAGGTCGCGGGTGAAGTCAGCGCCAGCGGGGGCAAGGCCGTCTTTGCCAAAGGCGACGTGACCAGCGGCGCCGACTGGGCGAGACTCGTCGCCAAGGCGCTGTCGGCCTTCGGGCGCCTGGACATCGTGGTCAACAATGCCGGCTGGACCCACCGCAAAAAACCCTTCCTCGAAGTGACCGAGGAGGAGTTCGACAAGGTGTACGCAGTCAACGTGAAGAGCATCTACCTTTCGGCGATGCACGCGCTGCCGGTCTTCCGCAAACAGGGCGGCGGGTGCTTCGTGAATGTAGCCTCCACGGCAGGCCTGCGCCCGCGTCCCGGCCTTTCGGTCTACAACAGCTCGAAGGCCGCGGTGATCCTGATGAGCAAGTCCATGGCCGGCGAGTTCGGGCCGGACAACGTGAGGATCAACTGCGTGAACCCGGTGTTCAGCCCCGAGACCGGGCTGTCGGGCGAATTTGCCGGCGGTTCGATCACGCCGGAGGTCAGGCAGGCGTATCTCGCCACGATCCCGTTGGGCCGCTTTTCAACGCCCGCAGATGTGGCGAATGCCTGCCTGTACCTCGCTTCGGACGAAGCTTCGATGATCAGCGGCACCTGCATCGAGGTCGACGGCGCGCGCTGCGTGTAACGCAGCAGTTTACGGATCCGGAAAACGTATCGGCAGGAGAATGGCTACAGGAGCCATTCCGAGGAACTAATAGTTCAGGATTTACGGCCAAGTCCGCCGAGCAGTGCGCCGATGGGGCGGGGGCGCCTCTGTGACGAAACATGGGCTCCCGGGGCGGGGCTGGCCGCCTGGTTGGCCGCTGGCGGGGCGGTGCCCGGCTCATAAGGCTTGCTGAAAATCGGATCGGCCGGCGCGGCCGGGGAACGCGTGGGCTGGGACGAGCGTGCAGCGTGGGAATGCCCGGTGCGATCCTGGCGCTCCGGGCGCTCGCGCTCGCGCTCGCGGCGCGGGCGGCCCGAAGTAACCGGTGCAATCGCCGTCGCAACGTGCTTCACCTTGTCGGCTTCTTCCTTGCCGAGCAGCGCCGTCAGGGTGGCGGGGTCGGGCTCGTAGCCCGGCACCAGCACACGGTCGATTTTCTTCTTGATCAGCTTCTCGATCGCGGCGAGGTCCTCGAGATCGTCCGGCGACACCAGCGAGATCGCCTCACCCGTCGCCCCGGCACGGCCCGTGCGGCCGATGCGGTGGACGTAGTCTTCGGGCGAATGCGGGATGTCGAAGTTGATGACCTGCGGCAGGCCTTCGATATCCAGGCCGCGCGAAGCGACGTCCGTTGCCACCAGCACCGCGGTCTTGCCGGCCTTGAACGCCTCGAGCGCGACCAGGCGCTCGGCCTGCGACTTGTCGCCATGGATCGCGTCGGCGTGGATGTGCGCAGCGCGCAGCTGGTGCGCCAGGCGGTTCGTCCCTATGCGCGTGCCGCAAAACACGAGCACCTGCTTGAGGTCCCGCGAGCGGATGATATGCGCGAGCAAGTCCCTCTTTTTCTCGCGCGCCACCGGATGCACGATGTGCGTCACCAGCTCGGCCGGGGCGTTGCGGGCGGCGATCTGCACCTCGGCGGGGTTCCTGAGGATCGATCCGGCCAGCTTCTTGATCTCGTCGGGGAAGGTCGCCGAGAAGAGCAGGTTCTGCCGCTCCACCGGCAGGAGCGCGATGATGCGCCGGATGTCGGGCATGAAGCCCATGTCCATCATGCGGTCGGCCTCGTCCAGGATGAGGACGCTCACCTGGTTGAACATCACGGTCTTGTTCTGCACGTGGTCCAGCAGGCGCCCCGGCGTGGCGACCAGCACCTCGACGCCGCGCTTGAGCTCGGCGATCTGCGCGCGCATGTCGGAACCGCCGTATACGCACGTGGAGCGGATCGGCAGGTGCTTGGCGTAAGCCTTGAAGCTCTCCTCCACCTGGATCGCCAGCTCGCGGGTCGGGGCGAGGACCAGGACGCGCACCGGGTGCTTGGCCGGCGACGTGCTGCTGGTCGCAAGCGGTGCAAGGCGCTGGAGCGTCGGCAGGGCGAACGCGCCGGTCTTGCCGGTGCCCGTCTGCGCGCCGGCCATGAGGTCGCGTCCCGCGAGGACGATGGGAATCGCCTTCTCCTGGATCGGGGAAGGTTGCGTGTAGCCGAGATCGGTGACCGCCTGGAGGAGGGGCGGGATGAGGCCGAGCTGTTCGAAACCGTTACTGACGTCGGAACTAATGGTAAGGGCCTGTGATTTTGGCGAGGGATTGCCGAGGGCGCGCATTATACTCCGTTCCCCTCTGATATTGCGCCTTGTCCCGAATGATCCTGTTTCGCAACCTGGCCATCGCCCGCGGCCCCCGCACCCTGTTCGAGCGGGCCTCGCTCACGCTCGAGCGCGGCTGGAAGATCGGCCTGGTCGGCGCCAACGGCTCGGGCAAGTCCAGCCTGCTGTCGCTGATGGCGGGCGAGATCTCCCCCGACCGCGGCGAATGCGAGATCCAGCCCGGCACGCGCCTGGCCTGGATCGAGCAGGTCGCCCCGGCGCTGGACCAGCCGGTCCTCGAGTACCTGCTCGATGCGGATACCGAACTGCGCGCAGCCGAAGCCGGGATCAAGGAGGCCGAGGAGGCCCATCACGACGAGGACGACGGCCACGCGCTTGCGCTTGCGCACGAGCGGTTCGCACACGCCGACGGCTACACGGCCCGCGCGCGTGCCGCTGCCCTGCTGGCCGGGCTCGGATTTCCGCCGGACGCCGGCGGCCGCGCCGTAAAGGAATTCTCGGGCGGCTACCGCATGCGCCTGAACCTGGGTCGGGCGCTGATGAGCCCGTCCGACCTCCTGCTGCTCGATGAGCCGACCAACCACCTCGACATCGACACCGTGCTGTGGCTGGAGAACTGGCTGCGCGCCTACACCGGCACGCTGCTGGTGGTGTCGCACGACCGCGATTTCCTCGACCGCGTGACCGAGCGCACGCTCGCCCTCCTGCCCGGCGGCGAG
>JBBQNG010000313.1:0-4955 GCA_038329645.1 Burkholderiales bacterium
GACCTGCTTTACCACTCGGCGACCAAATTCCTTGGCGGCCACGGCACCGCGATCGGGGGCGTCATCGTCGATTCCGGGCGGTTCGACTGGGAGGCGTCCGGAAAATTTCCACAGCTGACCGCGCCCTATGCGGGATTCCATAACATGGATTTCGAGGAGGAATCCGGTACTCGCGCGTTCCTGCTTCGCGCAAGGCGTGAGGGCTTGCGTGATTTCGGCGCCTGTATGGCGCCGATGAACGCATTCCAGATCCTGCAGGGCATCGAGACGCTGCATTTGCGCATGCCGCGTCATGTCGAGAATGCGCGCGCGGTGGTCAAATTTCTGGCCGAGAACCCGATGGTCGAGTCGGTCGGCTACCCGGAACTCGAGAGTCATCCCGACAATGCCCTGGCCCGCAAGCTGCTGCCCAAGGGGTGCGGCGCGGTATTTTCGTTCAACATGAAAGGCGGCCGGGCGGCGGGCAAACGGTTCATCGAAAGCTTGCGTATTTTTTCGCATCTGGCCAACGTGGGCGATGCAAAATCCCTTGTGATCCATCCCGCATCCACTACCCATTACCGGATGGACGATGCCGCCCTGAAGGTCGCCGGGATCACGGCCGGCACGGTGCGGTTGTCCATCGGGCTGGAGGACGCCGATGACCTGATCGAAGACCTCGGGCGGGCGCTAAAAGACGCGCAACGCACGATGAAATAGGCGCAGGCCAATGGATTTCAACGTCGATTCGCGCAAGGCTTTTGTCTATACCGCGGCGCATGCGCTGGACCCGGGTTTGAAGAGCGTCTTGTTCGTGCACGGTGCCGGCCTCGATCACAGCTGGTGGGGATTGCAGAGTCGGTATTTCGGCTACCACGGGTGGAACGTGCTCGCATGCGATCTGCCCGGGCATGGCCGCTCCGAAGGCCCTCCGCTTGGCAGCATCACGGACGTGGCGGACTGGGTAATGCGGATGCTTGACTCAGCGGGGATCGCCAAGGCGAACATCGTGGGCCACAGCATGGGTTCGCTGGCGGCGCTCGAATGTGCGGGGCGCCACCCGCAGCGTGTCGACCGCATCGCCCTGATCGGGACGGCATTCCCCATGAACGTATCCGACGCGTTCCTCGAAGCCGCGCGCAACAACGATCAGAGCGCGTACGACATGGAGACCATCTGGGGTCACGCGCCGCAGGTTCCGTTCGGCGCCAATCCGAATCCGGGCATGTGGATGTATGGCGACAGTCTCGCGCGGCTTGCGCGCCTGGCGCCGGGGGTGCTTTATACCGATCTCAAGGCCTGCAAGGACTACGCGGGTGGACTGGAAAGCGCCGCCAGAGTCACGTGCCCCGCCCTGGTGGTCACTGGTGGGCGCGACATGATGACGCCGCCCAAGGCCGCGGCGGCGCTCCTGCAGTCCCTCCGACAGGCGACTTCGGTATCGATCAGGCCGTCCGGCCATTCAATGATGGCGGAGGCGCCGGACGCGACGCTCGATGCGTTGATCGAGTTTTTCCGCGGTTGACGCGCGCACATTAAGCGCTTGATAAATTGTGAATTTCATTGAGAACCGGGATGCGCCTGCAGGGATTGGGCGATAATCTGGCTCCACGCTGACCCGCTCTGGGTCGTGCTGGTGCTGGAGAACCCTGCCCAATGGCCGCGATGCAACCGCAACTCGCACCCGTATCCGGGGTTGTCCAAGCGCCGGCCGCGCCGGAATCGCCCAAGGTTCCCAAACTCAGGCAGGACATCAAGCTCTACCCGGGCCCGCGCCACCGCGACGGCTCGCCGAGCTGGCGCATCCTCGACCCAGTGCGCAACCGGTTCTTCGAAGTGGGCTGGCTCGAGTTCGAGCTGCTCGCACGCTGGTCCGAGCATGACCGGGTAGACGAGCTGATTGCGCAGGTCGAGGCGGAGACGCCGTTGCGCCCCACCGAGGACGAGGTGGTCGGGTTTATCCAGTTTCTCGAGAGCGGCCAGCTGCTCGTGCCCGAGGGCAGAGAGGGGCGCGGCAAGCTGCGGGGCCGCTGGATGCGCGGGGTCAAGCCCTGGTATGAGCAGATGTTCCACAACTACCTGTTCTTCCGCGTCCCCCTCGTCCATCCGGACAAGTTCCTCGAACGGACGCTGCCGTTCGCGGAGCTGTTTTTCACGCGCAGTTTCTTCACCATCGTGCTGGGGGTTTTCGTCGTCGACCTTTACCTTGTTACGCGCGAGTGGGATGAGCTGCGTCGTACGTTTGCATACTTCTTCAACCTCCAGGGCGGGCTGTACTTCGCAATTGCTGCCACTTTCTCGAAGGTCCTCCATGAGCTCGGCCACGCCTATGCGGCCAAGCGCTATGGGGTGCGGGTACCGGCGATGGGCGTGGCGTTCCTTGTCATGTGGCCCTTCCTCTATACCGACGTAGGCGAGACCTGGAAGCTGGCGGATCGCAGAAAGCAAATCGTGATCGCCTCCGCGGGGATGGCCACCGAACTCGCACTGGCATGTTTTGCGACCCTGCTCTGGACCATCAGTCCGGAAGGCCCGGCGAAGCACATCCTGTTTATCCTCGCTACGACAACCTGGGTCATGACGCTTGCGGTCAATGCCAGTCCCTTCATGCGGTTCGACGGCTACTTCGTCGTATCTGACGCCCTCGATTTTCCCAACCTGCACGAACGCAGCGGCGCGGCCGCCCGTTGGTGGATTCGGCGCACTTTTTTCGGACTGAAGGAGCCGCTGCCCGAACCGACTTTTACGGCCTGGCAGCGTGTCGGGCTGGTTATGTTCGCCGTGGTCACGTGGACCTACCGCCTGGTGGTCTTCTTCGGGATCGCACTCATGGTCTACCACCTGTTTTTCAAGATCCTAGGCATCGTGATGATGATGATGGAGCTCGTGTGGTTCATCTTCCGCCCGGTGTGGTCGGAGGTGGCCTACCTCTGGGCAAGGCGCAAGCTCGTCAAGCTGAGGTGGTCGCCGCTTTCGATCGCGTTCGGGTTGCTGCTGATGGTCGTGTGGTTGGTGCCCGTCACCAACCAGATGAGCGCCCCGGCGGTGCTGAGGATTTCTCAGGAACAGCCGGTGTTTGCCCCGTTTGCCGCCCAGATCAAATCCGTCGAGGTCAGGCCGGGCCAAATCGTGGAACCTGGCCAGGTTCTGGTGCAGCTGGAGGCCCCCGAGCTGGGGCTGCGCGCCCAGAAAGCCGGAATCTCCTTGGCCAGCGCCCGCTCCGAATCGCTGACTTCCGCGGCCAACGGAAAGCTGCAGGAAAAAAGGCTCGTGCTGCTGGAGCAAATTGCCGAGGCCCTGGCGGAACAAAAGTCGGTGGAGGAGGAAGTCGAGCGACTGACCGTGCGGGCGACGATCCGCGGCGCCATTCGCGACATGTCCCCGCAAATCGTCGCCGGCCGCACGATAGGCACGCGCGAGCTGATGATGCGGGTCGCCGCGCCGGCACCGGCGGTGATAGAGGCCTACGTGAGCGAATCGACGATCGAGTCGGTGCAGATTGGCCAGGACGTGACTTTCGTCTCGTCCCGCGCCGGTGCGCCGTCGGTCCGGGGAGTGGTGAAATCGATCGACACCACCGGCAGCAAGCAGATCACCCGCGCGCTCCTCGTGACACCTCATGGCGGCGATATCGCCGCCGTGCTTGACCGCCGCGGAGGCGCCCAGGCGCAGGATCCCGTATACCGGGTCTTGATAGACCCCATGGGAGATGTGGGCTATCTGCGGACTATAGAGCGCGGGACGGTCCGCATAGAGACAAGCTTGGTACTCGTTGCCCAGAACTTCGTATCCCGCGCACTGTCAATACTGGTCAGAGAAAGCGGGTTTTAAGCCTCATCGCCCTGCAGGCGCCACGCGCCTTCGGACACAAATCTCCAACATCGTGGAAATGGGCCCGGAAGCTGGCTTTTTTCCATGACGAACTTTTGCGCATCGGTACCTATCCCCGATCCCCGGAGGGCATAGTCCCTTGGATTCCAGGATAAACGTCCTCTAAAATAGCGCGTAGTAATCAGAAGTCTGTTAACCCCCTGAAAGTTTTCGACTTTAGCGCATCATAGGATCTCAATCCCGATGAGCAAGAACGATAAGTCCGGCGGTCCGGGCAACGTTGATACGAAGCCCGCGGGCAAGACCAAACGCGCACGCAGAACCCTGGTTCGCAAAACGCGCTATCTCGCGCTCGAACAGAGAATCGTCTTCGACGGGGCGCTTGCGGCGGACATCGTCGACAAGAACGCGGTGGTCGATGCAGCGAAAACAGACGCAGCTCCGGCCGACAAGACGCTACCCGCGGTTGATTGGACGCAGACGAGCGTACCTGCCGCAACGACCGCCGATGGGAAGTCGGCTGCCACTGTGCCTGATGGTGCCGACAAGAACGCTGCAGAAAAGGCCGCGTCGGAGCGCGGAGCAGGGACCGGCACGCTCGAGCCCGGCTCGCGAAACGAAGTGGTATTCGTCGATGCGTCGGCGGGGAATTACCAGGTATTGCCGACCGGCATCAGCCCCGACGCGCGGATCGTCAAGCTTGATGCCAAGCGTGACGGCGTGCAGCAAATCGCCGATTACCTGTCGCACGAAACCGATGTCGATGCCGTTTATATCGTCGCCACCGGCAATTCCGATGCGTTGCAGCTCGGGACCGCCCGGCTCGACTCGGTGTCGATGGACCAAACCTACGCGGCGCAGCTTGCCATCATCAAAACCCATCTCGCAAAGGATGCGGCCGTTGTCGTCCAAGCAGGCGATTTCGGCAAAGGCGAAGCTGGCGATGCGGCGGCAGCGCGTCTTTCCGATCTGATCGGTGCAGACGTCCGTGAAGCGGGCGTCTTAAGGGATGTCGCCGGGCAGGGGCGCAGCGAAGTTGTGTTTGTCGACACCACGATTCCCGATTTCCAGGTGTTGCTCGCGCAAATCAACCGACCCGGCGCCCAGATCGTCCTGCTGGACTCTGGCCGCGATGCCATCGACCA
>JBBQNG010000314.1:0-4934 GCA_038329645.1 Burkholderiales bacterium
GACGTTCGAACCGATCCCGGCCAGCACCGCCCCGACCTCACGCATGTCTGGCGGCTTCACCAGATGGTGGTCGAACCCCGCCTCGGCCGAACGCCTGCGATCCTCGGCCTGGCCCCAGCCGCTCAATGCGATCACGCGCGTTTTTTCGACGCCGGGCGTCTGTCGGACACGGCGGACGACCTCGTACCCGTCCAGGCCGGGCATGCCGATATCGAGAAACACAAGAACCGGCCTTGCCGCCGCGATCAGTTCGAGCGCCTTGGCGCCGTCATAGGCGACCTCCACCGTGTGGCCCTGCAACCGGAGGAGCATGGCGAGGCTGTCCGCCGCATCCGCGTTGTCGTCCACTACCAGCAGGCGATGGCCGGCAGAGGTTCGAGCATCCGGCGGCGGCGCATCAACCTGATGAGCCTCGCCGGCGCGCGTTGCCAAGGGCAGCCTGAGCGTGAACCGGCTGCCCTGGCCCAGACCCGCGCTCTCCGCGGCGAGTGTGCCGCCGTGGAGTTCGGCGAGGTTCTTCGCGAGCGTCAGGCCGATGCCCAGCCCACCCTGCGAGCGCGCGGCGTCGTGCTCGGCCTGCACGAACAGGTCGAAAACATGGAGAAGCATGTCGGGAGCGATGCCGATGCCGTCGTCGCGCACCGTCAGCACGGCGTCGGCGCCTTCGCGCGCGGCCGAAAGCCAGATGTGCCCGCCGGCCTCCGTATATTTAGCCGCGTTGGTGAGGAGATTGCCGACGACTTGCGCCAGCCGCACTCGGTCGCCGTCCACCAGGAGCGACTCGTCCGGCAGTGAAATAGCGAATTCATGGCCCTGGGCTTCGATCGACGGCTGCGCGATTTCCACTCCCTGCGCAACCACAGTGGCAAGTTCGACCGGCTCCTGCTTGAGCGTGATCTTGCCGCGCATGACGCGCGACACGTCGAGCAAGTCATCCACCAGCCGAACCATGTGGTGCACCTGGCGATCGATCACCTCGCGTGTCTGCTGCGCAATAGCGGCATCGACCCGGGGCATGTTGAGGACCTGCAGCGCGGTTCGGATCGGCGCAAGCGGGTTCCTGAGCTCGTGCGCCAGCGTGGCGAGGAATTCGTCCTTGCGCCGGTCGGCGTCGCGCAGGGCTTCCTCCATGGCCTTGATCTCGCTGATGTCGGTGTTGGTGCCGAACCAGTTGATAATCGCGCCCTGCTCGTTGCGAAGCGGGTTGACCCGCGTGAGAAACGGCCGGAAGCGCTGGTCCGCGCCCCTGAGCGGGAAGACCATGTCGAAAGGTTTACCGCTGGCGATCGAGCTGCGCCACTTCTCCACCACTTCGGGAAGGACGGCCGGGTCGTGCACGGCCTGCCATCCCCAGCCCTGCATCTGCTCGAGGGTCGTGCCGGTGTACTCGTACCAGAGCCGGTTGTACCAGAAGATATTGCCCTCCGCGTCGGCCATCCACGCGAGCTGCGGAATCGTTTCGGCCAGCAGCCGGAACCGGTCGTCGCTTTCGCGCAGGGCGGATTCGGCGCGCCGCTTTGCAGTGATGTCGTTATGGATCAGCACGACCTCGGTGAGCTCGCCCGCGTCGTTCCTGATCGGATAAGCCGTCGCCGAAACCCAGCGCGTCGACTCGGCATGCCGCGAACGCCCGGGGAGGGTGGCGTCGGGGTTGTACTCGATGGCCGGCATGTTGACCGTCTCGCCTTCGAACGCCCGCAGGATGTACGGACGGATGCCCTTTTGCTCGAGCTGCGGATCCTGGAGGATGTTGTAATCGGCAATCTGCTCGAACGTAACGCCCCACAAGTCCGTCCACGCCCGGTTCACGCTCAGGGTACGGCCGTCGGGAGAAAACACCTGGACGCTGAACGGGGACTGCTGCATCAGCGCGCGGTACCTCTTTTCGTTCTCGCGCAGCTCCCTCTCCGCCTGCCTGTAGCGCGTGACATCGCGGGTGAAGCAGCGCGTGTGCACAAAGCGGCCGTCTTCGAAAAGGACGCTGGATTGGATCAGGACGTCGCGGATCGAGCCATCCTTGCAGCGCAGCCGCGCGGGCTGGTCGTAGAGCTTCTCGCCTTTCGTGAGCCTGCGAAGGATGTCGTTGACAACCGGGCGATCGGCGTGGATTTCGGCGATGTTGCGCCCGATGTACTCATGCGCTTCGTAGCCGAGCAGATTCAGTTCCGCCTGGTTGGCCCAGAGGATCGTGCCGTCGGGTCCGACGCGATGCAGCCCCTCGGTCGCGTTCTCGACGAAGTCCGACAGCTCGCCCGACTGCTTGCGAAGCCGGGCCTCGGATTCATTGCGTGCGCGCAGTTCGGATTCGAGGTGCGCGATCCTGGCCTCCAACTCCAAGATGCGGGCCTGCAGTTCTCCGGAAGGCCCAAACGAAATCGCGTGCTCTCGCATTGCGCGATGTTATATCAGCGGGTGAGCGAATGCGCGCCAGTGCGAACCCGTGTAATTTTTACAGTGCCGGCCGACCTTCCGCCTGGTTCACAAACTTCTGGTAGAGCGCAGTGACCTTGGGCACAAAGAGGCGCGTCTGACCGAAAGGCGGAATCTGGTTGCCGTGGCGGATCACCGCGTGCTCGCCTGCGTTGTACGCGGCCAGCATCAGGCTCATGTTGTCTCCGAAGAGATCGAGGAGCTCACGCACATACCGCGCGCCGGCGTGGATATTCTGTTTCGGGTCGAACGGGTCGCGCACGTTGTAACGCCGCAACACCCCGGGCATTAGCTGCATCAGCCCCACCGCCCCGGAGGGCGAACGCGCGCCGGGCCGGTAACCCGACTCCGTGTGAATCAGCGCATGCAGCAGTTCCGGACGCACGTTGGCTGCCTTCGCTGCATCGCGAACGTGCTGCGCAAAGGGCACCGCGTGGTCCCAGGCCTTCGCCGCAACGGCCGCGGGGACCGGCACCGCCGGCAGTTGAATTGCCGGCGCAGCGGCCGATACCGGATCCGGCGGCAGCGGCATATCCGCGCTTGCCGTCAAGGCCGACCCTGTAAAAATTACAAAAATAGCGATTCGGGGGGTCAAAGGAGAAGTCGTCCGCTCAGAAGGTAAGCGTAGACTTGCCGCGAGGCGCTTAGTTCAGATCCGCTGCCCAGCCTTACTGCAGGCTTGCGAAGGTCGAGCGGTCGGAGAGCGACTCCCAAATGGGTTCCCGCGAAGCGGCAGTGTCGCGCGCCAGCTGGCGGTCCTTGCCGGCAGAGACCTGCATTTTCCCGAGTAGCCTGTCATACGGCTCGCGCAGCGAGGCCACCTGCGGATTGCCGGTCCGGTAAGCGAGGCGAAATTGATCCAGCAGGATGTCGAACTCGGACATCAGTTCGGCCTTGCGCGCGGGAGGGATCGCTTTCGTGTCCCGCAGCCGGTCTGCGAGCCCGGGGAGGCTCAGCTCCTCGACGCGCGGGAAAGCGGGCCGCATGGCGTCGAGCAGCATCGGGTTGACGGGCAGCGGTTGCGCCGCGAAAGAGGCGCTGGCAAAGCCCAGCGCCAAGGCACCCAGGAGGAGTTCGATACGCAGGCTTGAGCTCATTTTTTGCGCCTCTTTATTCAACGAGTCAATCTATGCCCCGCGGTGCTCTTCGGTATGTCGTCCAAGTGCCCGCGGTTGCGTAGGACAAACTACTTCGGCGCAGGCAGCCGGACTCGCGCGCCGGATCCGCAGGCGGAGGTAGACTGCCCGGCATGCCCAGCCCCGCGCGCATCATGGCCCGCTGCGCCGAAATCGCACGTCACAGCGAGCTTGCGAACGGCCTCACCCGCGTCTACCTCTCGAAGGAGCAGCGGGCAGCGAACGCCCTGGTGCTCGCCTGGATGCGCGAAGCCGGCATGCAGGCGCGCCTCGACGCTGCCGGCAGCGTTGTCGGGCGCTACGAGGGCACGCAGCCGGGACTTGCCTGCCTCATGCTGGGCTCGCATTTGGACAGCGTGCGCGACGCCGGCAGGTACGACGGGATGCTCGGTGTGGTCACCGCGATCGAGTGCGTTCAGTCGCTGGGCGGCAAACGCCTGCCGTTCGCGATCGAAGTGATCGGCTTTGCGGACGAGGAAGGCGTGCGCTTCGGCACGTCGCTCCTCGCAAGCCGGATCGTTTCGGGCGCCTTCGACCCTGCGCTGCTGGAGGCGCGCGACAAAGACGGCGTCTCGATGCGGGAGGCAATGAAGGCCAATGGCCTCGATCCGGATGCCATCGGGACCGCCGCGCGGCGCAGCGACGAGCTCCTGGCCTACGCCGAGCTGCACATCGAGCAGGGCCCGGTGCTGGAAGCCGAGGGCGTCGCGGTGGGCGTCGTCACGGCGATCAACGGCTCCCGGCGCGCAGTCGTGACGCTGCGCGGCATGGCCGGCCACGCAGGCACCGTGCCGATGAGCCTGCGCCGCGACGCGCTCGCCGGGGCGGCCGAATGCGTGCTCGCCGTCGAGCGCATCGCCCGCGCCGAAAAGGGGCTCGTGGCGACCGTGGGCAAGCTGGAGACCCTGCCCGGCGCCACCAACGTAATCCCGGGCGAAGTGCGCTTTACGGTGGATTGCCGCTCGCCGGAGGACGCCGTGCGCGAGCGTGCGCTGCAGGGTATTTTCGGCGCGATCGCCGACGTGGCCGAGGCACGCGGCCTGGACTCCCATGTCGAGCGGCTGCCGGACTTCAACGTCACCCGCTGCGCGCCCTGGCTCATGGCGCAGTTCGAGCGCGCGGTGGCCGCGGAGAAACTCCCGTTGCGCACGCTGCCTTCGGGGGCCGGGCACGACGGCATGGCGATGTGCGCCATCGCCGACATCGCGATGCTGTTCGTTCGCTGCAAAGCCGGCATCAGCCACAACCCGGCCGAGAGCATTACCGAAGACGATGCCGGCACCGGGGCGCGCGTCCTGCTGCGGTTCATCGAGGCGTTCGAGCCGCGCGGCGCTTGAATAATGGTCCCACCCCCACAACCGGAGCCAC
>JBBQNG010000315.1:0-4869 GCA_038329645.1 Burkholderiales bacterium
AACCTGAACGAACTTGGCCGCTTCGGTTCGTTCCGATAGCGGGGAATCGGGAGGATTCAATGCGTGACAGACAAACCGGCGTGAGCATCACTGGCCTGCTAATCGTTTTCGCGATCCTGATCGTGCTCGCGCTGGCAGGCATGAAGATCGGACCTGCCTACGCGGAGTTCTTGACCGCGCAGAAAACCATCAAGACCATCGCGCAGGAAAAGCGCGGGGGCTCGGTCCAGGAGATCCGCAAGGCCTGGGATACCAAGACGATGATCGACGAGGTCAAGGTGCTGACATCCAACGACCTCGAGGTCACCAAGGAAGGCGGCGACGTGGTCATCTCGTTTGCCTACAAGAAGGAAGTGCCGCTGTTCGCGAACGTCGGCCTGTACATCGATTTCGCCGGCAACTCGAAAGAGTGAGCGCGGCGCATCCCAGGTGGCGCGCACCCCGCCCCTAGACAAGCGCATCGCTTACCAGTTCAAGAGCGTTGAGCTGCGCGAGCAGGCGCTGACCCACCGGAGCTTCGCCTCGGTAAACAACGAGCGGCTCGAGTTCCTTGGCGACGGCGTGCTCGACTGCGTGATCGCCGAAGAGCTTTTCCGCCGCTTCCCGGCAATGCCCGAAGGCCAGCTGACCAAGCTCCGCGCGAGCCTGGTGCGCAAGGAATCCCTCTCGACCCTTGCCGAGGAGCTGGGGCTCTCCGAGCTGCTGCTCGTGGACGCGCCGGCGCTTGCCAGCAGCGGAGGCAACAGCCCCGCCATGCTCGCCGATACGCTCGAGGCGGTGTTCGGGGCGGTGTTCCTCGACGGCGGATACGAAGCCGCACGCGACGCCATCGGCCACACTTTCAGGATCCGGTTCGAGCAGCTCGATCCGGCCGGCCCGGCAAAAGACGCCAAGACCCTTCTGCAGGAGTTCCTGCAGGCCCGCAAGCACAAGCTGCCCGAGTACCGGGTAGTGGCCACCAAGGGCGCTGCGCACAAGCAGACGATCGAGGTGGAATGCGTGGTGGCCGAGATGCAACTGGCGGCCTCCGGCAGCGGCGCCAGCCGGCGCACGGCGGAGCAAAGCGCCGCCGCAAAAATCCTCAAGCAGATCGCCCGATGAGCGGCGCCGCCTTCCGCTGCGGCACGATAGGCATCATCGGCCGGCCGAACACGGGCAAGTCGAGCCTGCTCAACCGGTTCGTGGGGCAGAAGCTGTCCATTGTCTCGTCCAAGGCGCAGACCACGCGCCACCTGGTGACGGGCATCGTGACCACGCCGGATTGCCAGTTCGTGTTCGTCGATTCGCCCGGATTCCAGACGCTGCACAACAACGTCCTCAACAAGGCCCTCAACAAGCGTGCCACCGAAATAGCGCGCGACGCAGACGTCGTCCTGTGGGTCGTCGAGGCGCCGAAGCTTTACGACGCCGACCGCAACCTTTTGGCGAAGATACCGCTCAAACAGAGGGTGATCGCGGTGGCCAACAAGGTGGACCTGGTGAAGGACCGGGAGCGGCTGATGCCTTTCCTCGACCGGGTGGCGAAGGAGCGGCCGTTCCACGCGATCGTGCCGGTCAGCGCCAAATCGGGCAAGAACGCCGACGAGCTGCTGCGCGTCATCCGCGACGCGCTGCCCCAGGCGCCCGCCATGTATCCCGAGGACCAGCTCACCGACCGCGACGAGCGGTTCTTCGCCTCCGAGCTCGTGCGCGAGAAACTGTTTCGCGAACTCGGCGAAGAGCTGCCCTACAGCTGCGAAGTCGCCATCGACAGCTTCAAGGAGGAGGGCGCCCTGCGCCGCATCGAGGCCACGATCTGGGTCGATCGCGAGAGCCACAAGCCGATCGTGATCGGCGACAAGGGCGAGCGGCTCAAGCGCATCGGCACCGCCGCCCGCAAGGACATGGAGAAGCTTTTCGAGGGCAAGGTCTACCTGGGGTTGTGGGTGAAGGTCAAGCGCGGATGGACCGACGACGCCAGGTCGCTCAGGACCTTCGGCTACAGCTGAGGCGGCCATGGCGCAATCCCGTCGCAGGGTCGAACTGGAGCCGGCCTTCGTCCTCCACAGCTATCCCTACAAGGAGACCAGCCTCATAGTGGAGGCGTTCTCCCGCCGCCACGGCCGCACCGCGCTCATCGCCAAGGGCGCCCGCCGGCCGCGCTCGGTGTTGCGCGGCGTCCTGCATGCCTTCCAGCCGTTGCGGCTGTCCTGGGCCGGCACGGGGGAGCTCAATACCCTCGTCAGCGCGGAATGGCAGGGCGGCATGCCGTTCCTGCGCGGACCGGGCCTGATGTGCGGCTTCTACGTCAATGAGCTGGTCCTGCGCCTGCTGCCGCGGGATGACGCGCACGAAAGCCTTTTCGACGCCTACGCGGAAAGCCTCGAGCGGCTTGGCCGGGGCGAGCCCACGGCGGCGGTATTGCGCCGCTTCGAAAAGCGCCTCCTCGCGGGCCTCGGCTACGCGATGCTCCTGGATCGGGATGCGGCCGGCGGCGCGCCCATCGACCCGGCGGCGCATTATCTGTACGATCCCGAGCGTGGGCCGCTCCCTGTCGACGGGGCTCCGGGCGGCGAAATGGTCGTGCGGGGCAGCACGCTGCTCGGCCTGGACCGCGACGATTTCAGCAGCGCGGAAACCCTGCACCAGTCGCGCGGCCTGATGCGGACGCTCATCGGGCAGCGCCTTCACGGCCAGACGCTGCACACGCGCAGCGTCCTCTTGGAGCTTCAGGACCTATGATCGAACTCGGCGTCAACGTCGACCACGTGGCTACCGTCAGGCAGGCCCGAGGCACCTATGAGCCGGACCCGGTGTGGGCCGCCGTCGAAGCCCACCTCGGCGGGGCCGACGGGATAACCGTCCACCTGCGCGAGGATCGCCGCCACATCCAGGACGAGGATGTGAGGAGATTGCGCGAGCTCACGCACATCAAGCTCAACCTCGAGATGGCCGCGACCGACGAGATGGTCGGCGTTGCGCGGGCGATCCGGCCGGAAATGGCGATGCTGGTCCCCGAAGGCCGCCACGAGATCACCACCGAGGGGGGGCTCGACATTGTTGCGCAGGAGAAAAAGCTGAAGGAGGCCGTTGCCCGCATCGCGGAGACCGGCATCATGGTGTCGGTGTTTATCGACGCCGATCCGGCCCAGATCGAGGCCGCACACCGCGTAGGGGCGCGCGTTTGCGAAGTGCATACCGGTCCTTACGCCCACGCCTTTCACAAGCTGGGGCGCGACGCGGAAGGCCCCGCGGTAGTCGCCGAGCTCGACAAGCTCGCGCAGGCCGGCCGCGCGATCCGCGACCTCGGCATGCGATTCAACGCCGGGCACGCGCTCAATTATTTCAATGTGGAGCCGGTCGCGCGCCTGGCCGGGATCCGCGAGCTGCACATCGGCCATGCGATCGTCAGCCGCGCGGTATTCGTAGGCATGCGCGAGGCGGTGCGCGAAATGAAGCGCCTGATGACCGAGGCGCGTTTCGGGCTGCGGGAGGAAAAATGATCTACGGCATCGGCACCGACATCATCGAGATTGCCCGCATCGAGGCCGCGCTGGCGCGCTTCGGAGAGCGGTTTGCCCGCCGCATCCTGTGCGAGCCCGAGCTGCGGCGCTTTGCCGCGCACAGGAAGCCTGCCGCGTACCTTGCAAAACGGTTTGCCGCCAAGGAAGCGTTCACCAAGGCACTCGGCACCGGCATCCATGCACCGGCCAACTGGCACGGGGTATGGGTGACCAACCTGCGCTCGGGCAAGCCGACGCTTGAGTTCACCGCCGCGCTCAAGGCGATGCTCGATGAGCGCGGCGTCGGGCGGGCGCACGTATCGCTCACCGACGAGCGGGAGCTTGCCGGCGCTACCGTGATCCTGGAGACGGGCGCATGAGCATTGCGATGCCCCTCGGGCCGGTGATGCTGGATGTGGCGGGGCTGCAACTGGGCGACGACGACCGCCGGCGACTCTCGCATCCCCTCGTGGGCGGAATCATCCTGTTCGCGCGCAATTTCGAAAGCCCGGCGCAGGTCAGGGCCCTTACCGCCGCGATCCGCGCACTGCGCACGCCGGAGCTGATCATTTGCGTCGACCACGAAGGCGGGCGCGTGCAGCGCTTTCGCGACGGCTTCACGCCGATCCCGCCCATGCGCCGCCTCGGGATGCTGTGGGATCGCGATCGCGCGGCGGCGGTACGCGCCGCGGAGAGCGTCGGCGTCGCGATCGGCGCGGAGCTTGGCGCCCATGGCGTGGATTTCAGCTTCACGCCGGTGCTGGACCTCGACTATGGCGCCAGCTCGGTGATTGGCGATCGAGCGTTGCACGCTTCCCCGGAGGCCGTCGGAGCCCTCGGCGCGTCGCTCGTGCGCGGATTGCACTCGACGGGCATGGGTGCGGTAGGCAAGCATTTCCCGGGGCACGGTTATGCATCCGCGGATTCGCACGTGGCGATCCCGACCGACAATCGCTCGCTCGACGAGATCATGCTCATCGACGTCGCCCCGTATCGCCCGGTGATCGCGGCGGGGCTGGCCGGAATCATGCCGGCGCACGTGATCTACACCGCGGTCGACACTCACCCGGCCGGATTTTCGGCGTTCTGGATGAAGGACGTCCTGCGCAAGCAGCTGGGTTTCGACGGCGTCATCTTCAGCGACGACCTCAGCATGGAAGGCGCCAGCGTGGCGGGCGGCATGCGCGAGCGGGCGGCGGCTGCGCTCCAGGCGGGCTGCGACGCGGTGCTCGTCTGCAATGCCCCTGACGCCGCCGACGCATTGCTCGGGTCGATGCCTCCCCCGGCGTCCGCCGGCAACCGGCTGGAAAGGATGCGCCGCGACGCCCGGCGCACTGTCGCGCTGGACGCCGAGAGCTATCGCGCAGCGCTGAAGGACGTGGCGACG
>JBBQNG010000316.1:0-4867 GCA_038329645.1 Burkholderiales bacterium
CGGAATCCGAGGGCATCTCGCCGCAGGAACTCGTTTCGCGCATCGCGGCCGACCGCCCGAAGTACCTGAAAGGCTTTCACATCTCATTCGACCACTGGCACTCGACCGAGTCGAAGGAGAACACCGAGCTCTCGCAGGACATCTATCGCAAGCTCGACCGCGCGGGGTTCGTCTACAAGAAGCCGGTCGAGCAGTTCTACGACCCCGTGAAGGGCATGTTCCTCGCCGACCGGTACATCAAGGGCGAGTGCCCGGTGTGCGGGGCGAAAGACCAGTACGGGGATGCCTGCGAGAACTGCAGCTCGGTCTATTCGCCGACCGAACTGAAGAACCCGTATTCCACGATCTCCGGCGCAAAGCCGGTCATGAAGACTTCCGAGCATCATTTCTTCCGGTTGTCCGACGAAAGGTGCGTGGCCTTCCTGCGCGACTGGATCGACCTGCCCGGCCGGATCCAGCCGCAGGTCGCCAACAAAGCACGCGAATGGCTCGAGGGAGAAGGCGACAAGGCACTCGGCGACTGGGACATCTCGCGCGACCCGCCCTACTTCGGCATCCGCATCCCCGACATCGCGGAAGAAAAGTACCTGTACGTGTGGCTGGATGCGCCGATTGGCTATCTCGCGAGCTTCAAGGCGTATTGCGCGAAGAAGGGCATGGACTTCGAAGCCTTCCTCGCCGACGAGACCACCGAGCAGGTGCATTTCATCGGCAAGGACATCATCTACTTCCACACCCTGTTCTGGCCCGCGATGCTCAAGTTCGCGGGCTCTCCCTACAAGGTGCCGGACCATGTCTACGTGCACGGCTTTATCACCGTGTCGGGCGACAAGATGTCGAAGAGCCGCGGCACGGGCATTTCGCCGCTCAAATATCTCGAGCTGGGGATGAATGCCGAGTGGCTGCGCTACTACATCGCCGCCAAGCTCAACGCGAACGTGGAAGACCTCGACTTCAACCCGGACGACTTCATCGCCCGGGTGAACAGCGACCTGGTGGGCAAATACATCAACATCGCCAGCCGGGCGGCGCCTTTCCTCAAGAACAAGTTCGAAGGAAAGCTCCATTCACTCGACGGTGAAGGCGCCGATCCTGCGTCGCTGTTGAAGGAATTGCAGGCGCCTTCGGCCGAAATCGCCTGCCTCCTCGACGCCCGGGAATATGGCAAAGCTTTGCGCCAGATCATGACGCTGGCCGATTCGATCAACCATTATGTCGACGAGAAGAAGCCGTGGGAGATCGCCAAGCAGGCCGGCCAGGAGGAGCGGCTGCATGTCGTCTGCACGGTTGCAATCAACGCATTCAGGCTGCTGACGCTTTATTTGAAACCAGTGATGCCAAGACTCGCCGCCGACGTGGAAGCTTTCCTGAACATACCGCCGCTCAAATGGAGCGATGCAAGCACCCTTTTGCCGGCCGGACACCAGATCAATCAGTACAAGCACCTCATGACGCGTGTGGATCCGAAGCAGCTCGATGCGCTCTTCGACATGCCAGCCGCACCCGCATCGAAGGAAACCAAGAAAGTGACCGAGACCTCCCCAGCCAAGCCCGCTGCAGCACCCGCCGCAGCCGCCCCGGCTGGCGTCCCCGCCACGATCTCCATCGACGACTTCGCCACGGTCGACCTGCGCGTCGCGCTGATCGCGAACGCCGAGGCCGTCGAGGGCGCCGACAAGCTGGTCAAGCTCACCCTCGACCTGGGCACCGAGCAGCGCACGGTGTTCGCCGGGATCAAGTCCGCCTACGCGCCGGAGGCGCTCAAGGGACGCCTCACGGTGATGGTCGCCAACCTCGCGCCGCGCAAGATGCGCTTCGGCGTGTCCGAAGGCATGGTGCTGGCGGCCTCCGGCGAAGGCCCCGGCATCTTCCTGCTTTCGCCCGACACCGGCGCGCAGCCGGGCATGAAGGTGAAATAGCGTGGCGGTGGACCCCGACGCACCGCGGCGCCGCCGCGCCGCGGTCCCGCTTCACCCGTTCCATCCGCGCCTGCTCGACTGCCTAAGGACGTACGACCGGAGCACTTTCCTCGCCGACGTGATTGCCGGCATCACGGTAGGCATCGTCGCGCTGCCATTGGCCATGGCGTTTGCGATCGCCTCCGGGCTGAAACCCGAAGCGGGGATCTTCACCGCGATCGTCGCCGGCATGCTCATCTCGCTGCTGGGCGGCTCGCGCGTGCAGATCGGCGGCCCGGCCGGCGCGTTCATCGTGATCGTGTACGGGATCATCCAGCAGCACGGCCTCGCCAACCTCATGATCTCGACGGTGATGGCGGGCGTGCTCCTCTTCGTCATGGGCCTCACGCGCATCGGCTCCTTGATCCGCTTCATCCCGGTCGCGATCATCATCGGGTTCACCAACGGCATCGCCGTGCTGATTGCGCTTTCGCAGGTGAAGGATTTCCTCGGCCTGAAGATCGAGAAGATGCCCGCGGATTTTTTCCATTCGACACGCGCGATCATCGACTCGATCGACACGGCGGACGTCATGACGCTGTCTCTCGGCCTCGCCTGCCTTGCGGTGATCATCGTCTGGCCGCGCTTCGGCACGCTCGTGACAACACGCCGGGACGCCGCCACGACGGGGCGCACGGCGCTGGTGACGCGGCTCCCCGGCACCATCGTCGCCCTCGTGCTGGCTACTGCGGCCACTGCCTTCCTCAACCTGCCGGTGGAGACGATAGGCTCGCGCTTCGGCGGCATCCCGGTCGGCCTGCCCCCGTTCACGCTGCCCGACGTCTCGTGGGATGCAATGCGCAACCTGGTGGCGCCGACGATAACGATAGCCCTGCTCGGGGCGATCGAATCGCTGCTCTGCGCACGCGTGGCCGACGGAATGATCGACGACCGCCACGACCCCAACCAGGAGCTCATGGCGCAGGGCGTGGCGAATTTCCTTTCGCCTTTCTTCGGCGGCATGCCCGCCACCGGCACCATCGCGCGGACCACGACCAACGTGCGCGCCGGCGCCAAGACCCCGATCGCAGGCGTGGTCCATTCCATCACGCTGCTCGCGATCGTCCTCGTGGCCGCGCCGCTCGCTTCGAACGTGCCGCTCGCGGCGCTCGCCGCAATCCTGCTGTTCGTCGCGTGGAACATGGGCGAATGGCGCGAATTCCCGCGCCTCAGGCACTTTTCCTTCCAGTACCGCACGGTAATGCTCTCGACTTTCCTGCTGACGGTGATCGTCGACCTGACCGTCGCCGTCGAGATGGGCATGGTGCTCGCGGCGCTGTTTTTCATCTACCGCGTCTCGAGCCTCACCACGATCGAGCAGGTAACCGATTCGTCGTTGCCGGAGGACCTTTCGGTGCCGCCCGGGACGGTGGCCTACCGGATCTACGGGTCGTTGTTCTTCGGCGCGGTGGGCAAGCTCGAAACGCTGATCGAGACTGACGGGAGCGCGGTCCAGCCGCGCGTGATGATCCTCGACATGCACAAGGTGATCAACGTGGACACGACGGGCATGGACACACTGGATGTGCTGAGAAAGACATTGGCGCGCAGGGGAAGCACGCTGGTGCTGTGCGATGTCAACAACCAGCCGCTGTCCCTGATCCGGCGCAGCGGGTTCCTCGCCAAGCTGGGCGCCGACAACCTCCAGCCCCACCTCCCCGCCGCAATTGCGCGCGCCGAGGAACTTACGGCAACCAGAACTTAGAAACTAGAACTTCGAGAAAAATGCCCGGGGGGTGCGGGGGGTTCAGGAAGGCCCCGCGCAGCGGGAGGAGCCCGAACCCCCTCCTGCTCCTTACTTTCCGCCACACGTTACCGGCATCGATTGCGCCGGGTAGCCCTTGCAGATCCAGGCGATCTTGCCGCTGCCCATGGTCGGGGTCAGCGCGACTTCGATGGCGTTCTTCTCGTTCCAGCCGCGGATCACACCGCCGGGCTCGACGATCCACTTCAGCTCGCCGTACTTCGGGTCCGTCTTGGGCGGGATCTTCACGTTCGCGCCGGCGCCGGTGAGGTTGGCGGCCTTCTCTGCCGCGGCGGTGACCTCCGCCTTGGCGCCGTTTGCGCCCGACACGAGGACGGCCGCGGCGTCGCGAGTCTCGCCTCCCGCCATTTGCGGCAGCACCACCGCGACCACGAGGAACCCGACCAGCGCTATCCCGGCAATAACCAGTAATCCGACTCGCATCCCTTGCCTCCTGTTTTTCAGTGCTGCGTCAAGATGCTACAACCGATTTTTTATCAGCTTACCATAGCGTTTCGCGCCTGACGCCCATTTTGAAGCGCTCCCTGAACCCTATGCCCACCGTGCATCACCTCCTCATCTACGGACGCGTCCAGGGCGTGGGCTATCGCGAATCGATGCGCATCGAAGCACGCAAGGCAGGCTGCACTGGCTGGGTGCGCAATCGCGCCGATGGCAGCGTGGAAGCCATGGTCGAGGGCGCGCATGACGCGGTCGAAAGCCTGCTCGCCTGGGCACGCCGCGGACCGCCGTCGGCGAGGGTCGATCACATTGAAGCCGCCCCCGGCGGCGAAGGCGGCTACCCGGAGTTCGAACTGCTGCGGACGGTCTAAGAAACCACGCGCGCCGCCAGCGCCGCGGCCTGGGCGTTGGACGACGCGACAAACACCCCGGCAGCGGCGAGGCGCGCGGCCTGGCGTGAATACCCCTGCGGGTCCGCGTCCGTCCCGGTGATCGATGCGACGACGGCGGGACGCGTGGCGGCCGCGCTTTCCACGACGGCTGCAATGAGCCCGGCGGGATCCGCGTGGGCCCCATAGCCGATCACCACGTCGAGCAGGACCACGGCGACCGCGGGGTCGGTCAGCGTTTTGGCGAGCAATTCGTTGCGCGGCTCGGGATCGATCATCGGGTGCGGGCGGCCACGCGTGTACTCGTCGTCGCC
>JBBQNG010000317.1:0-4839 GCA_038329645.1 Burkholderiales bacterium
CAATTGTATATGGCGACCGGGACCGGAGGGTCAAATCGCAGGCTTCCCGTATCCGCCGCCGCCGGGCGATTCGATGACGAACACGTCGCCGGCGGCCATTTCGGTCCGGTCGGCGGGGCCGAGTTCGACGACCGAACCATCGGCCCTTTCGACCCAGTTGCGGCCGGCCACGCCTTCGCCCCCGCCCGCCATGCCGTGCGGCCGCACGAGCCGGTGCCCGGAAAGGATTGCGGCGGTCATGGGTTCGAGGAAGCGCACGCGGCGCACGCCACCGTTGCCGCCGCGCCAGCGCCCGACCCCGCCGGAACCGATCCTGAGCTCGAATTTCTCCAGCAGGACCGGGAACCTCCATTCGAGGACTTCGGGGTCGGTGAGGCGCGAGTTGGTCATGTGAGTCTGCACGACGTCGGTCCCGTCGAAGCCCGGGCACGCGCCCGAGCCGCCGGCAACGGTTTCATAGTACTGGTAACGCGCATTGCCGAACGTGAAGTTGTTCATGGTTCCCTGCGATGCGGCCATGACGCCGAGCGCGCCGTACAGGGCGTCAGTGATGCACTGCGACGTCTCGACGTTGCCGGCAACCACCGCGGCGGGGAAGCGGGGATTGAGCATGCAGCCCTCGGGGATGATGACCTCGAGCGGCTTGAGGCACCCGGCATTCAACGGGATGTCGTCGTCGACGAGGCTGCGGAACACATACAGCACTGCCGCCATGCACACCGCGGAAGGCGCGTTGAAGTTATTCGGCAGCTGCATCGTCGTGCCCGTGAAATCGATCGTTGCGCTGCGGCGATCCTCTCCGATCGAAATCTTCACGCGGATCCGGGCGCCGTTGTCCAGCGGGTAATCGAACGACCCGCCCTTCAGCACCCCGATCACGCGGCGCACCGATTCCTCGGCGTTGTTCTGCACGTGCAGCATGTAGGCGCGCACCACGTCGAGCCCGAAGTGGGCGACCATGCGGCGCAGCTCCAGCACGCCCTTCTCGTTGGCCGCGATCTGCGCGTGCAGGTCGGCCAGATTCTGCACGACATTTCGCACCGGGTAGCGGCCCGAAGTGAGCAGCTCGATCGTTTCCTTTTCGCGGAACCGCCCGCTCTCGACCAGCAGGAAGTTGTCGATGAGCACGCCCTCCTCCTCGACGGTCTTCGAGTCGGGCGGCATCGACCCCGGCGTGATCCCGCCGATGTCCGCATGGTGCCCACGGGAGCCGACATAGAACAGGACCTCGCTGCCGCCGTCGTTCCACACCGGCGTGATGACCGTGACATCGGGCAGGTGGGTGCCGCCGTTGTACGGCGCATTCAGCACATAGACATCGCCGGGCTTCATGCGGCCCGCGTTCTCACGGATCACGGTCTTGATCGATTCGCCCATCGAGCCAAGATGGACCGGCATGTGCGGCGCATTGGCGATCAGGTTGCCCACCGCGTCGAACAGGGCGCAGGAGAAATCCAGCCTCTCCTTGATGTTTACCGAATACGCGGTGTTCTGCAGGCGCAGTCCCATCTGCTCGGCGATGGACATGTACAGATTGTTGAAGATCTCGAGCATCACCGGATCGGCCTGGGTGCCGAGCGCGACGCGGGTTTCGCGCGCCACCACGCGCTGGAGCACAAGGTGGTTCGCCGGGGTGACCTCGCCGCGCCAGCCGGATTCGACCACGGTGGTCGCATTGGCCTCGGCGATGATGGCGGGGCCGTCGATGCGGCTGCCGGCGCCCAGCTCGTCGCGGCGGTACACGGGCGTATCGCGCCAGCGTCCCTGGGTAAACATGCGCACCGTGTCGGCCGCCACGGGATTGCCGCGCTCGGGCACCGAACCGGCCTGGGCGAGCGTCTCGGACGCCCCGATTGCCTCGGCGGAAACGGCTTCGACGATCAGCGCCTTGCCCGGCATCAGGAAACTGTATTGCTGGCGGTAGGCCACCTCGAACCGGGCCGTCATCTCGCCGATCGTTCCCGATGCGATAAGCAGCGCGGTGTCGGTGCCTTCGTATTTCAGGTGGGCCCTTTTCACCACCCGGACGCGAGCTGCCTCGACCCCTTGGCCGAGCAGCTCTTCGCGCGCATGGGCGGCGATCCTGTCGAGCGCCCGTTCGACAAGCGCGAGGCCGGCTTCGTCCAGGCGCGCCTCGATCGCCTCCTCGCGCATCGCGGTCTGGTCGGCGAGGCCCATGCCATAGGCGGACAGCACCCCCGCGAACGGGTGAATGAAAACGCGCGTCATCGCCAACGCATCGGCAACCAGGCACGCATGCTGGCCTGCCGCCCCCCCGAAGCAGCACAGCGTATAGCCCGTGACGTCATGGCCGCGCTGCACCGAGATGTGCTTGATCGCGTTCGCCATGTTGCCCACCGCGATATTCACGAAACCCTCGGCGACTTCTTCGGGCGTGCGCTCGTCGCCAGTGGCGGCGTGGATCGTGCGCGCCAGCTCGGCAAACTTTTCGCGCACCACGCCGGCCTCGAGCGGCTCGTCGCCGCCGGGACCGAACACCGGCGGGAAGAACTTCGGCTGGATCTTGCCGAGCATGACGTTGGCGTCCGTAACCGCGAGCGGTCCCCCGCGCCGGTAGCTTGCGGGGCCCGGGTTCGCTCCGGCGGAGTCCGGGCCGACGCGATAGCGCGCGCCGTCGAAGTGCAGGAGCGAGCCGCCCCCGGCGGCCACCGTGTGGATGCTCATCATCGGCGCGCGCATGCGAACGCCGGCAACCCTGGTCTCGAACTCGCGCTCGAATTCGCCCGCGTAGTGCGAAACGTCGGTCGACGTGCCGCCCATGTCGAAGCCGATGATGCGCTCGAAGCCTGCCTCAAGGGACGTGCGCACCGCCCCTACGATCCCGCCCGCGGGCCCGGACAGGATCGAATCCTTGCCCTGGAAGCGGCGCGCGTCGGTCAGGCCGCCGTTGGACTGCATGAACATCACGCGCACATCCTTCAGCTCGCCGGCCACGCGCTCCACATAGCGGCGCAGGATCGGGGAAAGATAGGCATCCACGACGGTCGTGTCGCCGCGGCCCACGAGCTTCATCAGCGGGCTCACGCGGTGCGAGACGGAGACCTGCGTGAAGCCGGCGGCTTTTGCGAGTTCGGCGACCCGCGCCTCGTGCCCGGTGTACCGGTACCCGTGCATGAAGACGATGGCGATCGAGCGGATGCCGCGCGCAAAGACGGCTTGCAGCTCCGCGCACGTCTTCGCTTCATCGAGCGGTACGAGGACTTCGCCATGCGCGCCGATGCGCTCGTCGACCTCGACCACCTCGCTGTAGAGCATTTCCGGCAATACGATGTGGCGGTCGAAGATGCGCGGCCGGTTCTGGTAGGCGATGCGCAGCGCATCGCGAAAACCGCGCGTAATGAAAAGAACCGTGCGTTCGCCTTTTCTCTCCAGCAGGGCGTTGGTCGCCACGGTCGTGCCCATCTTTACCGCCTCGATGGCCTGGGCAGGAATCGCGTCACCGGGGGCCACGCCCAGCATTTCGCGAATGCCCTGCAGCGCAGCGTCGGCGTAGCGGCCGGGATTTTCGGACAGGAGCTTGTGCGTGATGAGCTGCCCGTCGGGGCGGCGCGCGACTACGTCGGTGAAGGTGCCGCCGCGGTCGATCCAGAACTGCCAGCGGGGTGCGGAGGAAATCATTGCGGGAGCAAGCTGTGCGCGAAGCGCCTCATTCTATCCGTCTGCGACGCAAAAACGCGGATGCTAAGATCTGCCGCATGCATCTTTCCCCCGGCTCGGTCTGGCTGACCGTGCTTCTCGGGCTGCTCGTCGCACTGACGCCGCTGGGCACCGACGCGTACCTTCCCACGCTGCCGGCGATCGCCCTGGCCTTCGGCGCGCCGGTCAGCGCGGTGCAGCTCACCATCACCACGTTTTTCCTCGGCATCGCGCTCGGCCAGCTTGCTTGGGGCCCGCTGTCGGACCGTTTCGGTAGGAAACCGGTGCTGCTTGCGGGCCTCGCCCTGTACCTCGCCTCGGCCCTTGCCTGCCTGGGCGCCGAATCGGTGGCCGCGATCTCGATTTGGCGTTTCATCCAGGGGCTGGGCATGTCGAGCGGGCCGGTGATCGCCCGCACCATAGTCAGGGACCTGCACAGTCACGAGCAGGCCGCGCGCATGCTCGCGCGCATGATGATCGTGTTCGGCATCGTTCCGATTGCGGCGCCGCTGATCGGCGCGCAACTGCTCGAATGGTGGGGCTGGCGGGCCGTCTTCGGCCTGCTCGCGGTCATGGCGGTCGCGTTGCTCGCAAGCGTCGCGGGTGGGCTGAGAGAGACCGCGCCGCGCGAACGGATTGCGGTTTCACCCGGGCGCATCCTGGCCATTTTCGGCACCGTCCTGCGTGAGCGGCGGTTTACCTCGCCGTTTGCGGTGATGCTCTGCTCGCAGATCGGAATATTCGCTTTCGTCACCAATTCCGCATTCGTGCTGGTCCAGGCGCTGGGCCTGTCGCCGCGCGAATACAGCTCGCTGTTCGCCGTCGTCATGATCGGCCAGATAACAGGCGCATGGTTCACAAGCCGGATGGTGATGCGGCTGGGCATCGCGGGCATGCTGCGACTGGGCACGCGCCTTGCGTGCGGGTCGGGATTGCTGGCAGCCGTCCTGGCCTGGGGCGGAGTCGATCACTGGCTTGCCATCGCCGTACCCTGCATGGCCTTCATGTTCTCGGCAAGCTGCATCATGCCGAATGCCACCGCAGCGGCGTTGTCGCCTTTCCAGCGCAACGCCGGCACGGTGTCCTCGCTGATGGGCGCCACCCAGTTCGTGGTCGGTGCCTCGGTAAGCATCGTTCTCGGCGCGCTTTTCGACGGCACGGCCCGCCCAATGGCCACGGCTT
>JBBQNG010000318.1:0-4824 GCA_038329645.1 Burkholderiales bacterium
GCCCCCGACGAAGTCACCGGCGGCGAGGCGAAATACGACTACACGATCGTGCTCGAGCCGCACAACCGCAACTGGCTTTTCGCGCTGGAGACCGCAGCATCGTTGCCGCCGAACGCGTGGCTCTCGAGCGACGGGCAGGTCATGTCGTATACCGAAATCCGCAACCGCATGCGCTACGAGATGACTTCGGTTGCGGGCGGCCGGCGCGTCGACACCGAGACGCCTGGGAGTCTCGCGCGCGCGAAGTTGCTGCCCACGGGATTCAATCCCCGCGCGGTCGCGCTCGGGCAGAGTTGGCGCCGCTCGATCGCCGACGACGAAGCGCTCATGAACCACGCCATCACCTGGTTGCGCGACCAGCGGTTCATCTACACGCTGCTGCCGCCCGCCCTCGGCCGAGACGGCGTGGACGAGTTCCTGTTCGACACCAAGCGCGGTTTCTGCGAGCACTTTTCCTCGGCGTTCGTTTTCCTCATGCGCGCCGCGGGTGTGCCCGCGCGCGTGGCGACCGGGTACCAGGGCGGCGACTTCAATCCGCTCGACGGCTACATCACCGTGCGCCAGGCCGAGGCGCACGCGTGGGCCGAGGTCTTCGTCGCCCAGCGCGGGTGGGTGCGCGTCGATCCCACCGCGGTGTCGATGCCGGGTCGCGTCGATTCCGGCATGGCGAACTCCGTCCCCTCGGGCGACCCGGTGCCCTATCTCATGCGCCTCGATTCCCCGTTGCTGAAGAAGCTCAGGTACAACTGGGAGGCGGTCTCCAACCAGTGGAACCTGTGGGTGCTCGGCTACAACACCGAGCGCCAGCGCGAATTCCTCAACCGGATCGGGTTCACCGATGCGGACTGGCGCCAGCTCGCCACGCTGCTGGTTTCGGCGGTTGGCGCGATCATGATCGGCCTCCTGTTGTGGTCGCTGAAAAGGCTGGTGCGGCCCGATCCCGTGCAGCGGCTGTGGCTCGCCTTCTGCCGCAAGCTGGCCGCCGCGGGCCTGCCGCGCGCGCCGCACGAAGGCCCGCGCGATTTCACCGCGCGCGCGGCGATGCGCTTTCCCGCGACGGCCGCTGCCATCCTGCAGGTCGGCGAGCGCTACATCGAGCTGAGATACGGCACGGCCCGCACACAGGACACGATTGCCGAATTGAAGCGCACGGTGCGCGGGTTCCATCCCGCATGAGGCGATATGCCTCCGCGCTTTGGGCGGCCGTGGCGCTGATGGCGTGCGCGCTGGATTTGCACCCCGGCTTAAATGCGGCGCCCGTGCAGCGCGCCGCGGAGCATCCAACGTATGCCAACCGGCCGGAGGTGCGCGAATTCATCCGCGGCATGGTCGAGCACCACGGGTTCACCGAGCACGAGCTGCACACCTTGTTCGCGCAGGTCAGGCGTCAGCCCGAGATCCTCAAGGCGATCCGTCCGCCGGTGTCGCCCCGGACGCGCTCCTGGGCGAACTACCGCCCGATCTTCGTCAACGACCGCCATGTCGCCGAAGGCCTGCGCTTCTTCGAGCAAAACGCCGCAGCGCTGGCGCGTGCCTCGCGCGAGTACGGCGTGCCGCCGGAGATCATCGTCGCGATCATCGGGGTGGAGACGTTCTACGGGCGCAACATGGGCAAGTGGCGGGTGGCCGATGCCCTGGCGACGCTCGCCTTCGACTACCCGCCACGCGCGGACTACTTTCGCTCCGAGCTCGAGTCGTTCCTCCTGTTTGCGCGCGAGGCACGGCTCGATGCGTTGAGCATCCGGGGGTCGTACGCCGGGGCGATCGGGATCCCGCAATTCATGCCGCGCAGCTACCGGTTGTTCGCCGTGGACTTCGACGGCGACGGTACGGTGCTGCTGCGCTCGAGCCCGACCGACGCGATCGGGTCGGTGGCGAATTTCCTCAAGATGCACGGCTGGGTGCCGGGTGAGCCGATCGTGTATCCGGCTGAAATCGGGAGCGCGGATCCCGAACCGCTGATCGCAGAAGGGCTCAAGCCGGCCCACACCCTCGCGGAATTCGGCGCCCTGGGAATCGCGGTGCGCGCCGAGCCGGCGCCGAAGCCCGGCGCCCTCGGTGCGCTCATCGACCTGGTGACACCCGACAAGCCGACCGAATATCGCGTTGGTCTGGACAACTTCTACGTCATCACGCGCTACAACCGCAGCTCCTTCTACGCCGCCGCGGTCAACGACCTCGCGCAGACCATCCGCTTCGCCCGGGGTCCCTAGAGCAGCTCTTCCTTCGATACGCCGCGGCGCCTGAGCATCGTGCGCAGCCGCGCGAGCGCCTCGACCTGTACCTGGCGTACGCGTTCCCGTGTGAGTCCCAGCTCGCCGGCGAGCGCCTCGAGGGTGGCGATTTCGTTGCCGTCGAGTCCGAAGCGCCGCTCTATCACGAGGCGCTGCCTTGCGTTCAGCCGGGCGAGCCAGTCGCGCACCAGGGCCTCGATCTCGTGCGTTGCAATCAGCGCGTCCGGTCCCGCATCGTCCTCGGCGGCGATCGTATCGCCCACCGAAAGGCCGGGATCGATGTCCAGGGGCGCATCGAGCGATGCGGTGTGTTCGGCAAGGCGAAGCATCCGGCGCACTTCCTCGGCGGGCTTGCCGCAGAGGTGCGCGATGTCGTCGGTGCTTACCGCTTTGTCCGCGTGCGCCTCGAGGTGGCGGCGCGCGCGCAACACGCCGTTGAGATCCTTCACCACGTGCACCGGCAGGCGGATCGTGCGCGACTGGTTCATGATCGCGCGCTCGATGCCCTGGCGGATCCACCACGTCGAATAAGTCGAGAACCGGAACCCGCGTTCCGGATCGAATTTCTCGATCGCGTGCATGAGGCCCAGGTTGCCCTCCTCGACAAGATCCAGCAGGGGGAGGCCGCGGTTGAGGTAGTGCTTGGCGATGGTCACCACCAGGCGCAGGTTGCGCTCGATCATCGTCTGGCGCGCCGCGAAGTCCCCGGCGGCCGCCGCGCGCGAAACAGCAAGCTCCTGTGCGGCATCGAGCAGCGGCTTGGCGCCAATCTCGTGCAGGTAAAGCTGGGTCAGGTCGGAAAGGATGTCGGCGGGGTCGGGGGCCTCGGCAGGATCCGGGCCGGCGTGGTGCTCTTCTTCCGGCAGCTCGCCGGCGCCGTCGGCGCCGGGCGATGCGTCCTCATCCTCATCGGTCATGAGGGTGGGAGGTACTTGACCGGGTCGACCGGCTTGCCTGATTTGCGGATCTCGAAATGGAGCTTGGGCGAGTCGGTGTCGGTGTCGCCAAGCTCCGCGATTTTCTGTCCGCGCGCGACGGCCTGGTCCTGCCTGACCAGGATCTCGCGGTTATGCGCGTAGACGCTGTTGAAGTTGTTGTCGTGCTTGATCACGATCAGCTTGCCGTAGCCGCGGATGCCGGTGCCGATGTAGATCACGCGGCCGCTCGCCGCCGCCACTACGGGATCGCCGGGCTTGCCGCCGATGTCCACGCCCTTGCTGGCGGGCTCGGAAAACCCGGTGAGGATCTTGCCGCGCGCAGGCCAGACGAACTCGACGGTTTCGGCTTCGCGCGGCTCGGCCGCGGAAATAGGCGCGGCGGGCTCGGGCCTGGGCTCGGCGCGCGCAACCGGCGGCGCTGCGGGCAACGGGCTTGCCTCGCCTTTCTGCAGCATCGCGAGGTTCTCGCTCGAGTACGGCAGGCGAAGCGCCTTGGGTTCGTTCTTGACCGGGCCCGCGGTGGCCGCGGGAGCTGGCCTGGAGTCGAGGGGACGCGAATCCAGGGGCCTCGATTCGAGCGGACGCGAGTCAATCGCGCCCGAGCCTTGCGCAGCGCCCACCTGCACCGGCGGCTGGCCTTCGGGCGGTGCGACGCGCAGGACCTGGCCGACCTGCAGCCGGCTGGGATTTTCGATCCGGTTCCACTGCACCAGGTCGCGCGGATCGGCGCCGTGATCGAGGGCAATGCTGTAGAGCGTGTCGCCGCGCTTGACCTGGTAGAAGCCGCTCGGCGAGGACACGGCCGGTGCTCCGGGCACCGGCGTCTGTTGTGGAACCGGGAGGCGGGGCTGCGCCAGAGCCGAAGGAGAACGATCGACGACGGGCGCAGGATTGCGCTGGGTTGCGCAACCCGCCATCAGCCCCGCGGCCGCGCCGGCTAACGACGCGAGAAGGAGCGCGTTGCGCTTCACAGCCTGCCCGTCTCGAGGGGAACGAATCTCACCGCATCCATTGTCGTCTCGCTGTAACCGCGCGGACCGCGCTCAATCAGGACCAGCTGCTGGGTGCCGCGGCCGGCCTGCGGGGTCTTCAACGGGAGGATCATTCTGCCACCCACCGCAAGCTGTTGTAAGAGGGCCTGCGGCACTTCGGCCGCGGCCGCCGCCACGATGATCGAGTCGAACGGCGCGGCCTTCTCCACGCCCAGGTTGCCATCCCCATAGACCAGGCGCAGGTTGGACAGCTTGAGGCCCAGCAAGTTGCTGCGCGCGCGATCGAGCAGCGCCTGAATGCGCTCGATCGAGTAGACCTCGGGCGCCACGTGCGCAAGCACTGCCGCCTGGTAACCGCAACCGGTACCCACTTCGAGCGTCTTGCCGAGGTCGCGGCCGCCCGCCCTGAGCGCGGCGATCATTTTCGCGACGACATAGGGCTGCGAAATCGTCTGGCCCAGGCCGATGGGCAGTGCCGTGTCCTCGTAGGCGCGGCTCGCGAGTGCTTCCTCGACAAAGACGTGGCGCGGGACAGCCGACATCGCGGATAGCACGCGTTCGTCGGTGATGCCCTCCCCGCGCAGCCGGTCCACCATGCGCTCACGCGTGCGCTGCGAAGTCATCCCGATGCCCGCCAGGCGCCGCGTATCGCGCATGCGG
>JBBQNG010000319.1:0-4811 GCA_038329645.1 Burkholderiales bacterium
ATGGATTCCAGGCGGGAGGATCCCATGCCTACAAGCCCCGCCGGGCTCATACCGTTCCTGCTTTTCCTTGTCGCCTGTCCGGCGGTGGACGAATCGCCCCCCGATCTCGCCAGGCCGACCGACATCGATGAAGAACCAGCAGAACCACGGCGGCATCCCGGGCAGAAGCCGCGACAGGGCGTTGATGAGTACGCAGCGCAGGCGGAGGATCGCAGTCACCCTCTCTGGTTCGTGCCCCGTGCGAGATAGGCCGATTGGGATCTGGGTATTTTCTGCGGTATACATGCCCGGATTCCGCTCCGACCGCGATGATCCCGCCTGGAGGTCTCATGTCCGCATCGCTCCCAATCGACCGCGCCCGCCTTGTCTTCGCGGCGCTCATCGCTGCATGGCTCCTGGCAACGGGGTGCGAGCGGCACGTTGTTTCTTCATCAGTATCCCTGCTAGAAGAGACGCCTGAGGCTGCGGCCCAGGAGACCGTCCGGGGCCAGGAAGAAGCGAAGCTCACCTACGCCCCCGACGTACCGCCGCCAATTGCGCGCCGCCACGCCACCCGCGTCGTCGTGCATCTCGAGGTGCGCGAGATCGAGTTGCGCCTCGCCGACGGCGTGAAGTACATGTTCTGGACCTTTGGCGGTCGCGTGCCCGGCAAGTTCATCCGCGTGCGCCAGGGTGATCTCGTCGAGTTTCACCTGCAGAACCACCCAGACAACAAGATGCCGCACAACATCGATCTCCACGCCGTAAACGGCCCCGGCGGCGGCGCGGTCTCGTCGTTTACTGCGCCCGGCCACGAGTCGATGTTCTCGTTCCGTGCGCTTAACCCAGGTCTCTATGTCTACCACTGCGCCACCGCGCCCGTTGGCATGCATATCGGAAACGGCATGTACGGGCTGATCCTCGTCGAGCCGAAGGCAGGACTACCCAAGGTGGACCACGAGTTCTACGTGATGCAGGGCGAGGTTTATACCAAGGGCGAGTTCGGCGCGGCGGGCCTGCAGCCGTTCAGCATGGAGAAGGCGCTGCGCGAGCAGCCCGACTACATCGTCTTCAACGGCGCCGTCGACGCACTCCAGGACCGGAACGCGCTCCGCGCCAAGGTCGGCGACACCTTGCGCGTCTACGCCGGCAACGGCGGCCCCAACCTGACCTCGTCTTTCCATGCCATTGGCGAGATCTTCGATCGCGTCTACCCCGAGGGCGGCACCTCGATGCTGAAGAACATTCAGACCACGAGCATCCCGCCCGGCGGGGCCGCCGTCGCGGAGTTCCAGGTGCAGGCGCCGGGCACGTACATCTTCGTCGACCATGCGATCTTTCGCGCGTTCAACAAGGGCGCCCTCGGGCAGCTCAAGGTAGAGGGTGCCGAAAACAAGGACATCTACTCGGGCAAGATCAGCGACGCGATCTATCGCCCCGAGGGCGGCAACGTGCAGAGCCTGGCCGGCGCCGCGCCCGTCATTCGCGCCAAGAACAAGGCCGAGCGCATCGAGTTCGGAAAGCGCGTGTTCGATCGCACTTGCGCGGCATGCCACCAGCTCACAGGCATCGGCATCCCGGGCGCGTTCCCGCCGGTCGCCGGCAGCGACTTCCTGAACGCCGACAAGCAGCGCGCCATGGGCGTCGTCGTTGGCGGTTTGACGGGTGAGGTGACGGTGAACGGGAACAAGTTCAACGGCGTAATGCCTGCCTGGGATCTCAACGAGGAGGACATCGCCGACGTGCTCACCTATGTCTATAACTCGTGGGGCAACGCCGGCCACGAGGTCACTCCCGACGAGGTGGCGAAGGCGCGCTCGAACCGACCGGGGGCTGCTCCGGCGAAGCCGGAGGAATAGGACATGGCGGCGCGCAGGAGGGCGGCCCTGGCCATCGCGCTCACGGTGGCGCTCGTGGCCGGGCCGTCGCTGGCGCGTTCTCCTTGGCCATCGCCGCCGAAGGTGCAGGCGGTTGCCATGGCGGAGCTCTCCGGTGGAGAGATTCTGCCCTCAGCGGCGGCGAGCGGCGCGGACGCGGGTACGCCGATCGTGATCGCACCCTTTCGCCTGGACAGGCGCCTCATCACGACCGGCGAGTTCGCCGACTTCGTGCAGCGCCGTCCCGATTGGCGTCGCTCGCGCATTGCCCGCCTCTTTGCCGAGCCTGACTATCTCAAAGAATGGCACTCAGACATCGATCCCGGTGACGCAGCGGCCCGTGCTCGTCCGGTGACACGCGTTTCGTGGTTCGCGGCCCGCGCCTACTGCGCCGACGCAGGAAAGCGGTTGCCCTCGATGGACGAGTGGGAATGGGCCGCGCGTTCCGGCGACCCCGACTTCGCGGGCAAGTCACTCGAGTGGTATACGCACCCGACGCCGCGCGAGTTGCCCGCCGCCGGAAGCACACCGCCCGACCGCCATGGCGTGCGCGACCTCGGCGGGCTCGTGTGGGAGTGGATCGAGGACTTCAACTCGGAGCCGCTGCCCGAGGCCGCGTCCTGCGGTGCAGGCGCAACCGGCTCGTCAGATAGGAGCAACTACGCAGCGTTCATGCGGCGTGCCTTCCGGGGCAGCTTGCGCGGCAACTACGTGCTCGCCAACCTCGGCTTCCGTTGCGCCGCCTCGCTGCCCGGAGCGTTACCATGAAACCGTTCTTGTCCCGCGCCTTCGTGATGTCCATCGCGCTTTGCGCTCTCGTTTTCGTTCGCTCCACCATGGCCCGCGCCGACGATCCGCTCCCCGGTGACTCCGTCTATCACCTCGGCTCGACCTGGACGCGGCAGGACGGCACGCAGATCAAGCTCGCCCAGTTCGCCGGACGGCCGCAAGTCGTCGCCATGATCTACACCAGCTGTCGCACCACCTGTCCCACCACCATCTCTGCGCTGCAACGCATCGAGCGCGCGCTGCCGGAGAAGCAGCGCGGACGCGTGGGCTTTGTGCTCGTCTCCTTCGACCCCGCGCGCGATACTCCGCCTGTGTTGGCGCGCCTCGCCGGCGAGCGAAAGCTCGATCCCGCGCGCTGGACGCTGCTCCGCGGTGACGACTCAGCGGTGCGCGGGCTAGCGGTGGTGCTCGGCTTCCACTACCGGAAGGCTGCGAACGGCGATTTCATTCACGACAGCATCATCACGCTCCTCGATGAGCGCGGCGTCGCCCGCGAGCGCACGACCGACCTGAACGTCGATCCAGTCATTTTCCTACGCGCCCTGCGGTAGGCCCCATCGGCACCAGGCGATGCCGGGCCTCATCCCAGCGCAGCGTCTGGGACCTCTTGCCATGGCTGACGACCACAGAGCCGTCCGCGCTGCCGCTGATCCCCCCTGAGCAGCAGGGGGGGTCTGGTGGGGGGTACATGTCAGGGGGACACAGGGCCGCTGGGATGGAAGTCAGCGGTACCTGGGGACCCGTGTGCCCGATCGGCGGTTCGAGGGCGAGATTTCGTTTCCTTTGTTACCGACGGAATGAGTGGTGATCAGGGAAGCGAGATGGGGAGTACCGCTCGCGGGTCCCCCGGCCCTCGCCAGATCCGGACAAGGAGATTTCCACCATCCGGCTCTTCCGTGCGAATGACTCGCGGCTATCCGCCCCAGATCTGAACTGCTATCCGAGGCCGAGGAAAGGGAAAACGCTCAAGTACTGCGCTGAACCTTTCCCATGTGAGACGAGTTCTTTGGCTTCGACGGCGAAGCCATTTCAACCAGGACCGCTTCGCCTCTTCGATGAGCAATAGCAGACTGCGCGCGTTGCCGTTGACCCCGAAGTAGTTGATGTGGCCCTCGATCCGTCTCCTGAGCGCGTCGTGCTGCACCTTGACCGGCAGGTGTCGATAGCGGCGACACCAGTCGGCGACGGCCTGAATCGTCCGTCGAAGGCGCGACGTCCGGGTCTTGCACCCCATCTCCCATCGACCCCCCATGGTTCTACGCCAGTACAGCGTGAACCCCAGAAAGTCGAAGGTGCTGGGTCCCTTGCCGCTCCTCTGGCTCCTCGGCGGACGCCGAAAGTCCAGCAGGCGGGTCTTGTCGGGATGAAGCGTCAATCCAAACCGCCCCATCCGCTTGGGTAGAACCTCCATCACGCGCTCCGCGTCGTCCTGTCGTTCAAAACCGATCACAAAGTCATCCACGTAGCGCAGCAAAATCGCCTTGCCCCGCATTCGCGGCTTGACCTCGCTTTCAAACCACAAGTCGAGCACATGGTGCAGATAGATGTTCCCAAGAATCGGCGAGATCACCGATCCCTGGGTGGTGCCAAGATCGGGCTCGGAATACTCCGTGCCGTCTAGCACCCCTACGTGCAAGCACTTGCCGATGAGCCGCAGCAGCGACCCATCGGCCACCCGAACCTGGAGCATCTTCATCAGTGCGGTGCGATCCACATTGTCGAAGAAGGACATGATGTCCGCCTCCAGTATCCAACTCACCTCGCCCCTGTGCACCTTTTGGTCCAGCGCTCGAATCGCGTCATGGGCACTCCGTCCGGGCCGGCAGCCGTACGAGCCATCGACAAAGTCCTGCTCGTAGATCGCCTCCAGCACCTCGCGCACGGCGTCCTGGACCACCTTGTCCTCAAACGCCGCGATCCCAATGGGTCGCTTCTTGCCGCCTTCCTTGGGGATGTAGACCCGTCGCATCGGCTGATGTCGATACTGCTTGGTCACCAGCCGCTGGTGCAGGTTCCGAAGGCGCGCCTCCAGCCCCTGACCGTATTGCTCCTTGGTGGTCTCATCCACTCCCACCGCCGCGTCTTTCCGCTGCCGGCGGTAAGCTCGCACAAGAGCCGGCACATCGATAAGATGCGCCAGCGAGTGGAACCGTCCTTCGGGTTCCC
>JBBQNG010000320.1:0-4787 GCA_038329645.1 Burkholderiales bacterium
AACGACGGCGCCGTGGCGAAACTGAACCTCGTGCTGCTCACCCTCCTCGTCGCCTGCGCGCTGGGCCTGGTCACTTCGCAGCACAAGGCGCGGAAGCTTTTCTCCGAGCTCGAGCGCGAACAGGAGCGCTCGCGCAACCTCGATATCGAGTACGGGCAGCTGCAGCTGGAAGCGAGCACGTGGGGACTGCACTCGCGCGTGGAGAAGATCGCCGGCGGCGCCCTCGGCATGCGCGCGCCCGATCCGCGCCGCGTGCGCCTGGTCAATCGCGAGGAAGACGCAAAATGAGCGCTGCCGCGGCGCCGGTCTTCGTTCGCCTTCCCGTCTGGCGCGCGCGTGTCGTGCTGCTCACGCTCATCGTAGCGTTTGGCGCCCTTGCCGGGCGCGCGGTCTACCTGCAGGCCGTGAACACCGATTTCCTGCAGATGAAAGGCGAGTCGCGGTTCTCGCGCGTGCTCGAAGTGCCGGCTACGCGCGGGCGCATCCTCGATCGCAACGGCGAGGCAGTGGCGATTTCGACGCCGGTGAAATCGATCTGGGCGATCCCGGAGGACGTGCAGGCCACGCCGGAGCAGGTGAGGAAGCTTGCCCACGTGCTCAACGTCGATGCAGGCGAGCTTGCGAAAAAGCTCTCCGACACCTCGCGCGATTTCGTCTACCTGAAGCGCCAGATCCCGCCCGAGCAGGCCGAGCAGGCGGCCGAGCTCGGCATCCGCGGCATCTTTTCGCAACGCGAATACCGCCGCTACTATCCCGGCGGCGACGGCATGGCCCACGTCATCGGCTTCACCGGGGTGGGCGACGAAGGCCAGGAGGGCATCGAGCTCGCCTTCCAGCCAACGCTCGCGGGCAAGGCGGGCAGCCGGCGCGTGATCAAGGACCGCCTGGGCCGCATCGTCGAGGACATCGAGTCGATCCGCGCCGCGCAGGACGGCAAGGACCTGACCCTGTCGATCGACGGCAAGATCCAGAACATCGCCTTCGGGGCGCTCAAGGCGGCAGTCGAGGCGCACAAGGCGAAGGCGGGCGCCATCGTCGTGCTCGACGTGCGCTCGGGGGAAATCCTCGCGCTCGCCAACATGCCTTCGTTCAACCCGAACAACCGCGGCAAGCTGACCGGCACGCAATTGCGCAACCGCGTGATGACGGACACCTTCGAGCCGGGTTCCACGCTCAAGCCGTTCACGATCGCGCTCGCCGTGGACGAGGGCAAGCAGCGGCCCGGATCGATGATCCAGACGGCGCCGGGGAAGCTGACCATCGCTAACTACACGATCAGCGACGCCCACGCGTCGGGCGCGTTGAGCGTCGCGCAGGTGATCCAGAAGTCCTCCAACGTCGGCGCGGCCAAGATCGCGCTCGGGCTGCAGCGCGAGGACATGTGGGACATGTTCAAGCGGGTCGGCTTCGGCACATTGCCGGCACTCGGGTTTCCCGGCGAAGCGCACGGCAAGGTGCGCGACTGGAAGACCTGGCGGCCGATCGAGCAGGCCACGATGTCCTACGGGCACGGCATCTCAGTCTCACTCATCCAACTTGCACGCGCCTACAGCATCTTCGCTCGCGACGGCGAACTGATGCCGCTCACGCTCGTCAAAGCCGATATGCCGGTGGCCGGCAAGCGGGTGATTTCCGCCGAAACGGCGCGCGCGGTGCGCGAAATGCTCGAAATGGCGGTGCAGCCGGGTGGCACCGCCCCACGCGCCAGGGTCATGGGTTACCGCGTTGCCGGCAAGACCGGCACTGCGCACAAGCAGGAGAACCGCGCGTATGCCGCGCACAAGTACATCGCTTCGTTCGTCGGATTCGCGCCGGTCTCGGACCCCCGGGTCGTGGTCGCGGTGATGATCGACGAGCCCTCCAACGGCCAGTACTACGGCGGCGCCGTCGCGGCGCCGGCATTCGCGCAGGTCGTGCAGGGCGCGCTGCGCCGCCTCGGTGTGCCGCCGGACGCGCCGATGCAGCCCGTCGAGCTACCCGGCGAGGGCGAGGAACTCAAGGAGGGCACTTGATGCGCATAGCACTGGCACTTGTGGAGGCGGTGTGGTCGACGCGGGGCGTGCTCAGCGGCTGCTGGGGCGGCCTGGGCGAGGGCAACGACGGGATCGGCGAATGGACGTATTCGGCGCACTGGCTGAGCAGGGAGCGATGATCGACAGGATCGTCTCCGACAGCAGGCGCGTCGCGCCGGGGGCCGCGTTTTTTGCGTATCCCGGCGAGGCCACCGACGGCCGCCGGCACATCCCGGACGCGCTCGCGCGCGGCGCTGCGGCCGTGGTCTGGGAGGGCGAGGGTTACGCCTGGGACCCGGCGTGGGGAATCCCCAACGTGGGCGTCAGGGGACTCAAGGGCGAGGCCGGGCGCCTCGCGCACGAATTCTACGGCCGGCCTTCCGAGTCGATGTGGATGTGCGGCGTGACCGGCACCAACGGCAAAACTTCGAGCAGCCAATGGATCGCCGCTGCGCTCGAGGCGCACGGCGAGAGCGCCGGGGTCATAGGCACGCTGGGCGCGGGCTTCGGCGGTCGCTCGGTCGAACTGGGCAACACCACGCCCGATGCGCTCGAGCTGCACCGGCTGCTGGCCGAATTTCGCGACGAAGGCGCCAAGGCAGTCGCGATGGAAGTCTCTTCGCACGGGCTGGTGCAAGGGCGCGTCAACAGCGTGGTCTTCGATTGTGCGCTGTTCACCAACCTGACCCACGACCACCTCGATTTCCACGGGTCGATGGAGGCGTACGCCGCCGCGAAGGCGCGCCTGTTCGAGGTCGAATTCCTGCAGCACGCCGTGCTCAATTTGGACGATGTCGTCGGCGTTCGCTTCGCGCGACGCATCGCGGAACGCGGCGTGCCGGCGACCGGCTACAGCCTTTCGCCCGAAGGCATCGCGCCCGGCAGCTTGGCGCAGTTCATCGTGGCGCGCGAAATCCAGGTCGGTGCGGACGCGACCCGCGTGATGCTTTCGACCAGCTGGGGCGAGCACCAGGTCAGCTTGCGCCAGCTGGGGCGCTTCAACGTTTCGAATATCCTCGGCGTGCTCGGCTGCCTCATGGCCTACGGCATGGACTTCGAGGCGGCGATCAAAGCGATCTCGAATCTTCCGGATGTGCCGGGGCGCATGCAGCGCGTCGGCGGGTCGGGGCGGCCCCTCGTGGTCGTCGACTACGCGCACACCCCCGATGCGCTCGAGAAAGCGCTACACGCATTGCGCCCGGTGGCGGACGCCGCTGGAGGAAAAGTAGTGGCGGTCTTCGGCGCCGGTGGCGACCGCGATGCGCTCAAGCGGCCGCGCATGGGTGAAGTCGCGTCGCGCCTTGCCGACCGGATCGTGCTGACCTCGGACAACCCGCGCAGCGAAGACCCGCTCGCCATCATCGAATCGATCCGCAGCGGCGTCGGCATCGCGCATGAGGTGGAGCCCGACCGGGCGAGGGCCATCGCCGCGGCGGTCCGCGGCGCGCAACCCGGCGACGTGGTGCTGGTCGCGGGCAAAGGGCACGAGACCTACCAGGAGGTTGCCGGCCGCCGCCAGCCGTTTTCGGATGTGGTGGTGGCGGAACAATCGCTCGCCGCGTGGGGCCGGCAATGATGCGCACTGCCGCCGCCGCGCAGGTCCTGGGCGGATCGAGTACGGGACCAGACACCGAATTCACCGGTGTTTCCACCGACAGCCGCACGATTGCCAAGGGCGACCTGTTCGTCGCACTGCGTGGCGAGCATTTCGACGGGCATGCCTTCGTTGCCGCCGTCGCCCGCCCGGGGGCTGCCGCCGCCATGGTCGACGCCGACTTCGACGTGTCCGCCGTCCCGATTCCCCTCATCGTCGTGGCCGATACGCGCCTCGCGCTCGGCAGCCTGGCGCAGTACTGGCGCTCGCGATTCGCGCCGGCCCTCATCGCAGTGGCCGGGTCGAACGGCAAGACCACCACCAAGGAAATGCTGGCCAGCATATTGCGGGCGGCCGCAGGCGAGGCGAATGTGCTCGCTACTCAAGGCAACCTGAACAACGACATCGGTCTGCCGCTCACTTTGCTGCGCATGCGCGCGGCGCACCGCTGGTGCGCGATCGAGCTGGGCATGAACCACAAGGGCGAAATCGCCTACCTCGCCCAGATTGCAAAGCCGACGCTCGCCGTGGTGACCAACGCACAGCGCGAGCACCTCGAGTTCATGGGATCGGTCGAAGAAGTGGCAGAGGAGAACGCCGCTGTTTATCGCGCGCTGCCCGAGGATGGGATCGCAGTGATCAACGCCGACGACGCGTACGCGGAAACGTTTCGTCGTGCCGCGGGCTCACGCCGGGTGGTTGACTTCGCGCTTGGACGCGGCGCCGCGGTGACCGGACGCTACGACCTCGCGCCCCTGTCGTCCTCGATCCGGATCGCGTGCGGCGGGGGCGAGGCAGTTGCCACGCTTGCGATTCCCGGCCTGCATAACGTGATGAACGCGCTTGCCGCGGCGGCAAGCGCGGACGCCGCCGGCATCTCGCTCGACGCGATCGGCCGCGGGCTGTCCGCGTTCCGGCCTTCCACGGGCAGGCTGCAGGTGAAGAAGGCGCCTGACGGCATGACCGTCATCGACGACAGCTACAACGCCAATCCCGATTCGGTCCGCGCGGCGATCGACGTGCTGGCCGCGGCGCCCGGGCGCACCGTCCTCGTACTCGGAGACATGGGCGAAGTCGGCGACGAGGGTCCCGATTTCCACAGCGAGATCGGGCGCTACGCAAAGGAACGGGGCATTGCGAGCGTGCTGGCGTTGGGCGAGTCGACCGCGCACACGGTCGCC
>JBBQNG010000321.1:0-4779 GCA_038329645.1 Burkholderiales bacterium
CTTCCTCGCGATGCCGCCCATGTAGAGGTCGTGGGGCAGGCGGCCGCCCCAGTAGAGCGTCATGGGACGTGTGATTGCCTCGTGCATCGCGTGCTCGATGATCGACTTGATCGGCGCAAAGCCGGTGCCCGAGGCCACGAACACGATCGGCTTTTCGGAATCCTCGCGCAGGAAGAAGGTCCCCAGCGGCGCCTCAAACCTCAGGATATCCTTTTCCTTCATCTTGCCGAACACGTGGTCGGTGAACTGTCCTCCGGGCACGTGGCGCACATGGATCTCGACCAGCTCGTCGTCGTGCGGCGCGTTGCCCATCGAGAAGCTGCGGCGCGTGCCGTCCCTGAGCATGAACTCGAGATACTGCCCAGCGAGGAACTGCAGGCGCTCGCTTGCGGGCAGCTTGAGGTGCAGGACCATCACGTCGTGTGTGACCTTCTCCAGTTTGTGGATGCGGCAGGGCAGGGTCTTGACTGGGATGTCGCCGGCCTTGCCCACGAGGCGCGCCTCGAGCACGCAATCCGACAGGGGCTTGGCCTGGCAGAAGAGGGCCTTGCCGGCCTCGCGCTCGGCGGCCGGCAGCGCCTTTTCCTGGTAGACGCCGTAGTCGAGCGTGCCCGAAATGACCTTGCCCTTGCAGGAGCCGCAGGCGCCGTTCTTGCAGCCGTACGGGATCACCAACCCCGAGCGCAGGGCCGCGGTGAGCACGGATTCGTCGGCTTCGACCTCGAAGGTCTGGCCGCCAGGGGAGAAGGTTATCTTGTGCATGGTGCGTAAAATGGCGGGATGAAACGCCTGCTCGTCATTGGTTTTGGGGACATCGCCCATCGTACCGCCGCCCTGCTGTCCAAGCAGGTCGAAGTGCGCGCTGTTTCGCGCACTCGAGGCATCGACCTGGATCGTCCCGAAACATTGCTGCCGTTCTGTGGCTGGGCCGACACCGTGCTGCACACCGTGCCTCCGCCTAGCCAGGGCATCACCGATACCCGCACCCGTTCCCTGCTGGCAGCGCTCGAAACGGGGGGCATTCTACCAAGGCGGGTGGTGTACATCGGCACCAGCGGGGTCTATGGCGATTGCGGCGGGGCGTGGGTGGACGAAACCCGGCCGGTCAATCCGCAGACCCCTCGCGCTGTCCGTCGCGCCGATGCGGAGCGGCAACTGCTTGCGTGGGGCGAAATGCACGATAGTGCAGTAGTGGTGTTGCGCGCGCCGGGCATTTACGCCACCGACCGCCTCCCGGTCGAACGCCTGATGCAAGGTTTCCCCGCGCTGGCCGACGAAGACGACGTGTACACCAACCATATCCACGCGGACGACCTTGCGGCGATCGCGCTCGCGGCGTTGAACGCGGACGCCCCGCCGGGTGTCTACAACGCGTCGGACGACACGCAAATGAAGATGGGCGAATGGTTCGACCTGGTGGCTGCGCGGCTGGGCTTGCCCAAGCCCACCCGCGTGCCACGAACAGCAGCAGCCGAGGCGATTCCCGCCCCGATGCTGTCGTTCATGGGCGAATCGCGGCGCCTGGTGAACCGCAAAATGAAACAGGGGCTGCGCGTGAAGCTTGCCTATCCCACCGTGCACACAGGGGTTCCCATGAAAAGGTGCGCCGCATGAGCGAATTTAATACCGCCTCCGATCCAGCCGGTGTCCTGGTGGTGATCATCAACCTGCCCGATCGTGCGACGGCCGAGAAGCTCGCCGATGCACTGGTCGGGCAGCGCGTCGCGGCCTGTGTCAACATCCTCGCCCCCTGCCGTTCGGTGTATCGGTGGAAAGATGCTGTCCAGCACGACGAGGAGCACCCGATGCTGATCAAGACAACCAGCGAGCGCTACCCGGCGCTTGAAGCGGCGATCCGTTCAGGGCATCCGTACGAGGTTCCCGAGATCATCGCCGTCCCGGTTGGTCGCGGCCTGCCCGCTTACCTGGACTGGGTGAAGGAAGAGACAAAGGAGGAAACGCGGCCATGAGCTTGCTCCGGCTGCTCGGTTTTCTCCTTGCGTTGCTGGCAGGCGCGGCGCACGCCGTGTCCGAATCGGACCTGCTCGAGCCCGAGAAGGCCTTTCGCATGTCCACGCGCGCGATCGACGACCGTACGGTCGAAGTCAGCTTCGCGATCGCGGACGGCTATTACCTCTATCGCGAACGGTTCCGGTTCGACGTGGAACCCGGTCTGGGCGGCGCCACGCTCAAGCTCGGCAAGGCGGATTTTCCGCAGGGCGTGCGCAAAAAGGACGAGTTCTTCGGCGAGGTCGAAACGTATCGTGGCAAGGTGACGGTCCTCCTCCCCGTGGTAAGGATCGGCACCGGCGGCGATACGCTCAAACTCGGGGTAACTTCGCAGGGCTGCGCCGATGTCGGCGTGTGCTACGTGCCGATGCAGACGCGCGCCACCATCAAGCTCGCAGACGGCGGCCCCGGCAGCGCAAGCGTCCCTTCGCTCACGCAGGGACCCGATTCGGTACCCGCGTCTTCGACGAAGGCGGCGCGCCTGTCGAGCTCGGCTAGCGACTTCGACATCGTCGCGCTGTTCGAGTCGGGCAGCTTCTGGCTGGTGCTGGCGAGCTTTCTCGGTTTCGGCCTGCTGCTGGCGTTCACGCCCTGCATGCTGCCGATGATTCCGATCCTCTCGGGAATCATTGCCGGCGAAGGACGCGACCTCAACAAGGTGCGCGCGTTGATTCTTTCCTTGGCGTATGTCCTCGGCATGGCGGTGACATACGCGATCGCGGGCGTCGCGGCGGCGTACTCGGGAACGCTGATTGCCGCGGCGCTGCAGAACCCATGGGTGCTGTCGGCCTTTGCGCTGGTGTTCGTCTGGCTGGCGTTGTCCATGTTCGGCTATCACGACCTCGAGCTGCCCTCGTTCCTGCGCGATCGCCTGTCCTCAACCCACCAGAAGCTGCGCGGGGGTCATGTCGCATCGGTGGCCGGCATGGGCGTGCTGTCGGCGATCATCGTCAGCCCCTGCGTCGCCGCGCCGCTGGCCGGGGCGCTCCTTTACATCAGCCAGACGAAGGACGTGGCGCTAGGCGGCGGCGCGCTGTTCGCGATGGCGCTCGGCATGGGCGCACCGCTCGTGGTCGTGGGCGTCTCGGAAGGCGCTTTCCTGCCGAAATCGGGCCCGTGGATGGAGGGCGTGAAGAAATTCTTCGGCGTGCTGCTGCTTGCGGTCGCGGTGTGGATCGTGTGGCCGGTGGTGTCGCCGCTCATTGCATCGCGGCCGGCACCGCACGGCCTGACTTTCGAGCGGGTGAATTCACCGGCCGAGCTGGACGCAAAGCTGCGCGCGCCGGGGCGGCCGGTGATGCTCGATTTCTACGCCGACTGGTGCGTCTCGTGTAAGGAGATGGAATCGTTTACCTTCACCGATGTGCGCGTGAAAGCGAAGCTGACGGGAATGCTCCTGCTGCAGGCTGATGTGACCGCCAACACCGACGAGCACAAGGCGCTGCTCAAGCGCTTCTCGCTGTTCGGCCCGCCGGGGATCATCTTCTTCGATGCGCGGGGCGCCGAAATCCGCGGCCTGCGCGTCATTGGCTACCAGAAGGCCGACAAGTTCCTCATGGCGCTCGAGCGCGCTGGGAGTTAGGCTTTCGCGATTTCGCGCGCGGCTTCGAGCGCGAAATAGGTCAATATCCCGTCGGCCCCGGCGCGCTTGAAGGCGATGAGCGATTCCATGATCACGTTTTCCGCGAGCCAGCCGTTCGCAATCGCCGCGCGCAGCATCGCGTATTCGCCCGACACCTGGTAGACGAAGGTCGGGGCCTTGAATTCGTCCTTCACGCGCCGGACGATGTCGAGGTAGGGCATGCCGGGCTTGACCATCACCATGTCGGCGCCCTCGGCCAAATCCAGCCCCACTTCCCACAGCGCTTCGTCGGAGTTCGCAGGGTCCATCTGGTAGGTTTTCTTGTCGCCCTTGCCCAGGTTCTTCGCCGAGCCCACCGCATCGCGGAACGGGCCATAGAAGCCCGACGCGTATTTGGCGGAGTAGGCCATGATTTTGGTGTGGATCAGGCCTTTTTTCTCCAGGGCCGCGCGAATCCTGCCGATGCGTCCGTCCATCATGTCCGAGGGCGCCACGATGTCCACGCCGGCCTCGGCTTGCACGAGCGCCTGCTTTTCCAGCACGCCGAGGGTCACGTCGTTGATGATGTAGCCAGCTTTGTCGACTACTCCATCCTGTCCGTGCGAGGTGTAAGGGTCGAGCGCCACGTCGGTCATGATGCCCAGCTCGGGGAACCGCTTCTTGAGTTCCCTGACGACGCGGGGAATCAGCCCTTTCGTGTTGTAAGCCTCCTTCCCGTCGAGGGACTTGAGCTTCTGGTCGATGACCGGGAACAGCGCCATGACGGGCACGCGCCATTTGAGGCAGTCCTCGGCCACCGGCAGCAGGCGGTCGAGGGTCACGCGTTCCACGCCGGGCATCGAGGCGACTTTCTCGGTGCGCCCTGTGCCGTCGAGAACGAAAACGGGGTAGATCAGGTCATTCGTGCTGAGCAGGTTTTCGCGCATCAGCCGGCGCGAAAAATCGTCGCGCCGCATGCGTCGCATGCGCACTGCCGGGAAGTTGCCGTAAATTTTCATGATTTGAAAGACCGCAAGAAAGTTAGGGATTTTCGCGCCGCGCGACTGTCGAGCCTGTCAGGAGTTTTGTGTTTGAGGCATACCATGACGTCTGATAGGAGACAGTATGCCAAAGCCAGTAAGGAAGATGCAGAAAGCCAACGCGGCCGCGCACGCGGCGGTGTTGCCCAAGATCCCGCCTGAATTGCT
>JBBQNG010000322.1:0-4736 GCA_038329645.1 Burkholderiales bacterium
ATGCACGAGCTGCATCCCGAGCACGCGCGTGTAGAAGTCCATCGTCGCCGGCAAGTCGTCGGTGACGAACGCAAGATGGTCGATGCCGCGTGTCGCGACGGGCTGCAGTTCGTTTTTCATCTCAGGCTGCCTTTGCATGGCGTCGCTCCAGGGCGTCGAGGAAGGTGCGCACCGCAGCCGCGAAGCCTTCGGGATTGTCGCCCGCAACATTGTGCCCGCCAATGATTTCGACGAGAGTGATGTTCGGGTTCGCGGCTTTGACCTTGGGGACAGTCTCGGGCGCGAACATGTCCGACTGCGCGCCGCGGATCACCAGCGTAGGGCACGCAATCTCGGCGAGTACCTGCCACATGTCCACGCCAAGTTTCGTCTTCTCGCCGGTCTCGAGCACGCGCTTGAACTGGTCGCGAAAGTACAGGTCGCGTTTGAGCTGAAATCCGTCCGCGACCGGCTTCAGGAAAGCATCGAAGCGCGCGCGCTTTTCTCCGCCGAGCTCTGACGCCGGATCGATGCCGTGATAACGCATGGCCGCATCCACGCTCTCGAAGAGGTCCGGCTGCCTGCCTACGCGTTCGGTGGTGCGCTTCGAGCCCGCGGGCGCGACCTCCGGCGAGTAGTCGACGAGCACTGCGGCGGAAATGAGCGAAGGGTTCTTTGCCGCGCACCAGGCGACGCTGCGGCCGCCCATCGAGTGACCGACGAGGATTGCCTGCTTCCATCCGAGGCGGGCGATCAGGGCCGCGATGTCCCCGGCCATCGTTGGAACCGAATAATCTTTCGACGCGCTCCACGTGGAGTCCCCGAAACCGCGCATGTCCATCGCGACGACCTCGCGATCGGAGGCCAGGGCGGCGGCAACATCGATCCAGTCGTAGGAGAAGAACGATGCGCCGTGAAGGATGACAATCGGCGTTTGGCCGGGATTGCCGAGTTTGCGATAGAAAATCTCGGTGTCACCGGAACGGACGGTGCCGGTTTGATGCGGTGCGGGCATAGGTTTCTCCTAGTGGACTATCTTACTCTGAACCCGATTTTAGCGCGGAAGAAAACCCTGCTCGAAAGGCTGGATGAGATTGTGTCTGAAAGTGAAACATTCGTTTCTGTAGATTGGCTCTGGTAGCCAATATAACGGGTATTTTTTTATCGGTACCGGTACATTTCAGGGAGAATATCCGATCCACCAGCCGGCTACAGTGGCGCCCGCGTCGTCCGGGACAAACGTCCACGCGACCGGATCGCCGCCGTCGTCCCAAAGCAGTTCATGAATGTCCAGGCCGCGGCTTTCGCTCCCGCCCGACCAGCGTCCGGGCGTAGCGGTGAACAGGCCGCGCATTGCGAAAGCCTCGTCCCAGCTGCCGGTCGTTACGTTGCTCATGGCACCTCGTCCGTCCTTGAACATCAGGTTGAGGTCGCGCGTGAGCCCGTCGATCAGCCGGCATCCCGGCGCCTCGACACCGGCGAAATTGAGCGGGGCATCGCCCGCAACCTGCCTGCGGCGGATCCCGTCGAAATCCAGCGTGACCCCGTTGCCGGTCACTACCGCGAACCAGCGCTCCACCCCGGGATAGGCCGAGAACGGCCCGTCGGCCCCGATGTCGGCCATGCTGATGCGCAGGCTCCATTCGCCACGCACGGGCCACGCCAGCAGCTCCCGCGTGCTCCCGCCGCCGTTGCGCCACGGCTGGGGCGGGACTTCGGCGCCCCGGACGACCTGAATCAGCGCGCGGGCTCCGCCGCCTTGGGCTTGCGGTTGAGTTCGAGCTGCGCGTCGACCAGCGCCACCACCTCGTCGAGCACCGCCGAACGCTTGCCCTTCTGCGCGGCAACGGTCTTCACCAGGCGGTCGACGCGCTCGATGTTGGGCGCCCCGCCAAAGAGCGCGCGAGCCGCCGAAGAAGGATTGAGCAGACCCGCAGCAGCCGCCGCATACTTCTCGAACGGTACGAGGTCTTTCTCGTCGGCGCCCAGCGACACGCAAAGCTTCGTCACCCAGTTGAACACTTCGCGCGAAGCTGCGAGGTCCGAATGCACGGCGTCCTTGATCGGGCGCATGCCGTTCTTGGTGATGCAGCGGTAGTTGCCGGCGATCAGCATCGCCCACTTGGCCAGCGGGACGAACACCGACTCGTGCACCTTGAGCTTGACCGGCAGCTCGATCTTCTCCGTGCCGGTATCGAAGCGCACGGCCTCGATGTCTGCCGCCAGGCCGCGCAGCATCGCTGTGTCTTTGTCCGAGACGAAGCGCGCCGACTTGAAGTTGGTCGGCAGCCTCACCTGCAGCACGTTGACTTTTTCTTCCGGCGGGCGGAACGCCTGCGCGTCGGGGCTGCACAGCGTCATCGTGGCCGGGTCGAAACTGTCCCACACCTCCGGCCCCGCATAGCACTCACGGCAAGCCTTGACGTCGATTCCCGGCACGCGGGAAAGATACGGCAGCGGCGGCATGTTCATGATCGACATGCACGGCACGCGGGACTTCGCCACCTTGTCCAGCAGCTCGCGCACGCCGGGCGACTTGTACTGGGGCTCCTGCATGGCGAGCACGACCAGGTCGTAGTCCGGGGGATTGGCCGACTCCGGCCCGCCGGCGGTGAGCTCGCCGGGCGCCTTGCGCGACTCCAGCTGGACGAGGCCTTCACGGCCCTTGATCGGCATGCGCACGATCGCGCCTTCCGAGTTGAACAGCTCCGCCTCGGCCGGCAGGCAGATCAGCTTGACGTTGTGCCCGGCCAGCAGCAGTTTGATGGCGAGGAGCGACCCGTAGGACGCGCCCATGATGAGGATATTGCGCGGTGTGGCCATTTGCCTTGTCTCCAATCCAGTTGTGCTCTCATGCTATGCAATGGCTTCCCACCATGCAATTCCGATTGCGCAACTGTTGACGTAGGCCTGCTGCACCGCAACTAACGTCAGCGGGGACATCCCGTGCCGCCCCATTTCGTTTACTTCACCCGGTAGATCTCGTCCTCGAAATTGCCGCGCGAGACCGACAGCTGGGCGCGCTTGCCGGTCGAGATCGTGGAGAGCAGGGCCTTGTCCTGGCCGGACTCCCACAGCACCTTGTACACCTCGCGCTCCTCCTTGCCCTTGCGCACGATCTTGTCGCGCGCCTCCGATACCGGTTTGCCGTACTGGCGCTTGAGGAAAGCGGCAACCGGATCAAGGCTGCTGGTGTCGAAACGCACGTCGAATGCGCGCACCGAATCGGCCTTGAGGTAGAACGTGACGCGCGCCTCGACGCCGCCGAACGGGATCTTGGCGTCGTCGCAGCGCCGGTCGGCGGCATCCGACTTCCACTCGAGCGCCTTGCAATGGATGCCGGGAAACACCTTCTTGATCGCCAGCTCGTTGTCGCCGAGCTTCACGCCATTGGCGTCGAAGGCGCCGAAGGCGAGCGCAGGTGCAAACAGCAGCGCCAGGAGAATCCGTCTCATTTTTTCAATTCCACATGGCGAAAACAGTTGGCGAGATGGTCGTTGACCATGCCGGTGGCCTGCATGAAAGCGTACATGATCGTCGTGCCGACGAACTTGAAGCCGCGCTTCTTCAGGTCCTTGGACAGCGCATCCGACACTTCGGTTCGCGCCGGCACGTCGCCGCGACCTTTGCGCCGGCCCTGGATCGGCTTGCCGCCGACGAAGCCCCAGAGATAGTTGGCGAAAGACCCGAATTCCTTCTGAACGGCTAGGAGCGCCTTCGCGTTGACCACGGCGGACTCGATCTTCAGTCGGTTGCGGATGATGCCGGCGTCCAGCATGAGCTTCGCCTTCTTCCTCGCGTCGTAACGCGCCACCTTCGCCGGGTCGAACCCGTCGAACACCTTGCGGTAGTGCTCGCGCTTGGCGAGGACCGTGTCCCACGACAACCCGGCCTGTGCGCCCTCGAGGATGAGGAATTCGAACAGGGTACGGTCGTCCTTCACCGGCACGCCCCATTCCTTGTCGTGGTACGCGACCGCAAGCGGGTTGGACGGCCAGGGGCATCTCTTACTGCTTCGCTGCTTGTCAGGCGACGGGGACATTGCGGGCGAATCCGGAGTTGAGGTCGAGGACGCGTTCGCGCCAGGCCGCCACGGGATCGTCCGCGGCGAGGACCTCGTGCGGGCTCATCACCCGCGCCCACTGGAAGACGGAGAACACGATGTAGTCGGCATACGCCGGCGCCGGCCCGCACACGAAAGGCTGGCGCTTGAGGGTCGCGCGCAGCGGATCGAGCGTGCGCCCGAGTCGCTCGATCGCCTTGTCGCGGCCGGCGCGGGTGTCTTCCAGCTTCGTCTTCAGGAAGCCCTCCATCATGGCGCGGAAGAAATCGCGGTCCGCCAGATCGACGCGCTCGTGGATGTCCGCGACCACCACGGGCAGCATCGCAGGCACCAGCGTCCTGTCCGCCCAGACGTTGAACGTGTGGCAAAGACCGTGGCCGATCGCGCCTCCGAAAAGCGTCGCCCGCTTCGGGTAGGCGGCCTCGAGGTGCTCGGCGATCTTCCAGGAGTCGCGCACGATCGTTTCGCCATCGCGAATCACCGGCACCGTCTTGCCGCCGGAGAATTCCAGCGCCGCCTTGTCGGACATCAGCACCGGCCTGGTTTCGAACTCGAGGCCCTTGTGGACAAGCGCCATGCGCGTGCGCCACGAGAACAGGCTGTATCGCCGCCCGCCCGTGCCTTCGAGTTCATACAACGCGATCATCAGTGCTGGTCCGCAGGGCGTGCCGCAAAGCGCCATTTTACCCGTCGC
>JBBQNG010000323.1:0-4700 GCA_038329645.1 Burkholderiales bacterium
CGGCGCGCGGAGCTTTTCCATCGCGTTCCTGAACTCCGGGTCCTGCACGGCTTCGCGCGTGCCGCGACGCAGCGTGGCCATGATCTCCGGCGGCGTCCCGGCCGGCGCGAAAAAGCCGGTCCACACGAAATACTCGACCTCGCCGTAGCCCACCTCCTTCATCGTCGGCACGTCGGGAAACCCGGCCACCCGCGCCGGTGCAAACGTCGCCAGCGGACGCAGCTTGCCGCCGGCCACGTGCCCCGCGATCGTCGCGGGCAGTTGGGTGATCGCATCGACCTGGCTGCCCAGGATCGCCGCGACCTGCTGGCCGCCGCCGCCGTAGGGAATATGGTTCATCTTGATGCCGGCCGCGCTGGCGAACATCTCCATGCCCACGTGCATCGTGCCGTAGTTGCCGGTCGAGCCGTAGGGGATCGCGCCGGGCTTGGCTTTGGCGGCGTCGACCAGGTCTTTCACCGATTTCCACGGGCTATCGGTACGCACGACCAGGAACGCCGGGTCGGCGCTGATCAATGCGATCGGCGCGAATTGCTTGATCTCATAGGTAGGCGGGCGTCCGAACAGGCGGTCGGAGGCGGGGATCGCCGATATGCTCGAGAGCGCGACCATGAGCGTGTAGCCGTCGGGCTTCGCCCGCGCCGCGTACCCCATGCCCACGCCGCCGCCCGCGCCGGGGCGGTTCTCGATCACCAGGCTCTGCTTGAGCACCTTGCCGAGCGAATGCACGAACGGGCGGCCGATCACATCGGAGATTCCTCCCGGCGAGAACGGGACGACGACCGTCACCGGCTTCGAGGGGTACACATCCTGCGCGTGCGCCAGCGGCGCGGCGAAGAGTGCTGTCGACAGCAATAGAATGTTTTTCATGGTCTCCTCATCGCATTATTTTCCGAATGCCTTTTCCATCTCGGCGAGCTGCACCTTCACGAGCTCGCAGCCCGGGTCGCGCAGCTGGTTCACGACGTCGAAGTGATTGAGCCCCTGCGGCACCAGAAGCTCGACAGGATAGCCGAGCTTGCGCCACAGGTCGGCCATCGCCTGCGACTGGCGGTGGTACTCGGGGGTCTCGTCGACCGCGACCACCAGCGACAGCGGCGCGGACACTGGATACTTTTGCAAAAGCGGGGCGTTTCGCGCGGCTTCTTCTTTGCTCATCTTGAGCGTCTTGTTCAGGTACGAGAGGCGGATCGCCTCCATGTCGAAGAGACCGCCGATCGAGCACGCGCCCTTGACGAGGTCCTTCGGCAGGTCCGCGCCGAATGCGGGCCAGTCGGTCGCCAGCAGCATGACCGCGAGATGCCCGCCGGCCGAGTGGCCGCAGACGTAGATGCGATCCGGGTCGGCGCCGTAAGCGCGCGCGTTGCGCCAGAGCCAGGCGAGCGCGGCGCGGTTCTGGCGCACGATCTCGTCCATGCTTGTGTCGGGCGCCAGGCCGAAATTGTTGACCGCGGTGGCGATGCCATGCGGCCGGAACCCTTCGGCTACGTAGCTGTAGTCGGCCTTGTCGAGCGAGTACCAGTAGCCGCCGTGGATGAAGACATAGAGCGGCGACTCCAAATTGTCCGCCGGCAGGATGTCGAGCTCCTCCATCGGCCCCGGACCAAAGGCGAGGTCCAGATAACAGGGGAGCGTGGCGCAGGTTTTCGTGCTCCAGGTGCGCCAGTTGGCGAAGTGCTCTTTGTAGTCCGGCCAGCGCAGGCGGTTGTTGTACTGCTCGTCGAGTCCGGCTTGGTCGTAGCCTAGATAAACGGGATTCATCACCATGGGTTTCGCAGGTTTCAGAGGCGCGCGATAGTAGCATCGCGCAAGCTTGGATTTTGAGCCCGCTTGCCGCGCAGTTACAAGTTCTTGTATACTGCGCTTGTGACGATCAAGCCAGCCGAGTTTCTCGGTGATGCCCTCGAGGCTCTCCGCGCCTTTCCTGACGGCGCCAGACGAGACGCCGGGTTTCAACTGGATAAGGTACAGCGCGGCGAGGAGCCCGACGATTGGAAGCCGATCATCGCAATTGGCGCAGGCGTCAAGGAGATCAGAATCTGGGACGGCTCTGGCGCATTCCGTGTGATCTACCTCGCGAAGCTGGCTGACGCGGTGTATGTCCTGCACTGCTTCCAGAAGAAGTCCCGGCAGACAAGCCAGCAGGACATCACGCTGGCCCGGAAGCGATTCAGAATCCTGATGAAGGAGAAACAGCAGTGAGTGCACGAAAACGATTCTCCAGCGTCTGGGATGCCATCGAAGACACGCCGCAGCTGGCCGCCGGCATGCGTGCCCGCTCCGAGTTGTTGATGGCGCTGCAGGCCTGGGTAAGAACGAGCGGCATGATTCAAGCCGACGCGGCCGCGCTGTTCGGCATCACGCAACCTCGCATGTCCGATCTGATGCGTGGCAAGATCAGTTTGTTCGGGCTTGAATCCCTGTTGAACATGGCGACCGCAGCCGGCCTGGAGCCCCATATCACTTTCAGGAAGCCGAAGGCTGCAGGCAAGCGCAGGACCGCGGAGCCGGCGATCGCCTGAGCCGGTGCGTGGCGAAGGTCAGGCCTCTTCCGTAACTGCCCGGATACGTCCGCTCCTGGCCGCCTTTTCCAGCGCACGGTGGTCGCTTTCCGTGCGGTCGGCGTAGGCGACGGCAAATTTCGCGGTTGCGCGATCGAAAGTATCCCCGCGCCCGAGGTAGCCTGCGATGACCGCGGGATCCACTGCTTTCGCGTGCGCCCGGGCAAGCGCCCAGCCGCAGGCTTCGGCGTACTCGACGAACTCGGATGCCGACATGGCCTCGAGGTCCAGCGAAATTTTCATGTCGTGCAGCTGGCGCACGTAGTAATCCACCTGGGTCGATTCCAGCCGCGACCAGCCCAGGAAGATATCGCCCGCGGCCTGCAGGATGCGCTGGCCGACAACCACCCGGAGCCCGTTGTTCGGGTATCGGCTTTTTCCCGCGTAGGGCTCGAGCACCGAAGGGCGCGCCTCCTTGATCTGCAGGAGCAGCGGGTCGCCTGCGCCGGCCATCAGGAGCGCAATCGCGCAGCGCGTCCCCACGCTCCCCACCCCCACCACCTTCACGGCCATGTCGACCAGCCGGTAGCGGTCCAGCAGCACGCGGCGCTCCTCCGGAAGCGTCTCCACGTAGCGTTTCCAGAACTGCGCCGACTCGCGTGCGAAAGCGGCATTCCTCGGGTGGTAGATCAGCGGCGGATGGTCGGCAATGCGCACCTTGCCTCCGACGACCTCGGCGATCCGCGGGAAGATGCGGTCGGAAGTACGCTTGCGCGCCTCGTTGATCAGGTTGCGCCGGCGCCTTCGGGTCGCGGCACCCCGAGCCAGTTGGGCGAGCGTATTCATTTCGAGCGGGTGATACCACTGGTCGATCGCGCGCATGCGCGCCAGCTCGTCCATCCGTGTCCGGTAGGTGCGCACTACGGTCGCGGCCGCGTCCTTGCAAATGCGTTCTGCGATGCCGGTGCTGCGCGCAGCCACCACGAAACTGGCGGCAAGCCGCGCCGTGTCCCACTCGAAAGGCCCGGGCAGGGTTTCGTCGAAATCGTTGATGCCGAACAGCAGGGCGCGCTCGGGGCTTGCGAATCCGCCGAAGTTGCCCAGGTGGCAGTCCCCGCACAGCTGGGTGATGAGTTTCGAGTGCGGCCGGTGACCGAGGTCCCAGGCCATCACCGCCGCCGAGCCGCGGAGGAAGGTGAACGGCGAATGCAGCATGCGGCCGTAGCGGATCGGCACCAGGTGAGTGATTCGCCCGGCATTGGAGGCCTGCAGCAGGTGCACGGGATCGCGCCGCGCCGCACTCACCACGGCGTGCGCGGAGCGCGGCATCTGCGCGCGCAGTGCCTTGCCGACGGCCATGCGATCGGCGAGGGTGGGGATCGAGGCAATGCGGGAGGCGCGCGCCGCGATCGATTTGGTCTTGCTGGCAGCGGGCATGCGCGATGTTACCTCTGCTACGATGGAGTGCAAACCCATCGCCTGCCCAGGAATGTCCCCATGCCCGAACCACACACCCTCACCGCTTCGCCCGAGAACGTCCACTGGGGCTACTTCGACGCGAAGCTCAAGCCCCACCTCACCATCGACTCGGGCGAAACGGTCACGCTCAACTGCGTCTCCGGCGGTCCAGGCGAAGTCGGGCATCGCACTGACCTCCTGCCCGAACACCGCGCGATCCTGGAGAAGGTGAAGCCGTATCTCGGCCCCCACATCCTCACCGGGCCGGTGGCCGTGCGCGGCGCCAAGCGCGGCGATACGCTGGAAGTGCGTATCAAGAACGTGGAACTGCGCACCGACTGGTCCTATAACGGCATCAAGCCCCTGCGCGGGACGCTGCCCGAGGATTTCCCGATGCTGCGCATCCTGCAGATCCCGCTCGACCGGCAGAAGATGACCGCGACGCTGCCGTTCGGCCCGACAATCCCGCTCAAGCCGTTTTTCGGCATCATGGCGGTCGCGCCGCGCCCCGAATACGGCGCCGTGTCGTCAGTCGAGCCGCGCGAATTCGGCGGCAACATGGACTGCAAGGAGCTGGTCGCCGGCACCACGCTGTTCCTGCCGGTCTGGGCCGACGGTGCGCTCTTTTCGGCCGGCGACGGTCACGCGGTCCAAGGCGATGGTGAAGTGAACCTGATGGCGCTGGAGACTGCGATGAGCGGCACCTTCGTGCTGATCCTGCACAAGGGGAAGTCGCTGACC
>JBBQNG010000324.1:0-4687 GCA_038329645.1 Burkholderiales bacterium
GACGTCGTCGCCTCGCTCGCGCGATGGGGCAAGCGCGACGCGATGGGCACTGCGCTGTTCACTTTCGTCGACCGCATGGACACGCCGGCGCCGGACACCTTCCGCATCTTCCTGCGCGAGGCCTGCGGGTTCCTTCTCGAGGCACTGGGCAAGCCCTCCTCGAACGTGCTGTTCATCATGCCCAAGCGCGTCGCCGACACCGACGCGTTCAAGCAGATCGACGACTACACCGGCTCCGGGCCCTACGTCTTCAAGCGCGACGAGTTCAAGCCCGGCGACAAGGCGGTCTACCTGCGCAATCCGAAGTACGTGCCGAGAAAGGAGCCGCCTTCGGGCAGCACCGGCGGCAAGGTGGTCCACTTCGAGCGCGTCGAATGGAACCTCGCGCTGCGCGACCCGCAGACCCAGGTGCAGGCGCTGGGACGCGGCGAGACGGACCTCGTCGAGCAAGTGGCGTTCGACCAGTACGAGAACGTCAAGGCGCTGAAGAACGTGCAGGTTTTTTTCTACACGCCGCTCGGCCGCCAGTTCATGGCGCGCTTCAATCACCTGCAAAAGCCATTCACCACGGCTGCGGTGCGGCGAGCGGCGATCGCAGCGTTCAACCAGGAGCCGTTCCTGCGCGCGCAGGTCGGGTCGAAGGATCTTTATTCCACGTGCGCCTCGATGTTCACTTGCGGCACGCCCTATGCCAACACCGCGGGCAGCGATATCCAGGCCAAGTCGAACCTGAAGAAGGCGCAGGCGCTATTGAAGGAATCGGGCTATGACGGCACGCCGGTGGTGATCCTCAAGCCCACCGATATCTTCTCGATCAACAAGCTGCCCGATGTGGGCGCCCAGGTGCTGCGCCAGGCCGGGTTCAAGGTCGACCTGCAGGTGATGGACTGGCAGACGATGCTCGGGCGGCGCGCGAAGAAGGAAGGCTGGGGCCTGATCTTTGCGGCGTGGGATTCACCGGACATCTGGAATCCCATCAACAATGCGGCGCTCGATGCGCGCGGCGAAAAATCGGCCGGCGTCGGCTGGCCGACGGACGAGCGGCTCGAGACCCTGCGCGCGCGGTTCCTGCGCGAAACCGACGAAGCGAAAAAGAAAAAGCTCGCCGAAGCCATCCAGGCGCGCGCCTTCGAGGTCGGCACCCATGCGCCGATCGGCGAGTACCGCCAGCCCGGCGCGATGTTGAAGAACGTCAGCGGCATCGTCACCGGCCCCGGTAATTTCTACTGGAACGTGCGCAAGAACTGAGGCGGCGCGTGGCAAAAGAAGAACTCAGCCTCAGGACAGCCACAGAGTTGCGCGCGTTGATCGCCTCGCGCGAGGCCTCGCCGGTCGAAATCGTCGACGCGGTGCTGGCACGAATCGAGCGCCTGCAGCCCGAGCTCAACTGCTTCATCACGATTTGCGCAGAGGAAGCGCGAGCGGCTGCGCGCGAATCGGCGCAGACCATTGCAGGCACGCCGCGCAACGAGCCGTTGCGCCTGCTCGAAGGCATCCCGTTCACCGTCAAGGACCTGATCGACACCGCCGGCGTGCGAACCACCTATGGTTCGAGGGTTTACGCCAGCAACGTCCCGCAGACGGACGCGGCGGCGATTGCACGCCTCAAGGCGGCCGGTGCAATTCTCGTCGGCAAGACAACGACACCCGAGTACGGCCACAAGGCTTTCACCGACGCGCCCCTATATGGCCGCACCCGCAATGCCTGGAGCGCGGCGCGCTCGTGCGCGGGGTCGAGCGGCGGCGCTGCGTGCGCAGTGGCGAGCGGCCTTGCGCCGCTTGCGGTAGCCACCGACGGCGGCGGTTCCACGCGCATCCCGGCCGCGGCCAACGGCGTCGTGGGCATCAAGCAGACCATAGGCGTGATCCCGCACAGCCAGGCGCCGGACCTTTTCGGCGGCTACACCTACGTGACGCCGACTACCCGAACCGTCGCCGACACTGCGCTCATGATGGAGGCGATGGCCGGGCCGTATGCAAACGACCCCTGGTCGTTCGGTCCCGCGGACAATTTCGCCGCGGTTGCGGCGCGCGGGAGCCTCAATGGAGTACGCGTCGCCGTGCTGCCGCGCCTGGGCAATCGCGTGGTATCGCGTGAAGTGCTCGCCGCCCTCGCCCGCACGGCGAACCTGCTCGCCGAAGCCGGCGCCATCATTGAGCCTCTCGAGGTGGACTTCGAGCCCATCGAGCCGCTGTGGCGCATCATCAATCACTCCACATGGCGCGCGCGGTTCGGGGCCCTTGTCGAAAAGCACCGCGACATCATGACACCCACCCTGGTGCGCCAGGTCGAAGAAGCGCAGGCCTTCTCCGCTACCGACTACCAGCTTGCGGCATTCAAGCGCGGACAGTTGTTCCGCACCGTCCAGGGCTGGCTGGAGAAATACGATGCCCTGTTGATGCCGACGCTCACGCGCACCGCTCTGCCGATTGACAACAACCTCTACGACCCGATCGAAATCGACGGCCAGTCGATGCCGGAAGTCCGCGCGGCCTGGTTCCCTTACACCATGCCTTTCAACCTGACTGGGCACCCAGCGATCACGCTGCCGGTCGGCCTAGCGACGGACGGCTTGCCGCTTGCCGTGCAGCTGGTTGGGCGGTTTCGTCGCGACGCGGACCTGCTCCGCCTCGCGGCGACCCTGGAAGCGCGCAGCGGCTGGAACGGGCGCATCGCAGGAGAACCGTAATGATTCGTCCGCAGGCTCACCACCGGGTTCGCCACGTCCGGGCTATTCAGAATGGTGATGAAGATGATCTGGGCCGGAAGACCTCTGCCCGATGCTTTACGCGGCTGTCGGGTACGGCTCTGTAGGTGCGACTCAAGCCAACGCGCGGCTGGCCGAATTGAGCGGGCGCGTCGGCAACAGACCCGACCTTTTCGAGGCCAAATGGGCGATCGTGATGAACACGGCATTCATCTCGGCGAGCGCGAAAAGGCAATGGCCGTGGTGGAGGAATCCCTCGAAGAGGCAGAGAGGACCGGAGAGGGTCACTATCTCGCCGAACTTCGCTGCATGCACATGGACCTTGTATTTTGATCATCAATCGCTCAAAATACAATGATGATTAACCGCAAGCTTCACGCGCTCCTCGCTTCCCGGCTCCAGCAGCAACCGGCCGTGGTGCTCCTCGGACCACGCCAGGCGGGCAAGACGACGCTCGCGCGGGAGATTGCGGCATCCACCCCCGGCGCGCTTTTTCTCGACCTCGAGCGCGCGGCGGATCGAGCCCAGCTCGAACGGCCCGATCTTTTCCTGCCGCGCCACCGCGACAAGCTGGTGATCCTCGACGAGGTGCAGACCGTACCGGCACTTTTTCCGGCCTTGCGCCCGGAGATCGACGCCGACCGCCGCCCCGGCCGGTTCCTGCTGCTTGGCTCGGCCGGAGGCGCGCTGTTGCGCCAGTCCGCAGAATCGCTTGCCGGGCGCGTCGCGTACCTCGAGCTCACGCCCTTCCTGCTCGACGAGGTCCTCGCTGGGGCGAAGGAGCTTGCGACTGCGGAGGCCGCGTCCCTTTGGCTGCGGGGCGGCTTTCCCCGCAGCTTTCTTGCCGCGAGCGATGCCGATTCGATCGCCTGGCGCACCGATTTCATCGCGACCTTCCTGGCTCGGGACCTGCCTCAGTTCGGCGTGACGATTCCCGCCGAGACCCTGCGCCGCTTCTGGCGCATGTGCGCGCACCTGCACGGGCAGCTGGCCAACGCATCCCAGCTCGGGGCGGCGCTCGGGGGCGTGTCCCATACGACCGTCGGGCGCTACCTCGACTTGCTCGTCGATGCCCTGATGCTGCGGCGCCTGCCGCCTTATTTTGCGAACGTAGGCAAACGACTGGTCAAGTCGCCGAAGGTGTATGTCCGCGACAGCGGACTTCTCCACGCGCTACTCGGCATCGCCACGCCAGACGACCTGAACGGCCACCCGGTCGGCGGCTTGTCGTGGGAAGGTTTCGTCATCGAGCAGGTCCTTGCCGCCATCCCCCCGCTTGCGGCCAGCGGCTTTTACCGCACTTCGGCCGGCGCGGAGCTGGACCTCGTGGTCGAGCACGCCGGCAAGCGCACCGGCTTCGAGGTCAAGCTGTCGACCGCACCGGCCGTCACGAAAGGATTCTGGAATGCCTGCGAGGATCTTGGCGTCGAGCGCGCCTATGTGGTTGCGCCGGTGCTGGACGCGTATCCGCTGGCGGAGAACGTGGAAGTGATCTCGCCGCTGATGCTGGGGCGGGTGTTCGGGGCGGCATAGAATTGGAGTGGAAGCTGCAGACGGATTACTGCCAAATTATCAAAAACACCTGCGCCGCTCTTAGGATGCAGGCCCGATTGCTGCCATTGATGTTCCTAGAGGAGAAACCGGATCCAGCCCGCGGCCTAATCCCTGTATCCCGCCTCGCGCTGATGCCGGATTCGCAACAGCCTAACCGTCTCCGCGACGACGTCGAAGCAATACAGGGCCAGGTATCCGGAGGTACCGCGCGAGATGACCAGTTCGCGTAGCTCCCCTTCCACGCGACGGCCGATCAATGGGTGGTCGGCCAATATCTCAATCGCCCGTGTCACTTTCATCAACGCTGCGGGCGCTGACGCTGGGGATTGCTCCAGCAGGAATTCCCCGAGGCGTTCCAGATCGGCCAGCGCCTCGCCGGAATAGATTACTTGCGCCACTTAACCGGTCGTGGGCGCTTCGCTTTC
>JBBQNG010000325.1:0-4632 GCA_038329645.1 Burkholderiales bacterium
TTCGGTGGTCAGGTCGATGGGCTGCTCGAGGTCGACGATCTTGCCGGCCTTGAGCGCGCGCACCGCGCGTTCGAGCATCTGGGTGTAGAGCGAGAAGCCGATTTCCTGGATCTCACCCGACTGCGAGTCGCCCAGCACTTCGCCCGCGCCGCGGATCTCGAGATCGTGCATCGCGAGGTAGAAGCCCGAGCCGAGCTCCTCCATCATCTGGATCGCTTCCAGCCGCTTCTTCGCCTGCGCGCCGAGCGCCTCTTCATCGGGCGTCAGCAGGTAGGCGTAGGCCTGGTGGTGCGAGCGCCCGACGCGCCCGCGCAGCTGGTGCAGCTGAGCGAGGCCGAACTTGTCGGCGCGGTTGATGAGGATGGTGTTGGCGTGCGGGTTGTCGATGCCGGTCTCGATGATGGTCGAGCACAGCAGGATGTTGTGCTTCTGCTGGGTGAACTCGCGCATCACGCGCTCGAGCTCGCGCTCCCTCATCTGGCCGTGCGCGATCGCGATGCGCGCCTCCGGCAGCAGGCGCGCGAGCTTCTCCTTCATGTTGTCGATGGTATCGACCTGGTTGTGCAGGAAGTAAACCTGCCCGCCGCGCTTGAGCTCGCGCAGCGACGCTTCGCGGATGATGCCCTCGGACCACGGCGACACGAAGGTCTTGATCGCCAGGCGCTTCTGCGGCGCGGTCGCGATCACCGAGAATTCGCGCAATCCCTCGAGCGACAGCGCAAGCGTGCGCGGGATCGGCGTCGCGGTAAGCGTGAGCACGTCGACCTCGGCGCGCAGCGCCTTGAGCGCCTCCTTCTGGCGCACGCCGAAGCGGTGTTCCTCGTCGATGATGACCAGCCCCAGGCGAGCGAACTTGGCGTCCTTGGAGATCAGCTTGTGGGTGCCGATGACGATATCGACCGCGCCTGCGGCCATATCCTTGATCACCTGCGTGGCTTCCTTGCCGGTGCGGAAGCGCGAGAGCTCCGCGATCTTCACCGGCCACTGGTCGGCGACGTGGGCGAAGCGGTCCGAGAAAGTCTGGAAGTGCTGCTCGGCCAGCAGCGTGGTGGGGCAGAGGAGGGCGACCTGCTTGCCGCCGGCCACCGCAAGGAACGCGGCGCGCAGCGCGACCTCGGTCTTGCCGAACCCGACGTCCCCGCAGATCAGGCGGTCCATGGGCTTGCCCGAAGTCATGTCCTGGATCACGGCGTCTATGGCCGTGGCCTGGTCGTCGGTCTCCTCGAAGCCGAACCCGTCGGCGAAAGCCTCCATGTCGTGCGATTTGATTTCGAACGCGTGGCCCTTGCGCGCGGCGCGCTTGGCGTAGAGCGCAAGCAATTCGGCCGCCGTGTCGCGCACCTGCTGCGCCGCACGTCGTTTCGCCTTGTCCCACTGGCCGCTTCCAAGCTTGTGGAGCGGCGCTACTTCGGGCTGCGCGCCGCTGTAACGGGAAACGACCGAGAGTTGCGCCACCGGCACGTAAAGCTTGTCGCCGCCGTCGTATTCGAGATGCAGGAACTCGGTGACCCCTTCGCCCAGGTCCAGGCTGATGAGCCCGACGTAGCGTCCGATTCCGTGCTGCGCGTGCACCACCGGGTCGCCGATCTTCAGCTCCGAGAGGTCGCGCAGCATGCCTTCGACCGAGGACTTGCTTGCCTCGGAGCGCGCGCTCCGCTGGCGCACCGTGCCGGCATAGAGCTCGCTCTCGGTGACGATGCACCAGCCTTCGGCCGGCACCGCAAACCCGTTGGCCAACGGCGCCACGCCTATCGCGAAAGCCTCCAGTCCCGCGAGGAAGGCCGGCAGGTCCGCGACCGGCGCCGGCTTGAGCCCGTACTCGGCCAGGTAGCCGGCCATCGTTTCGCGTCGCCCAGGCGATTCGGCGGCGAGGAAAACGCGCAGGCCGCAGTTGTCGAGGAAGCCCTTGAGCTTCGATAGTGGGTCGTTGGCGCGGCGATCCACCGCCAGGTCAGGGAGCGCCGTAGTGTGGAATTCCTCAACCGTATCTTCGGTCGCGAGCAAAGTGCCTTCTTCCGGCGGCGCCGCCACGTCGACCCGGGCGTACGCCTGCAGCTTTACGTAGAACTCTTCAGCAGGAACAAAAATCTGCGCCGGCGGCAAAAGCGGCTTTTCCGGGTCGTGCGAGAGGAGCTTGTAGCGCGAGGCCGCGTCGCGCCAGAACGCCAGCACCGCCGCGGACACGTCGCGATGCATCACGGCCGTGACCCCGGCGGGCAGGTAGTCGAAGAGGGTCGCGACCGAATCGAAGAAAAGCGGCAGGTAATACTCGACACCCGCTGCAGGAATGCCGTTGGAGACGTCGCGGTACATGCCCTTGCGCGAAGGATCGCCTTCGAAGATCTCGCGGAACCGCGTCCTGAATTTTGCGCGGCCCGCCTCGTCGAGCGGGAACTCGCGCGCCGGCAGCAGGCGCACTTCGTTGACCTTGTACAGCGTGCGCTGGCTGTCGACGTCGAAGGTGCGGATCGACTCGATGGTTTCGTCGAAGAGGTCGATCCGGTACGGCAGCGCGCTGCCCATCGGGAACAGGTCGATGATGCCGCCGCGGATGCAGTACTCGCCGGGCGCCACGACCTGAGTCACATGCGCATAGCCTGCCGTGAGCAGCTGCGCCTTGAGCGCCTCGGGGTCGAGGTTCTTGCCCGCTTCGAGGAAGAACGTGTACGCGGCAAGATAGGCCGGCGGGCAGAGGCGATAGAGCGCGGTGGAGGCGGGCGCAACCGCGATGTCGAACTCGCCGCGCTGGATCTGGTAGAGCGTGGCCAGGCGCTCGGAAACGAGGTCGTTGTGGGGCGAGAAATTGTCGTACGGCAGCGTTTCCCAGTCGGGCAGCAGGAACACGCGCAGCTGCGGCGCGAACCATCGGATCTCGTCGACCAGCCGTTGCGCGTCGAGCGCGGTCGCGCTGATCACGGCCAGCGGGCGGCCTTCGGCGGCAAGCCGTGCGATGGCAAGGGCGTCGCTCGACCCGGCCAGCCGGGTCAACCGGCGCCGTGAGGGGGCTGCGCTAGGCGCAGGAAGCGTGTCGCGGTGCATCGTCAGGAACGCAAATACAAAAAGCGTTCACCGGCAAGCGAGGGGTTTCCGCTTGTCCGGTGGAACGCGTCATGTAATTATACAGGCTTGAATTTCCGCAATAATTTGACAAATCCCGACAGGTCGCCCCGTTGCCCTACTTCGCCTTGATCCCGGCCGCAGGCACGGGCGCCCGGATGGGCGCCGCGACGCCCAAGCAGTACCTGCAGCTGGCCGGCCGGACGATGCTGCACCACTCGATCCGGTGCGTCGCCGTGCCCCCTGTAGAAACCGTATTTGTGGTCCTTGCGCCCGACGACAAGTCGTTTGCGCAGCACGACTGGAGCGAATTCGACGGGCATCTGGAGCCGCTTTTCTGCGGCGGCGCCACGCGGCGCGATTCGGTGCTGAACGGTGTGATCGCGGCAATGGATGCGGTTGACGCGGATGACTGGATGCTGGTTCACGATGCGGCGCGCCCCTGCCTGCCGCGCGCGGACCTGGACAGGCTGATCGCGGAAGTGAGCGGGGACGAGATCGGCGGATTGCTCGCGCTGCCGGTGGCCGAGACGGTCAAGCGCGTCAAAAAAGACGAGGCCGGCGTGCAGCGCGTCGCGGGCACCGAAGACCGCAGCCACCTGTGGCTCGCGCAGACCCCGCAGATGTTCCGTGCCGGGCTGCTCGCCCAGGCGCTGCGCGCCGCGCGCGCAACCGTTACCGACGAGGCGAGCGCGGTCGAAATGCTCGGCCTGCAGCCGCGCCTGGTTGCCGGCAGCCGGCGCAACCTGAAGGTGACTTTTCCCGAAGATATCGCCATCGCGCAGTCCATGCTGGAGGCGCCATGAGGATAGGGCAGGGATTCGATGTGCATGCTTTGGTGGCGGGCAGGAAGCTCATCATCGGCGGTGTGCAGATCCCGTATGAGAAAGGCCTCGAAGGGCATTCGGATGCGGACGTGCTGATCCATGCGATCTGCGATGCGCTGCTGGGCGCCGCGGGCCTGGGCGACATCGGCAGGCATTTCCCCGATACCGACCCGGCGTACAAAGGCGCAGACAGCCGCGTCCTGCTGCGCGCCGTTGCGCAAAAGGTCAAGGCAGCCCATCTTTGCGCAGGCAATGTAGACGCGACGATCATTGCCCAGGCGCCGCGCATGGCCCCGCATATCGCGCAGATGGTCGCCAACATCAGCGCGGACCTCGGCGTCGCGGCCGCTGCGATCAACGTGAAAGCCACGACCACCGAGCACCTGGGCTTCACCGGACGCGGCGAAGGCATCGCCGCGCAGGCGATCGCCCTGTTGATTCCCGATTCGACCCCCTGACGAGCCCAGCCATGTATTCGCCTCCTTACAACCAGATCGAAAACCGCGCCGAAGTCCTCGAATTCATGCGCGCGAACAACTTTGCGGTGGTCTTCACGGCCACCGGAGGCGAGCCGCGCGCCTCGCACCTGCCGGTGCTCATCGAGGAGCGTGAAAAGGGCCTGGTGATCGTCGCTCACATGGCGAAGAACAATCCGCAATGGGAAGCGTTTTACGAAGGAGAAGATGCGGATGAAGTGCTGGTCGTGTTCCATGGCGCTCACGCCTACGTCTCGCCGCGCTGGTATACG
>JBBQNG010000326.1:0-4628 GCA_038329645.1 Burkholderiales bacterium
ATGAAGAACGTGTAGGCGATGTACGCGGCCACCGCGCCGAAGGTGATCGCGGCGAACCGCCAGTCGAACCTGGCCAGCAGGACCGCTGCGACGAGCGCGAACTCGAGGATCACCGGGATGATGGAGAAGATCAGGTAGGACAACAGCGTCGAGATGCCGCGCGTGCCGCGCTCGATGTCGCGCGTAATCCCGCCGCTCTGGCGGTCGAGGTGAAAGCGCAGCGACAAATCGTGCAGGTGCCGGAACACGCCCAGCGCCACCCGGCGGATCGCCCGCTGTGCAACCCGCACGAACACCACGTCGCGCAGCTCGGCGAACAACGTGGTCATGAAGCGCAGGATGCCGTACGTGGCCAGCAACACCAGCGGCACCGCGATCACGGCGAGCGTGGGATCGAGGTCGTCGACGATCGACTTCATCACCAGCGGCACCGCCACATTGGCGAGCTTGGCGGCCACCAGCAGGACCAGGGCCAGCGCGACGCGCCAGCGGTACTCCCACAGGTAAGGCAGCAGCCCGATGATCGTGCGCCATTCGCTGCGCCGGGGCTGGTTCAGCGGGCTTGGGACGGAGGGGGGGGAGTGCGGGGAAGCGGAGGGTACTGCCGACATGGGGCGATTATCGCCGATATGAAGATCGTCCCGGGTGGGGACCGCGAAAAACATGAATGGCCTAACGTGTTCATAGGCTTAGAATTTTTTCATCCACAAAAAAGATGAGGACAATTCGCAGGAAACCTGAGTTGCCCCAAATTGCTGAAGAACTCCAAGAGCACGCGCAGCTCGACCGTGCGCGGCCGCGGCTTGCCGTCGCCACCTTCCATGCACTTGCCGCCACCGGCATAGCCCGTTTGCTATTTTTTCTTGGGGGATTTTTTGTCCTTGCCCTTGCCAGGCGGCACCGGTGCCTTGGCATGGGTGTCTGTCCGGGACTTCTTGCTGACTTTGAGCCCCTTTTTCTTGCCTGAACGTTTACCGGCAATGTCCCGGGACCAAAGCGAGCGCGCATCCGGTGCGGGGGGTGTCATGAAGTCGTCGCCCTGACTGCCTGGGCCGGGCTCGGGCAGGGGGCGACCACTGTCTCGCCACTCCACCGCGGCAGGGAAGCCATATTTTTCTGCGTAACGCTTGAACCACAGGCCTTCTGGCGAGTGGCGTGTAATACCGTCAAAAACGGTTGCGAACATCTGCGTCTGCTCCAGCCCCATGTGCTCCACTGCCTGGTTGATGACCAGCTTGAGCATCATCAGCTGGTTTTTAGGCACTCCCGCAATGCGGTCGGCCAATTTCCTGACCGTGGCGTCGAGTTCGGCCAGGGGTGCGATGTCGGTGGCCAGTCCCCACTCCAGAGCCTGCTTGCCGTCAATCAGGTCGCCGGTGAACATCAGGCGCTTGGCCCGCATGGCACCCAGCCGATACACCCACATGGCCGGAGTCGGGCAGCCCCACACCCGCACCGGCATGTAGCCAATGCGAGCCTTGTCTTCCATCACGATGAAGTCGCAGCAAGTGGCTATGTCGCTACCACCGGCCGCCGCATACCCGTGAACGCGGGCGATAGTGGGCTTGTAGGAGCGCCACAGACTCATGAAGTCCTCGGTGTTCTTTTTCATGAGCTTGTAGTCCAGCATCGGGTCCCAGGGCATGGGCTGGGTGTACAGGTTGGTGGCATCGCCCTGCGCATACTCCTTGAGGTCGTAACCGGCGCAAAAGGCTTTACCCGCACCTTGCAGCACGATCACATGCACGCGATCATCGGCGTTAGCGGCTTCTACGGACGCGCGGATTTCGCCTGGCATGGCGCCATTGATGGCATTCAGACGCGCAGGCCGGTTCAAGGTGATGGTGGCAATTCGACCCGCCACTTGCAGAAGCAACGTGCTGAATTTAAGGACGTCGCTTTTTGGCATGGAAACCTTTGTTGGGTTGAAGTGCTGGATCAGCAGAGCCATTCAAGGGGCTGCAGACAGTGATTGATCGCCCGGATCTTGCCTTACATGGCGTGAAGCCCGCCACACGGCGGGGTTGACCCCGGCCCGCGCCCTTTGTATTATTCAAACGTTCGTTTGAATCCTTGAGCCCTCCCCACCATGACGCTACGCGCCGTAAAACCCCAGCACGAAACGCGCCGCCGAATCCTCGACGCCGCGGAAGAGCTTTTCATGCAGCACGGATTCGAAGGCGCCTCGATGCGCCTGCTCACCACCAAGGCCGGCGTGAACCTCGCCGCGATCAACTACCACTTCGGCTCCAAGGACGCGCTCATCGAAGCGGTGTTTCAGCGCCGCCTCGACCCGATGAACGCCGCCCGCCTCGCCGAGCTCGACCGGCTCGAGAAGGAAGCCGGCGGCGAACCGCTTTCGCCTGAGGCGATCATCCGCGCCTTCATCGGCGAATCGCTCGCGATGATCGAGGACGGCCGCAATGGCGGGCGCAACTTCGTGCGCCTGCTCGGTCGCACCTACACGGAGCCGGCAAAACCGATCCGCACGTTGATTGGGCGCATGTACGCCGCCACCATGGAGCGCTTCAAGGCCGCATTTGCGCGCGCGCTGCCCGAGCTGCCCGCGGGCGAGCTGTTCTGGCGCATGCATTTCATGTTCGGCACGCTTTCATACACGCTCGCCGCGACCGACACCGTCCAGCTGATCGCCGGGTTCAAGCCCGAAGACCGCCACGACTCGCGCGCGCTGCAGGAGCGGCTGGTCCAGTTCCTTACCGCGGGGCTGCTGGCCCCGCTGCCCGGTTCGTCCTCAAGCACTGTCCGCAAGGCCGCCTGAGAGCCAAGCAGTACAGCAGTACAACGAAGCGAAGGAGACCTATCCATGCTCACCACCGTCCTCATCATCGTCGCCCTCCTCGCCGTGATCGCGCTTGTGCCCCCGATCCGGCGCGCGGTGTTCAGCAATCCCGTCCTCTCGGTCTACCGCCGCATCCTTCCCGACATGTCGCAGACCGAGAAGGAAGCCATCGACGCGGGCACGGTGTGGTGGGACGGCGACCTCTTCTCCGGCAAGCCGGACTGGGACAAGCTGCTGCGCACGCCGGAAGCCCGCCTTACCTCCGAGGAACAGGCCTTCCTCGACGGCCCGTGCGAGGAGCTCTGCGCGATGATCGACGACTGGGAGATCACGCACGAGCGCTACGACCTCCCGCCCCGTGTGTGGCAGTACATCAAGGACCAGGGCTTCCTCGGGATGATCATCCCGAAGAAATACGGCGGCCTGCAGTTCTCCGCCCTCGCCCACTCCGCAGTGGTGATGAAGCTCGCTACCCGCTCGAACGCCGCCTCGGTGAGCGTGATGGTGCCGAACTCGCTCGGACCGGCCGAACTGCTGCTGCACTACGGCACCGAAGAACAGAAAAACCACTACCTGCCGCGCCTTGCGAAGGGACAGGAAGTGCCATGCTTTGCGCTCACGAGCCCGGAAGCCGGCTCGGATGCCGCCTCGATTCCCGACTTCGGCGTAGTCTGCAAAGGCGTGTGGCAGGGCAAGGAAACGCTCGGCATGCGCGTCACGTGGGACAAGCGCTATATCACGCTCGGCCCGGTCGCGACGTTGCTCGGTCTTGCGTTCCGCCTGTACGACCCCGAGAAACTGCTCGGCGGCGAGGAGGATCTCGGCATCACCTGTGCCCTCGTGCCGACCGGCACGCCCGGGGTCAACATCGGCCGGCGCCACCTGCCGCTCAACGCGGTGTTCCAGAACGGCCCGAACTCCGGCACGGACGTATTCATGCCGCTCGAGTGGATCATCGGCGGCCGCGAGTACGCGGGCAAAGGCTGGATGATGCTCATGAACTGCCTCGCGGCGGGCCGCGCCATTTCGCTGCCGACCTCGTCGGTCGGCGGCGCCAAGGCCATGGCGCGCTACACCGGCGCCTATGCGCGAGTGAGGAGCCAGTTCAGGACCCCGATCGGCAAGCTCGAAGGCGTCGAAGAGGCATTGGGCCGCATCGCCGCCAACGCCTACATGATGGACGCCTCGCGCATCATGACCGCGGGCGCGGTCGACGCGGGCGAGAAGCCCTCGGTGGTCTCGGCGATCATGAAGCTGCACATGACCGAGCGCGTGAGGAAGCTGATCGACGACGCGATGGACATCCACGGCGGCAAGGGCATCTGCCTGGGGCCCAACAACTGGGTCGGCCGCGGCTACCAGGTGGTGCCGGTCGGAATTACGGTCGAAGGCGCCAACATCCTCACGCGCAGCCTGATCGTATTCGGGCAGGGCGCGATCCGCTGCCATCCTTACGTGCTGCGCGAAATGCTCGCGGCCAGGAGCGAGGACCGCGCGGCCGCCTCGATCGAATTCGACAAGGCGCTCGCCGGGCACATCGTGCATACCTCGGCCAACAAGCTGCGTGCTTTCTTCCACGCGCTCACCGGCTCGGCATTCGCCTCGGCACCCGAGATCGCCGCCACCGAAACGGTGCACTACTACAAGGACCTGTCGCGCATCTCCGCCGCTTTCGCTACCACGACGACGCGGGCAAGCTCTGTCGCATGAGTGCGCAGTGGACGAGCGCGGCAGAGGTGGACCTGTTCGTCTTGACCTCGGCCGGCCGGTCAAGCCTGCTCTCGCGCCAATGCCCAGTCGATTCGTTCCGCAGCGGTGCATCCGCAAC
>JBBQNG010000327.1:0-4565 GCA_038329645.1 Burkholderiales bacterium
GGCCGACCTGGAGGGCGTGCCCATCGATCAGTTCGTCATGAGTGCGGTGACGGAGAAAATCGCTGCGCTGGCCGCCGAAGGCTATCTGCGCGCCCGCGCTGACCGTGCCGACCCGGCAGCGTTGCGAGGGGTTCTGGACAAAGTACCCCAGCGCAAGCCACTGGCCGGCGATGAATGAGCAATGCTTCGCGCCACTCGCGAATGCGCCGCATATTTCCTGAACAACCCAGTCACCACCTCAAAAATCTCCAAATCCTTCCCCGGGCGAATTACCGAGTAAGCCTTATTCGCCGGCCGCAAAACAAAGCGACCCTTCTCCCGATCCAGCCGCTTGAGCGTGAACTCGTTGTCGACGATCGCGACGACGATGTCACCGACGTTCGCGCTGGCGCGCTTTTCCACGACATCCGTATCGCCATCCAGAATGCCGGCATCGATCATCGAGTCGCCTTTGACCTTGATGATCGACCGCGGGCTTGGGAACACCGGCGCGCACGCTCCTGGCCACGCTGCGCTCGAAGAACCGGCGCCCGGGCTTGAGGCGCCTGTCCGGCGCGCTCTCCAGCAATTCCCCCGATTTAAGGCGCTGGACCATTTCGGCCACGGAAGGCTTGGATCGCAACGCACGCGTAGGAGGGCAGCACGCGATGGTCGGCGTAGTAATCCTGCAGGAGGGCGAGATATTGACGGTCGGTGGCCCCTGGCAAAGAGACGAATCACGCCGTCTTAGCTGCAAAATTAGAACTACCGATGGCAGCATTTCGTCATAAGAGCCAATAGGGACGCGGACCTATGGAAAAAAAGGCAGGTTTGGACGGCGGCAGATACTCGGGGTCGCATGATCCCGATCGCAATGCGGGTAGCTTCAAAAGCGTTCTCAAACTAGCTACAATTGAAGCGAACTTGAGAACACTACATGTCCTCCGACCCAGTCACGCTGCTTTTCAACGCCTATCGCCGCCAGGTGCTCGGGCTGCTGCTGTTACGCCCGGAAGCCAGCCTGCACGTGCGGGAAATCTCCAGATTGACCGGGGTCCCCGCGGGTTCTCTGCACCGGGAACTGCGCGCGCTCACCGAGGCTGGCTTGCTGCTTCGCGAGCCTGCCGGCAATCAGGTGCGGTATCAGGCCAATCGGGCCTGCCCGATCTTTCCTGAATTGGCCGGGATTTTTCGCAAGACAGCGGGAATGGCCGATTTGCTGCGCGAAGCGCTTGCGCCGCTCGCCGACCACATCGAAGCCGCTTTTGTCTTCGGTTCCATGGCCCAGGGAACCGAAACGTCGACGAGCGACGTGGACCTCTTCGTTCTCGGCGAAGCGAGTTTCGCCGAGGTGGTGGGTCAAGTTTCGCCGCTGCGCGAGCGGCTGGGACGCGAGGTCAACCCTGTGGTAATGAGCCGAGCAGAATTCGCGGCGCAGCGCGCAAGGGGCGACCGATTCGTGCTGCGGGTGATGGGGGAGCCCAAGCTCTTTGTGACCGGGGTGGCCGATGAGCTTGGATAATCTGCTCAAGATCGGCCAGCTCAAGCGGCACGTCACCGACCGCGCCGAGATTAGCGACTTGCTGGTGGCTGCGCGCCGAAATCTTGCCGACGCGCGAGTGGAGACCATCAGCATCGAGAACCGCTTCGACGCGGCGTACAAGTGCGTCATGCAGTCTGCCCTGTCGGCACTGATGGCAAACGGCTTCCGGCCGGATACCAAAGTGCCGGGACACCATCAGACAGTGATCCAGTCGCTGCCGAAAACCATCGGCCTTTCCGGACCGCGCGTCGCCGTGCTGGATACGCTGCGCAACAAGCGCAACTTATCCGATTACACCGGCAAGCAGATTGACGCAGCATCGCTCGCCACCTGCATTGGAGAGGCGGAACGGCTACTTGGCGAAGTGACTGCCTGGCTTGTCGCCAACCACCCCGAACTGTCGTCGTGAACTCCGTCACCGATGCCTAGCCCCGCAACAACACCTGCACCCCGCGCCCGCACAGGCGTCGCGACAAAACCGGCGCCGTGTCCATGCTGACCGGCGACCTGCTGCGCCGCTCGGCCGGGCGCTTTCCGGCCAAGGTGGCGGTGCGCCGTGATGCAGCTGAACTCACCTACGCGGAGCTTGACGCCCGCGCCAGCCAGCTCGCCCATGCCCTCATCGCCCTGGGTTTGCCGAAGGGCGCGAAAGTGGCGATCCTCGCGCGCAACCTGCCCGAGTACGCCATCGTTTTTTTCGGCGTCGCGCGCGCCGGCACCGTGCTGGTGAACGTCTCGGTCCTGTACGCGCCCGACGAATTGGCCTGGGTGCTCGAGAAGGCCGATGTGGAGGTTTTGTTCTACGACGCGCTGTTTGCCGACAAGGCCGCGTCCGCCGCCGCACGCTGCCCGCGCATTGCCACTTTGGTCCGCATCGACTCTCCGGAAAGTGCCGGTGCCTCCCCATCCGCATGGCCCGGCGAGCGGCCCGGGCCCAGGGTGTTCGCGGACTTCATTGCGGACCAGCCCGCGTCCGATCCGGGGCTCGACATCGACGAGCGCGATCCCTTTTGCATGACTTACACCGGCGGCACCACCGGGCGACCGAAGGGGGTGCTCTGCTCGCATCGCAGCCGCGCGCTGACCGCCCACACGGTGGTCGTGGAAGAGGCGATCGATGAGCGCGACATCGTTGCCATCACCACGCCGCTGTTCCACGTCGCCGCGCTCAACATCATGTTCCAGCCGGCCATGCTGGTGGGTGCCACGTGCACGTTCGTGACGCCGTGGTCGCCGGAGAAATTCGTCGACACCTGCGCGCGCGACGGCGTGACTGCCGCTTTCATGGTGCCGACGCAGGCCAACGCGCTGGTCGGCAGCCCGGCGTTCGACGCCGCGCGGCTGGCAAGCTGGACCAAGCTGTCATTCGCCGGCGCGCCGATGCCCGACTGGGTGCAGGCCGAGCTGCTGCGCCGCCTGCCCGATCTTCGGCTGACGCAGATCTACGGCCAGAGCGAGATGGGCGTGCTCACCAGCCTGCGCCACTGGTACCTGCCGGCCAGGCTCGGCAGCATCGGCCGCGCGGCGTTCAATGTCGACGTTGCGCTGTTCGACCTCGACGGCGAACCGGTTCTGCCGGGCGCTGCGGGCGAGATTGGCGAGATAGGCGAGATCGCCTCGCGCGGCGACAACCTGATGCTCGAGTATTACAACGAGCCGGAGCAGACCGCCGCGTTCTACAAGTTCCCTGAAAAACTGCCGGGCTGGGGATTCAGCGGCGATGTCGGCACGATCGATGCAGAGGGGTTCATCACCCTGCTGGACCGCGCCAAGGACATGCTGATTTCCGGCGGCGAGAACGTCTACCCGAAAGAAATCGAAGACGTGCTCTACCTGCTGCCGGAGGTGGCCGAGTGCGCCGTGTTCGGCATCCCCGACGAGAAATTCGGCGAATTGCCCGCTGCATACATCGCCCTCAGGAGCGGCGCCAGCCTGACCGAAGAGGCGGTGATCGCGCAGTGCGAAGCCCGCCTCGCGCGCCACAAGCGTCCGCGCCTGATCAAGTTCGTGAGCGATTTCCCGAAAACGCCCATCGGCAAGATCCAGAAGAACCTGCTCAAGGAACCCTACTGGCTTGGACGCAAGAAAATATGAGGCCTGGTGGAGAGGATTGCAGGCGGGTTCCCTCCCTTCAGAACAACATGCCCCGCCAGAACCGCGTCACCCCTTCGGCGACCTCATCGCCACCTGAACAGGATTAAAGCATGAGTGCATCCGCAGACCCTGATTCCCGTGCCGGCCTCCATGATCTGCGGGATCGCCTCAGGCAATTCGCGTCGGACCGGGAGTGGGATCAGTTTCATTCACCCAAGAACCTGGCAATGCCCCTCAAAGTCGAGGCGGCAGAACTGCTTGAGCATTTTCAATGGCTGACAAATGAGCAGAGTCAATCAATGGCGCCCAAGGAACGCCTGGCGGTGCGCAAGGAGATGGCGGACGTCATGCTCTATCTCATCCGCCTCGCAGATAAGCTCGACATAGATCTGCTCGAAGCGGCGGCGGAAAAGTTGCTGGAAAATGCACAGAAGTACCCCATCGAAAAGGCGAGGGGATCCAGCAAGAAGTACACGGACCTCTGAATTGCAGCGATTCGGGCTCCGAGGTCACAAATTGCGACCTTGAAGCGAGGCAGGAACAAAGTCCTCGCCTACAAGCAGTATTCCAAGCAGGCAGTCCTATGGCAGCATTTCGCCCTCTTACCCAGCAACGGCGCGGCCTTCCTCGAAAAATTGGCAGCATTCCCCGCGCCGTTTACCCCGCCCCGCAAAACTGCTAAAGTAAGGATTCCTTACTTCGCCACTTCCGCCATGCTCGCCAAACTCACCGCCAAGAACCAGCTCACCCTCCCCAAGGCCGTGACCAACGCCGTCGGCCCGGCCGAATACTTCGAGGTGGAGGCGAGGGGCGGGCAGATCGTGCTCACGCCGGTGCGCATCCAGCGCGCGGATGCGGTGCGCTCGAAGCTTGCCGAGCTCGAGCTGACCGAAGGCGATATCGCTGACGCCGTCGCCTGGGCGCGCCGGCCCGCGCCCAGGACGAAGAA
>JBBQNG010000328.1:0-4552 GCA_038329645.1 Burkholderiales bacterium
AGCACTCGCTGGCGCAACTGTCGCAGCACTCGCCGCACAGTCTGTTCGTCGGCTTCGGGCACCCTGCTGAGGGCCGCGTCAATTTCCGCACGCGAGAACGCATTCGCGCCGGCAGCGTCCAACTCAGTGGCGAGCGTGGGCCTCGCCTGAATCAGCCGGGTGGCGTAGCGTGACTTCGCGAGGTGCGCGGCGAGCGCGCCTTCGACCGGGCTCATCGGGCGGAATTCCGAATCGGATCGGATATTTACAGTTAAAATGACCACGCAACTATAGGGGCAATGCCGAGCAGCATGCAAACGCGGTCGGGCACGGAGGAGAGCGGTATCGGGGCCGGCGGCGAACTGGGCGGCGGCGCGACCGGTTCCGCGACCAGGGGGATGCGCGTAGTTCTGCGCGCGGCCGAGGCGCTCCTCTGGGCGGCGTTTTTCGCGGTTGCGATCCTTTTCCTCACGTTGCGCTATTGGGTGCTGCCGAACATCGAGCGCTATCGCACCGACATCGTCGAGGCGGTGACGCAGGCCGTGGGATTGCCGGTGACGGTCGAGCGGATCAGCGCCGACTGGCGCGGCCTGCGCCCGCAGCTCGAACTGGTTAACGTGCGCCTGTTCGACGCGGGCGGGCGCGAGGCGCTGGTGCTGCCAAGCGTAGTCAATGTCATCGCTTGGCGGTCGCTTCTGTTCCTCGATTTGCGCCTCCACGCGCTCGAAATCGAGGAGCTGAAGCTCTCGGTGCGGCGCGATGCGCAGGGCGGCATCACGGTCGCGGGGATACTCCTCGAGCCTGAGAAGCAAGGCGGCGGCAAGCTCACCGACTGGGTGCTTTCCCAGCGCGAAATCGTCGTGCACAACGCCGACATCGATTGGCATGATGACCTGCGCAAGGCGCCGCCGCTCAGGCTGTCCAGCCTGAATTTCCGCTTGCAGAACGACGGCGACGAGCATGCCGCCGGCTTCTCGGCGCGCCCGCCCGGCGGGCTTGGCGCCTCGGTCGAGGTCAGGGCGGAGCTGGTGGGCCGCACGATCACGCAGCCGCGCGCATGGAACGGCCGCCTGTTTGCCGAAGTCGGCAACACCGACCTTGCCGCATGGCGGGCGTGGCTCGACTACCCGGTCGATGTGCGGCGCGGCGAAGGCGCGGTGCGGGTGTGGGCAACGCTGGTCGAGGGCAAGGTGCGCCGTGTGGCGGCCGACCTTGCGTTGTCCAACGTCGTGGCCAAGCTCGGGCCGGAGCTCCCGCTGCTCGAGCTGTCGAACCTGCAGGGGCGGCTGTCCGGACGCAACACCCCGGATGGATTCGAGCTTGGCACTCGCGAGCTGCACTTCAAGGACACGCACGGGCCTGAGATGCAGGCCACTACGTTGCGCCTAATCGTGGACCATCCGGGCGGGGGCAATCAGATGAAAGGCTCGTTCAAGGCGAGCCAGCTCGAGTTCGCGCCGCTGGCGCACATTGCCGATTCGCTGCCGTTGCCCACCGACGTGCGCCAGTTGCTCGGCGAGCTCGCGCCGCAGGGCAACCACTACGACGCGCAATTCGATTGGAAGGGGGAATTGCCGAAGCCCGAAACGTTTACCGCGCGCAGCCGCTTCGAAGGCCTGGCGATGAATCCGTGGGGCCGCATTCCGGGGTTCGCCGGAGTGACTGGTTCTCTCGAAGCCGACGAGAAGAAAGGCTCGCTGCGGCTTGCCGCAAGGGACGCTCAGATCGACCTGCCGAAGCTGTTCGGCGAGCCGCGCACCCGGCTCGAGGCGCTTTCGGGGCAGGTGAACTGGGAAATCGTCGGACCCGCCCAGCCCGGACCGCATCCCTTGCATTTCAGTCTCGCCAATCTCGCATTCTCCAACCCGGACCTGGCGGGAACCGCGTATGGGACCTACACGCACACCGGCCAGGGACCGGGCACGATCGACCTCTCCGCACACCTGTCGCGCGCCGACGCGAAGCAGGTGCCCCGCTACATGCCCCTTGTGCTCAGCGAAAAGCTGCGCAAGTGGCTCGACAGCGCGATCGTCGGGGGGGCCGCGAGCGATGTACGCCTGCGGTTGCGCGGCGATCTCCACGATTTCCCTTTCATCGACCCCGCCAAGGGCCAGTTCCAGGTGACCGCGAAGGTACATAAGGGGATCCTCGACTATGTCGATGGCTGGCCGCGCATGGAGGATATCGAGGCCGACCTTTCGTTCGAGCGGGACCGCGCCGAGATCATCGGCCGCAAGGCGCGCATTTTCGGGGCCGCCCTTTCGGGCGTGCGGGTGAGCATCCCGCACTTGGCCGGAGGCATGATCACCGTGAGCGGACAGGCCGACGGCCCGACGACCGACTTCCTGCGCTACACGCAGCAAAGCCCGGTACGGCGCATGATTTCCGGTTTTACAGATGCCATGCAGGCCACCGGACGCGGGCAGCTCAGGCTCAAGCTCGACCTGCCCCTGGGCGACCTCGCCCGGACCAAGGTGGCGGGCCAATACCAATTCGCAGCGAACAACGTGGTCGTGGACGGGCGGTTCCCGCAGATTGAGCGCGCCACTGGCCGGGTCGAGTTCACCGAGAACGCGCTCACGCTCCGCGACGTCCGAGGCGGCCTGTTCGGCGGCCAGGTCGCGCTTGCCGGCGGCACGCGCCCCGAAGGCGGCGTGCTCGTCACCGCGCGCGGCGATGCGACGGTGGCGGGTACGCGCGGTTTCTTCGACCATGCTTGGAAACGCTTCCTGTCCGGCGGGGCGCCGTATACCGCGACGGTCGCCGCAGCAAACGGCAGCGTGCGGGTTTCGTTCGATACGAGTCTGGTCGGCGTGACGAGCGAATTGCCCGCACCGCTCGCAAAGCCGGCATCCGAACCGTTGCTGCTGCACGTGGATATCGTCCCGGTGGAAGGGGGCGACCGCATCAGCCTCACCCTCGCCCGGTTCCTCGCGGCGGAATTCCAGAGGCGCAGGGAAGGGGACGCCATGGTGGTCCAGCGCACCGGAGTCGGCCTGTACCAGGCGGCACGGCTGCCGGACAAGGACGGCCTCATCCTGGGCGGCAGCCTGTCGACGCTCAGCCTGGACAGTTGGCTGCCCTTGCTCAATACCGGCACCACCGCGGCGGCATCGCCGGCCGCGCCAAGCGCATCGACGTTCGACCTCAAGCTCGGGACGCTCGACGCCTTCGGCAAGCGGCTGAATGCGGTGACGCTGCGTGCGGGCGCGGAAGGCCGCGGCTGGCAGGCGAACATCGCGTCGACCGAGATGACCGGCGACCTGACCTACCGGGGCGAAGAGCGCGGCAAGCTCACCGCGCGCCTCTCGCATTTCACGCCGCCTGCCGACGCGCCCGCCACCAAGCAGGGCGGCTCCAGCGACCTGCCTGCGGTGGACCTGATTGCCGAGCGCTTCGACTATCGCAACAAGCGGCTGGGCCGCGTCGAAATCGTCGCGCAGCCGGAAGGGGCCAACTGGCGCATCGAAAAGATCGCCAATGTGAACCCGGAGGCGGCCCTGACCGCCCGTGGGCTCTGGGCCACCGGCGCCAATTCGCGCACCTCGATCGATTTCGCGCTCAACATAAACGACGTGGGCAAGTACCTCGATCGCGTCGGGACGCCCGACAGCGTCAAGGGCGGTACCGCCAACCTGACCGGGGCCCTGACCTGGGCGGGCGAGCCGCTGAACATCGACTATCCGAGCCTCTCGGGCCAGGTTGGCCTGCAGGCCGAGAACGGCCAGTTCCTCGAGATCGAGCCCGGCATCGGCAAGCTGGTCTCGCTGATGAGCCTGCAGATGCTGCCGCGGCGCATTGCGCTGGATTTCCGCGACGTGTTCTCCAAGGGATTCGCGTTCGACCAGATCTCAAGCAGCTTGAATATCGAAAGGGGCGTCCTCCGCACCAAGGACTTCAAGATGCGGGGTTCGGCCGCCGAAGTCGATATCGTCGGCGAAGCCGATCTCGCTAGGGAAACCCAGAACCTGCAGGTCAAGGTGGTGCCTGCGCTGGGGGACACCGCGTCGACGCTGGTCGGACTGCTCAACCCGGTCGCGGGCGTGGCCACGCTCCTTGCGCAAAAGCTGCTGAAGAACCCGCTGGGCAATATCTTCGCGTTCGAATACGCGATCAGCGGAACCTGGTCGGATCCCAAGGTGCAAAAGGTGCGCGTGGTGCCTGTCGAGGCTGCTTCGAGCAGCATAGAGCGCTGACGTGGGTTTCCGCGTGGCCGCAATCCAGATGGTGTCGGCGCCCGAAGTGGCGACCAACCTCGCCACCGCCGGCCGCCTCATCGCGCAGGCCGCCGCGGAAGGCGCCCGGCTCGTGGCGTTGCCCGAATATTTCTGCATCCTCGGCCGCCACGAAACGGACAAGGTCAAGGTGCGCGAAACCGATGCCGCTGAGGCCGGCGGGGGCGGCCCGATCCAGTCGTTCCTTGCCGAAGCGGCCAGCCGCAACAAGGTATGGCTCGTCGGGGGCACTGTACCGCTTGCTTGCAGCGATCCGGTTCGCGTGCGCAGCGCCTGCTGCGTGTTCGACGACACGGGCAAGCGGGTCGCACGCTACGACAAGATCCACCTGTTCTCCT
>JBBQNG010000329.1:0-4516 GCA_038329645.1 Burkholderiales bacterium
CCGCGCCGGATGAAGCGCTTGGACAGGTTGAGCAGGAACACCGCGAGCCGTTCTTCTGCGCGCATGCTCCCGAGGAGCATCATCACGCCGTGGTCGCGCACGATCTCGCGCGACAGCACACTTTGCAGGTGGCGCTGCAGGGCCGGGATTTCGCGCCCGATTTCTTCGACCAGCGCGAAAGGCAGCACGCAGACTTCGCAGTCCTCGAGGGCGACGGCATTCGATGCGTGCGCCCCCGAGCCGATTCCGTCCAACCCCAGAAGCTCGCCGGGCATCTGGAACCCGGTCACCTGCTCGCGGCCGTCGTCGTGCAGCAGCCCCGTCTTGAAGAACCCGACGCGGATCGCGTAAACCGAGCTGAACCTGTCGCCGGCGCGGAACAGGGTTTCGCCGCGTTTCACTTTCCGTCGCGCGTAGACCAGGTTTTCCATGCGCAGCATTTCGTCGGCCGAGAGCGCCTCGGGCAAGCACATCTCGCGCAGGTTGCAGCTCGCGCAGGTGACCTCGAATTTTCGCAGGCCCGGCGTGCAGGCCGGAGGGGTCGCGGCGGCTTTTCTCCTGCGGTCGAAGGCGATGACGGCTTGCATGGCGGATTCCCCTTTGGTTATCAATGGAGTTGGTGCCCGGCGCGCGCGGCAATCGCGTCGCGTAACTGTTCGAATTCCGTGCTCTTGTCGAAAAACCCCTTCGCCCCGAGCTTCATGCACAGGCGGCGGTACTGGGGATTGGGAAAATTGGTGAACACGAGCACTTCGATCCCGGGCGCTTCGGCGGCTACGGCCAGCAGGACGTCGATGCCGTTTCCCTGGGCGAGGTTGAGGTCGAGCACTACGGCCTCCGGCCGCTCTTCGAGGATCTGGCGGATCGCCTCGTCGGCGCTGTCGGTCGAACCGACGATCCGCGCAACGGGGGCGAGCAGCGCGCGCATGCGCTCGAGGATTTGCGGCGAGTCTTCGACCACGAAGACCTTGAGCGATTCGGCGGCGGGCGTGCTGGATTGCATGGCCGCAGTCTGCGGCGCGAGGCGCGCCCCGGCCTATCGGGGGACGCTTAAAGCCCGCATGGGAAACGGCTGATTGGCCGGGTAGGAATCGTCCTACCCCAGCGGCTCAGGACGCGGCGCCGTCCCCGAGGAGCCTGTGCTCGAGCGCGTAGCGCACCAGTTCGGCCGTACTCGCCATGTGCATTTTCTGCAAAATGCGCGTTTTATGGGTGCTCACGGTCTTGACCGACAGGTGCAGGGTTTCGCCGATGTCCGTGATGGAGGTGCCGGCGACGAGCATGCGGAAAATCTCGTACTCGCGGTCCGAGAGCGAGCGATGGGGCAGGTCGCCCGGCCCGGCGGCGCCCATGGCGCCGATCGCGAGCTGTTCGGCGGCCGCCGGGCTGATGTAGATGCCGCCGGCCGCGATCTTGCGGATCGCCGCCACCAGCAGGGCCGAGGCGCTGTCCTTGGTGAGGTAGCCCGAGGCGCCCGCCTTGAAGGCGCGCACCGCGTACTGCTGCTCCCCGTGCATCGAGAGCACGAGGATCCTGAGCTTCGGCTTCTCCAGCTTCAGGCGCCTGATGAGGTCGATGCCGGACAGGCCGGGCATCGACATGTCGAGGAGCACGAGGTCGAACTCTTCGGCACGCACGCGCGCAAGGCACTGGTCGCCGTCGAGCGCCTCGGCGGCCACGACAAGGTCCGCATTGGCCGAGAGGATCTGCTTGAGGCCCTCGCGCACCAGGTTGTGGTCGTCGGCCACCAGGATGCGGATCATGGCGTCGTCCCGCGTGCCGGCACGCGCACGTCCACGCGCGTGCCGCGGTCCCCGGCAGGCTCGATGCTGGCGAGGCCGCCGAGGTAGTGGGCGCGCTCGCGCAATCCCTTGAGGCCGAAGGAGCGCGTCTTGCGGCGGTCGTCGGGCGTAATGCCGCGGCCGTCGTCCTCGATCGTGAGCAGGACTTCGCCCCCGGCGATGCGCAGCGCGACCTGCGTGTGCCCGGCTCTCGAGTGCCGCGCGACGTTGGTCAGCGACTCCTGCAGCATGCGGTACAGGGCAGTGGCGGTGGCGGGCTCAAGTGCCGAAAGTGCCTCGGCATCCTCCAGCGCGAGCTCGCAGACGATGCCCGAGCGCTGCTCGAAATCCTCGACCAGCCATTCGGCGGCATCGGCGAGGCCCAGGTCGTCGAGCATCAGCGGGCGCAGGTCGGAAGAGATGCGGCGCGTTGCCGCGACTGTCGAGTCGAGGGTCGCATCCATGCGCGCGAGCTTCTCCGCCAGCTCGGGCCGGCCGCCCCCGGTCACCAGCGCGCGCGACCACGCGAGGTCCATCTTGAGCGCGGTGAGCTGCTGACCGAGCTCGTCGTGCAGCTCCCGCGCGATGCGCGTCTTTTCGTCCTCGCGCGACTGCAGCACCTGCGCCGAGAGCTCGCGCAGCTCCATCTGCGAATTGCGCAGCTCCGCTTCCGCAGCGTTGCGTAGCGTAATGTCCCGCACAATCACCGTGTACAGGTGCTCACCGCCTGCGCCGGCTTTGGAGATCGAGGCCTCGATCGGGAATTCGGTGGCGTCGGAGCGCAGCGCGAAGAGGACGGTGTTGTGGCCCATGCGGCGGGTGGTGATGCCGGCCCGCCCGAAGCCGTCGATGTGGCCGTGGTGGGCATCCCGGAAGCGTGCCGGCAGGAAGCGGTCGAGCGGGCGGCCCAGTGCCTCGGCGCGCGGGCAGCCGAACATCAACTCGGCCGCCTGGTTGAAAAGCACCACGTTCTGGGCCTCGTCGATCGCGACCACCGCATCCATGGCCGATTCGAGGATTGCCCCGTAGCGCGCCTCGGTGTCGTCCAGGGTTGTCTGGACGCGCTCGGTTTCGCGCTTTTGCTCGGTCGCGCGCCCATCGGCCACCGTTTCCACCATCAGCGACTGGCGCCAGGCCAGCCAGAACATCAGCGCGAGGCCGCCCAGGTCGAGAACGATCGCGGGCCCGGCGATGTCCGGGTGGCGCCAGCCGAAAGTCAGGGCCGCGATGTTGAGCGCGATGAGCAGGGTCGCCACCACGACGCCGGCGAAGATCCTGCTGCGGACGCGCGCAGTCATCCCGGCTTGACGCAGGTCAAAGCGGGCCGCCGCGCGGCGGCCATAGTAGGGCCATCCACAGGAGCTCGGAAGAGATAAACACCGCCGTGAACATGACCAACACTTCGGAAGACCTCGCCGTCGACCCCGGCCTGATCCGCAAATACGACTTCAGCGGCCCGCGCTACACGTCCTACCCGACCGCGGACCGGTTCGTGGAGGGCTTCGGCGAGGCGCAGGTCCGGCAGTGGCTCGCCAAGCGCAACATCGGCGGAATCAAGCAGCCCCTGTCGGTGTATGTGCACCTGCCTTTCTGCAACACCATCTGCTATTACTGCGCGTGCAACAAGGTGGTGACGAAGGATCATGGCCGCTCGGCAAAGTATATCAAGTACCTTGCCCGCGAGATGGCGCTTGTCGATGAACTGCTCGGCGATGAACTGCTCGGCGATGAACTGCTCGGCGATGGGCTGCTCGGCGATGGGCTGCTCGGCAAGGACCGCTCGATCTGCCAGCTGCACTGGGGCGGCGGCACGCCGACTTTCCTTACGCATGCCGAAATGGGCACGCTGATGGAGGCGCTGCACCGCCATTTCCAGCCGCTTCCGGGCGCCGAGTATTCGATCGAGATCGACCCGCGCAAGGTCGAGCCGGGCACGATGGCTTACCTTGCCGGGCTGGGCTTCAACCGCGCGTCGATGGGCGTGCAGGACTTCGACCCGGCGGTGCAGGCCGCGGTCAACCGGGTGCAGAGCGAGGCGGAGACGCGCCGCGCGATCGACGAGGCGCGCGCGAGCGGCTTTCGCTCGATCAACGTCGACCTGATCTACGGGCTGCCGAAGCAGACGCGGGGCGGGTTCGATGCGACGCTGGATCGCGTGATCGACATTTCCCCCGAGCGCATTGCGCTCTACAACTACGCCCACCTGCCCACTGTGTTCAAGCCCCAGCGCCGCATCCATGTGGCGGAGCTGCCCACTGCCGAAGCGCGCCTGGCGATTTTCACCGACGCCTTGCAGAAGCTCACCGCCGCGGGCTACGTCTATATCGGCATGGACCATTTCGCCAAACCCGATGACGACCTCGCGATCGCGCAGCGGCAGGGCCGGCTGCACCGCAATTTCCAGGGCTATTCCACGCACGCCGACAGCGACCTGCTCGCTTTCGGCATCTCGGCCATCGGCCGCATCGGGCCGACCTACTACCAGAACACCAAGACGCTGGACGAGTACTACGATGCGCTCGACTGGGGCCACCTGCCGGTCAAGCGCGGCATCGAGCTCACGCAGGACGACCTGGTGCGCCGCGCGGTCATCCAGGCGCTGATCTGCCATTTCCGCTTGTCGGTCGAATCGGTCGAGCTGGCCTACCTGGTCGATTTCCGCAGATACTTCGCCCCCGAGCTGGCCGACCTGGACGCGTTCGTCAAGGAAGGCCTCGTGGACATCTCGGCCGAAT
>JBBQNG010000330.1:0-4505 GCA_038329645.1 Burkholderiales bacterium
GATCCGGCAAAGCATTCGGTGGTCAGAACAAGGGTTCCATCATCGCGGATTTGATGCGGCGGGTGGTGGATGAGCGCCAACTCCCCATCAGTCGGCAACGACTGTTCCGTCAATTCCGTGTCGCGCGCAGCGGGTCGGCCCTCCTTCACCAGCGCGGAAGTACGCAGAGCGCGATCCGATCGAATGACCGTGATAGTCGTCCTCGATGCGAGTATTCGAAATCGTTGGCTCAGCAATCGGTGCGCTGATCGCGCACGGTACCGCCCGAAAGCGGACATTCGCTTCAGCCAGGTAACGTATCAGAGGCGTCGCCCTGGTAATTGTTCTAACGGTTGAGTTGGGCGGCGTGCGCGCTGATGTATGAGCTTGGTACTTTATCTTTCACGCGTCCGCTCCAGCGATTTGTTAGACGCGACTACGGCCGCGCCCTGGGACCGTTGAGCAAGTCTCGTTCTGCGTCGAAGCCATCAATACCAACCTGCGCAGATGAAAGGCCGAAGGCGGCAACCTGCTGCTGCATCAGTGACGCTACCTCGTACCACGCCGCGGCACGGCCAGCCTCGGACCCGACGTCACCCCGTTGAGTATCACGTCCCACTGCGGCAGCCAATGCAGCGTCCTTCACAAGCACCGAGATCGCGGAGATAGTTTTCACCGGGCTAGGTCATTGAGATTCCTTGCGCTGTTCTTTGCGCGACAATGAATGCCGTCTAACGCGTGAATTAAGCCGCGCCGCGAAGCAGCGTCGGCTTGAATGAATTGTTAGCCTTCCAATGCTCTTACTTTACTTCAACGCCGCTCCGCGTAACTGCTACTCCCCACTTGCCATCAACCTTCGTAAAGACTAGAAAATATGGCGTACGCGAACCTTTCCCAGACATTGAAGCAGACTCAACGTCTACAACGGCCACGTCAGGCTTTAGAAAACGAATCCTGATGGAATTTGCGGGGTGCACATGCGCCAGTCGGTGCGGGCCACCGGCTACGATGCTGCGATAGAACTTCGCAACTTCAGCTTTTCCGGCAAGAATTCGACCATCATCAAGCCGCTCATCAACGTCCTCGTGTTGGGTGGCAACCATTCCATCAACGTCATCTTTCTGCGCCGATGAGGCGTGCTGGGCGATCAGTTCCTTAATTGATTGCTCGTCAGCGGGTGTTCCAGTAACCGTCTGTGCATACACGGGAATGGTGAAGGCGAGCGATGCTAGAAGAAGGGCTTGGCGAATCATATTAATTTCCTCGGAAATCGGTCGGCGCCTCGAATTGCTCTGTTGGAACGCTAACTACTAATTAAACGACCGAAACGTCGGGAATAAACACGACGAAAGTGTTGGACGACAAGTCAGCTCCCTTATAGGCGATTTTTTAACTAGGCCACTTGGCGTCGGGCGGGTCAAATGTGGCCTCCCGGAGAGCGGACGTTGGTGACTGGCAGCTTCGGGCACAATGCGGACTTGCAGCGGCTGGACCCGCATTCACGCACAGAACAATTCCGGTCTCTGCGTGTGACTGCGCGTGTGAATTCAACGCCCATGTAGGCGTTCCCACATGAACGGCTTGCATCCGGCCGAAGACGGTCAAAGCCAACCGTTCAAGTCGGCTGAATTGGTCTCGCGGTGGCTGCCATGGCAAAAGAAGTGGAGCGGGCGATGGGAATCGAACCCACGGCTCAAGCTTGGGAAGCTTGGGTATTACCATTATACGACGCCCGCTTCGGGGCCTGATTGTAGTCCCCCTGGCCTCAATAATAAAAGGGGCCTGCCCGGCACAAGCGCATGGATGCGACGAATGCTATCGTCGCTGTCATCAAGTGCGGGCCAGGCGTTTCGAGACTGTTTATGATGCCTCCAGGGTTTGCGTGCCCGTACACCCAAGTATCGCTATCAGGGAGACCCCGTCATGGACCGCCGTGCCTTCATCGCCTCCGCGGGGGCGCTGTCGCTTGCCGCCAACGTCGAGTTCGTCGAGCTTGCGCGGGCGGGCACCACCGTCGACCCGGTAGAACAGAGCTTTGCCTTGCTGCAAAAGGCGCTCGCCGCGCGCGCGCTTACAGCCGAGGCGCTCACGGCCGCCTACCTGTCACGCCTTGCGCGGTTCGACGTCCACGGACCCGAGTACCACTCGGTGCTCGCGGTGAACCCCAACGCCCTCGCCATCGCCCGCGGGCTCGACCGGGAACGCGCGGCTGGCAAGGTGCGCGGGCCGCTGCACGGCCTTCCGATCCTGGTGAAAGACAACATCGAAACGGCAGACCCCGTGTCGACGACCGCCGGCTCCTGGGCGCTCGCGGCCTCGCGGCGCGGTGATGCGCCGCTTGCGGCCCGCCTGCGCGCGGCCGGCGCCATTGTGCTCGGCAAAACCAACCTGAGCGAATGGGCCAATTTCCGCTCCACCCGGTCGGTCAGCGGCTGGAGCGGCCTGGGCGGGCAGACCCGCAACGCCTATGCGCCGGAGCGCAACCCGTCCGGATCGAGCGCGGGCTCGGGCTGCGCGGCGGCGGCGAGTTTCTGCGCCGGCGCGATCGGCACGGAAACGAATGGCTCCATCCTCTCACCGGCCTCACTCAATGGACTCGTGGGCCTGAAACCGACCGTCGGTCTGGTGAGCGGTCGTGGCGTGGTCCCGATCTCACCGCAGCAGGACACTGCCGGGCCGATGTGTCGTACGGTGGCCGATGCCGCAGCGCTCGTGCAGGCGATCGCGGAGCGGCCGCTCGGATTCGGCCGGCATGGCAGCGATCTGGAGTCCTTCCGCCTGCGCGGCGTCCGTCTCGGCGTACTGCCCCTGCCGGACAGCGTCCACCCCGCCACGGCACGGCTGTTCGCGGCGGCCCGTGAGGCGTTCGACAAGGAATGCGCGGTGCTCGTTGATCTCAAGGCCCCGCAAGCTTTCGACGACATGGAGGCCCATTCGCTCGAGGCCCTGCTGTACGAGTTCAAGGCGTCGATCAACGAGTACCTCACAGGCCTCGATCCGGCGAAGGTACCGTCGCGCTCGCTCGCCGATCTCATCGCCTTCAACAGCGCACATGCCGACCAGGAACTGGTGGTGTTTGGCCAGGAACTGTTCGAGCGCGCCGAAAACAAAGGTCCGCTCAGCGATCCGGACTACCGGCAGGCGCGCGCAGCGCTCATTCGCGCGAGCGACGTGGAAGGTCTCGCGACCCTGCTGGGCCAGCAGGGGGTTGAGGTGCTGCTGGCACCCAGCAACGGACCGGCGGAAATCACCTATCCGGTATGGGGCGACCGCGACGGCGGTGGCTGGCCGCAGATTGCCAACGCCGCGGCCATCGCCGGGTACTCGAGCCTGACGGTGCCCGCCGGCCTCGTGTCCGGGCTGCCGGTGGGCATCACCCTGGTCGGGCAGCGCAACCAAGACGGCCTGCTACTGCAGGTGGCGCGCGCTTTCGAGCGCGCCACCCAGGCGCGCGTGCCGCCGCGGCTCGGGGTGGCCTAGCGCCTGGAGACGGCGACCGGGCGGGTCCAGCCGAACGGGTCGGGCGCACGCCGCTCCTGAATGCCGAGCAGTGCCTGGCGCAATTCCTGCGCCACGGCGTTCACGCGCCGCGGCGCGTGCTCGCGCTCGTCCCTATCGACCAGCGCCTCGATCGGGCAGACGATAGCCGCCGTGCCGCAGGCGAACAGTTCGCTGCAGCGCCCCGACTCGATCTGCGCCAGCAGCTCCTGCAGCTCCATGCACCGCTCGTGCGTCTTGAAGCCGAGATGGCGGCTCAGGGTCAGCAGCGAATCGCGCGTTACGCCCGGCAGGATGGCGCCGTCGAGCTGCGGCGTATGCAGCTCTCCCTCGATGACGGCGAACAGATTCATGCCCGACAGCTCCTGGATGAAGCGCTGCTCGCGCGCGTCGAGCCAGAGCGCGACATTGGAACCGCGCGCCATGGCGCTCGAAGTCGCGCGCAGGGACGGCGCATAGTTGGCGGCAGCTTTGGCCGCGCCCACCCCGCCCACGGCCGCGCGCACGTCATCGCGCTCGATCGCCACGCGCATCGCCCCCGACGCATAGGCCTCGACCGGGTTGGCGATCAGCATGAAACGGAAGCGGTCGGAGTTGCGCAGCACGTAGCCGGCCTCGGTGCCAAACACGAACGGCCGCAGGTAGAGCGCGCGTCCCGAGTCGCGCGGGATGCACGCATGACAGTGGCCGACGATGGCATCGAGTGCTTCGAAGAACACCTGTTCGGGGACCACCGGCATCGCGAGCCGTTGCGTGGAGCGTGCCAGGCGCAGCCAGTTCTCGCGAGGACGGAACAGATTCGGCTCCGCGGCCTCGGCCCAGTAGGCCTTCAGGCCTTCGAACACGAGCTCCGCATACTGCAGGGCGCGCGCCCCGGGCAGGATCTGGATGGGCGCATAGGGCAGCAGCGTGCCCTGTCCCCAGTGGCCGTCGACCCACTCCGCCGAGTACATGAGCGGTGCGTGCACCGCGCCGAATCCCAAGCTGCGCGGCATGCTGAACTGGGCCAGGGCTTCCTGGACGCCAGC
>JBBQNG010000331.1:0-4497 GCA_038329645.1 Burkholderiales bacterium
CCTCGGTGACGTAATCGCGCCATGTGTCGAGATCGAGGTAGCAGCCATAGCGGTCGCCGCTCAGGCCTTCTTCGTTGTTTCCGCGTGGGTTCGAGCAGAAAAGAACGCCCCGAGGCTTCAAGGTTGCCGAGAGTTCGAGCAATACCCTCGGCAACTCCTGACTCGGCACGTGGAATAGAGACGCATTGGCAAACACGCCGTCAAAGCGGCCGTCCGGCAAGGTCATTGTGAGAAAATCCTGGTGGAGAACCTCACACCCGGAGAAGGAACGTGCCATGGCCACGAATTCATTCGATCCGTCTAAACCTATGGCCTCATGCCCCAATGAACGAAAATGCCGGAGGTCTCGACCGGGGCCGCAGCCAAGATCGAGAATGGAAAATGGCGGCTCGCCCTCGATCGCGTCCAGCAACGCCCTATAGTTCTGGCTGACGTCGTGATCTCGGGTGCCATCGCAGAAATCTTCAGCCGCCCGGTCATAATGGCCGATGGTTGCTTCAGAGATGCGCCGCAATTGTGCTTTATCGAGCGCATTAGACGATTTGTCGGTGTCGGGATTATCTTTGGGCTCCGCTGTGCGGTCGCCTTCCCTACCCGAACGATAGCGCTTGACGCCCGTGCTGCTGAGGAATTTGGCCACGGTCGCACCAGTCCAGCGCCGGCCCTTGTGGGTGCTGATCCCCTTGGCGTTGAAATGTTCGGCGATGGCGTGGGGAGCAGTCATTCCCGCCGCCTCGGCGGCCTCGACTTCGACGACGAGATGCCGCACGAACGCCTCGATTTCCTGTCGCCGTTCGGACATTCCCTAACTGCTGCCGGCATCTGCTGGAAACAGACGTATGATCGCCTGAACGAGGGGCTTCATGCTGTAAGACGTGTCCGGCATCGCGTCGGGAGACACGCCGAGACGCGCGAGCGCGTCAGCGGCCACTGGCCCGATCACGGCGACCTTGGTGCGCGCAAGTCCTTGTCTCAGCGTTTCGGCGAGTCCGGTTTTCTCGGCAACCTCGCCAAGCCGCTTGACCTGGGGCGAACTCGTGAATGCGATCGCGTCAATGCGCCCCACTCCCAGCTCGCGGATGAGGGCCTCGACGCGGTGGTCGTCGGCATCTGAGGAATATATGTATGGCGCAACTATATCGACCATGGCCCCATGCGCTTCGAGGAAGGCAACGAGCTTCTGGTTTGGCTCCTGCCCGTAGATCTGTACGCTTACCGAACGCTCGTGCGTGGTATTGCCCGCAAGCGCAGCAATGATCCCGTCCGTAGTCGGAACCTTGACGGCAAGATCGGAGGAAAGTCCGATCTCGCGAAGGGCGCGCACGGGTTTGGGCCCACGCGTGATCTTATTCACTCGGCCGAGCGCGGCCACGAAATAGTCTCTCAAGCCGGCGCGATCCGCAAAGCCCAAGAGCCGCCGAATGCCCTCGCCGGTATACAGGATCAGGTCATCGCACTCGCCCGCGATGACGCGCCGAATCCAGGCCTCGATCGGCGCTGAGTCTGGCGCGTCCCGGATGGCGACGAGCGGACAGCGCACGGCCTCGGCGCCTTCCCTCTCAAGCATTCGTGCGAGGAGGTCAAGCTCACGGCATTCAGCAAGCGCGATCCTGCGATTTGCGAGCGGCCCGCTCATGAAGGTTCTCCGACCAGCTGATCGAACATTCCCGGGTACGTCCTTCGAAGTGCACAAAGATTATGCCCCTGATTTGACGCTCTCAACCACGCTGGGATTCCTTTTGCGAAATCGCGAAGTGTGCCCCATGCTCTATCATGTGCTGCTAGATTCGAGTGAACCGGAGAGGCGCTGTTTCATCCAGCTGATCACCCCCCCACGAAGCAAGGACAGCACCTGTCGCGGCGACATGTAGTGACGCATCTGGAACTTGTATTGGCGCGTGACGTTTTCGACTATCAGTTCGCCCCCCTCCGTCAGCACGCGCCGCAGGTCGGTCAGGCGCAGCACGTCGCCGGTCTGGATGCCGTCGTAGTCCGCAGGATCGACGAAGGTCAGCGGCAGGACGCCGAAATTGATCAGGTTTTGCGAGTGGATCCGCGCAAAACCCTTGGCTAGAACTGCGCGTAACCCAAGATACTGCGGGCCCAGAGCAGCGTGCTCGCGGCTCGAGCCTTGCCCGTAATTGCTCCCCCCCAGTACAACGTGGCCCGGCACCTGCTTGGCTCGCGCGGCATAGGTGGGATCGAGCCTGTCGAATGAGAACTCGGCGATCTTGGGAATGTTGCTCCGGAACGGCAGCACGCGCAACCCTGGCGGCATGATCTCATCGGTCGAAACGTCGTTCCCCACCTTGAGTAGAACCGACACTTCGATCTCATTAGGCAGCGGCTCGAAGTTCGGCAGCGAAGCGATGTTCGGGCCCTTCACGAGGTCCACGTGCAGCGCCTCCTCAAGCGGCAAGGGCGGCATGAACATCGCGCGGTTGATAATCGGGTGGTCCGGGTCCGCGATGCGTGGATAGGGGATGCCAAGTGTGCGCGGGTCGGTGATAACGCCGGTGAGCGCCGACGCCGTGGCGGTCTCCGGACTGACCAGACAAACCTTGTCCTCACGCGTGCCGGAACGGCCGGGGAAGTTGCGCGGCACCGTGCGCAGAGAGAGTTCATTTGTGGCCGGCGCCTGGCCCATGCCGATGCAGCCGTTGCAGCCGGCCTGGTGCAGCCGCGCGCCGGCGTGCAGCAGATCGGCGATGTGCCCGTCGCGCACCAGGGTTTCGAGCTGCGCCCGGGACGTGGGGTTTACGTCGAATGAAACGCGGTCGTTCACTTGCCGACCCTGCACCATCATCGCGGAAACGGCGAAGTCGCGGTAGCCGGGATTGGCCGACGAGCCGATGTACGTCTGGTAGATCCGCTCACCCGCGACTTCGCTGACCGGGCACACGTTCCCCGGGCTGGACGGCATGGCGATCAGCGGCACGAGGCTCGCCAGATCGATCTCATCGTGCACGTCGTAGGTCGCGCCCGTATCTGCGACCAGTTCGACCCAGTCCTCTTCTCGCTGCCAGGCGCGCAGGAAGCGGCGCACCTCCTGATCGGAAGGGAAAACGGTGGTGGTCGCGCCCAGCTCAGCGCCCATGTTGGCGATCACGTGTCTATCCATCGCGCTCAGCGTGGCTAGCCCCGGTCCGTAAAACTCGACAATCCGGCCCAGCCCGCCCTCCACGCCGTGGCGGCGCAGCATCTCCAGGATTACGTCCTTGGCGCTCACCCAGTCCGGCAGGCTGCCGGTGAGCTTCACGCCCCAGATTAGGGGCATGCGCGTAAAAAACGGCTCGCCCGCCATTGCCAGCGCCACTTCCAGCCCGCCGGCGCCGATGGCCAGCATGCCAATCGCGCCGCCCGCTGGCGTGTGACTGTCAGAGCCGAGGAGCGTCTTGCCCGGCTTGCCGAAATTTTCCTGGTGGCACGGATGACTCACCCCGTTTCCAGGCCGTGAGTACCACACGCCGAATCGCTGACAGGCGCTACGCAGGAAAAGGTGGTCGTCCGGGTTCTTGAAGTCCTCCTGGATGATATTGTGGTCAACGTACTGGACGCTCACCTCGGTCTTCACCCGGTCCAGGTCCATCGCCTCCAGCTCCAGCATCACCAGCGTGCCGGTGGCGTCTTGGGTAAGCGTCTGGTCAACGCGGATCCCAATCTCCTCGCCGGGCTTCATGTCACCGTGCATCAGATGCGACTTGATCAGCTTCTGCGTGACGTTCATGCTCATGATCATTCTCCCAAGTTCGATGAGATTACGGAATCACACAAAGTTACTAACCCGGCCATCAAAGACATCTCATGAGCGTCGCAGCTAACTGACACACATTGGCTTCTCTAGCGGGCAGATGTTTGGTTATCAGCAAGCGCGATCCTGCGATTTGTTAGTGGCCCGCTCATGAGGTTTCCGCGATCAACTGATGGATCATTCCGGGGTGCGTCCTTCGGAGTGGACAAGGACCATGCCGCCGCTTGATCCAGAAGCCCGTCACCAAGATTCGGCCATAACTCCAAACCCGGCCCACGGTCCAATCAGCAGCCGATCACTGTTCACCCCGAGGGGCCCAATCCAAATGGGGGCCACGGTTGGAAGCGATTTGACATCAAAATTTGCAGGCAGCCGGCCATGGCTTGCTAAATCCGGCTCAAGACGTAGCGGGCGTTCGAGTCTTCAGATTGTCGATGGCGTGCACCGGGGGCGCGTCACCCTGCATCAAGTGGGTGATTGCGCCGTACACCAGTCGCTGGCTCTCGAGCATGCTCCTGCCGGCGAAGATGGGCGACGTCACTTCGATGCTGAAGTGTCCGCCGCCGCCGGTGACTGCGGCCCGTGAATTGTGAATCTGCTGCTCGATGGCCTCGCGCAGCGCGTCGATGACAGAGCCCTGGAAGTCGGTTGGATGTGATGACATGGTGGTCCCTTTATGTGGCAGTGCCGTGGTCTGCGCCAATGAGGCTCTGGAGCTCTCCCGACGCATTCATCTCGCGGACGAT
>JBBQNG010000332.1:0-4472 GCA_038329645.1 Burkholderiales bacterium
CAAAGCAAACGCCGGTGCGCGCAACCCCGCGATAGGGAAGGATGCCCGGCTTGTTGGTCGCCGCCGACCAAGTACGGCAGCGGTAGCGCTCCATCTTGTACGGGCCCGGCAGGATCGAGCCGACCTGCGCCGCCTCGAGGCACGCCGAAAATGGGTCCAGGGAATACGCACCCGAATCGACCGTGGCGTCGCAGTCGACGCCGATCAGGCGCCCGTCGGCGTGCGCGTAGATGGTGATGTCGTAATCGTGCTCGCGGCAGTTGGTGTTGGCAACCAGCTGCTCGCGGCGATCCTCGATCCAGCGCACGGGTTTGCCCAGCTTCCTGGCCAGCCAGCCCAGGCACACTTCCTCGGGCAGCAGGATGCCCTTGTAGCCGAAGCCGCCGCCGACATCCGGCGCGATCACGCGGATCGCGCCCTGGTCGAGGCCCAGGCACTCCGAGAGGCCCGCGCGGTTGATGTGCGGCATCTGCGCCGAGCTGTACATCTCGAGCTGGCCCAGGCGCGTACTCCATTCGCACAGCACGCCGCGGCCTTCGAGCGGCGCCATCGATTGGCGGGCGGTGCGGATGTGGCGGCGCACCTTGATGGGTGCGGACTTCTTCGCCTCGGAGAAATCCGCGTCGACAAAAGTCTCGAGGAAGACGTTGTCGTCCCACTCGTCGTGCACCCGTGACGAAGGATCGGTGCGCGCGCGCACCATGTCGACCACCGCCGGCAATTCCTCATAGTCGACCACGACGCAGGCGGCGATGTCCTCGGCTTGCGCACGCGTGCGCGCGATGCACATCGCAACCGACTCGCCCACGTGGCGGACCTTGTCCTTGGCCAGCGGCCAGAGGTTGGACGCCTTGAATCCCTTGAGCGCGGACACCGCGCGGATTGGTTTTACGCCCTCGAGATCCTGCATCGTGAAGACCGCGGATTCGAAGCCGGCCGGCTTGGCGATGCCGCGGATGCGGCCATGCGCGATGGGCGAGCGCACGAAAGCCACTTCGAGCATGCCCGGGCGCCGGATGTCGCCGACGAATTCGCCCAGGCCGCGCAGGTAGCGGTCGTCCTCCTTGCGCAGGAGCGAGGCTCCTACGCCCTTGTCCCCCACTAGGCGGCCTGCGCGACGGGCAGGATGGAAGCGTCCGCGTCGTAGCGCACGCCTGCGCGCAGGCAGAACGCCGGGGTCAGGATGCGGTCGGTGACGACCTGGGTCTTCTCGTTGTCCTGCAGCACCCAGCGGCCGCGATTATCGTTGAGCACTGAAACGTCGGCTTCCCTTCCGGGCTCGAGCGTGCCGGTGGTGGCTTCGAGGCCGGCCATCTTCGCGCTGTTGGCCGTGACCATGGGCACCACCTGCTCGAGCTTCAGGCCGCAGGCCAGCATCGCGGTCATGGCCGAGACGAGCGAGAAGCGCGTCGAGCCGAAGAACATGTGCTCCTGGTCGGAATGCTGCTCCGGCGTGCCGGCGGGTTTGGGGACCGTGGTGTTGTAGCCGTGCATGTCCGCGCCCAGGGTATCGGGCATGATCCCGGCGTCGAGCGCGATCTTCGCCATCTTGAAGCTGAAGTGCGAGCCGTGGCCCACGTCGACCTTGATGCCGTTTGCGATGGCTTCCCTGGCGAGCGGGTGCACGTTGCCGTTGCGGTCGACGAAGCTGCCCGGGTGGCGCGAGAACGGATGGGCGAGGATGTCGCCGGGCTTGAGCAGCTTGACCACCTGCGGGAGGATCGTGTCCGGGTCGATGCCGGGTGTGCCATCAGGCGCGGGCCACAACTGGCCGAAGTGGATGTACAGCGGCAGGCCGGCGCGCTTGCCGATCTCGGCCGACAGGCGCATCACCTCGATGCCCCAGCGCGACATGCCGCCGATCTCGGCGTGCGCCTTGAAGCCCTTGACGATGTCGGGGTTGGCTTTGGCGCTCGCCACGGTGGCGTCCACGTCGAGGCAGTCGGGCTTGTAAAGGGAGGGGTAATAGTGGCCTTCCATGCCGCCCACGAGGTATGCCGACTCGAACGCGACCACGCGGGTCTTCTTGGCGTTGACCACGAACTCGCGGAACGCGGGCATCGTCATGCATGACGGGCCGCCCTGGTCGATCAGCGTGGTTACGCCGGAATGCACGCCGCACAGGTCCGCATCCAGACCGAACCGCCCGGTGACATACTGGAACACGTGGGCATGGGTATCGATGAGGCCCGGCAGCACCAGCTTGCCGGACACGTCCACCACCTCTTTGGCGGAGGACGGGACGATGTTGGGGGTGACAGCCGCGATTTTGCCGTCCTTGATGGCGACGTCGAAGGCGCCGTCGATGTTTTGCGCCGGGTCGATCACGCGTCCCCCGCGCAGCAGAAGGTCGTATTGCATGGTGTGCTCCGGGTGAGTGCCCTGGGTGTGAGTGTCCTGGGTGCGATTGTACCAACGCAGCCTGCGGCCGGACGCCCCCCGGCGGCCTGATTCATAATGCCCTCCATGAATACGACACCGAGCTGGTACGACGACACCCACCGCATGCTGGCCGACAGCCTGCGCCGTTTCATCGACAACGAAGTGGTGCCCGCGGGGCGCGACTGGGAGCAGGCGGGATTCGTTCCCCGGGAGACCTTGAGCAAGATGGGGTCGTTGGGTTTCCTCGGCCTGCGCTACCCGGAGAAGTACGGCGGGGCGGAAATGAATGTCCTCGGCACGGCCCTACTGGCCGAGGAGCTCGGGCGCTCGTCGTTCGGCGGGTTCGCGGTGACCGTGCTGGTGCACACCGACATGGCCTCGCCGCACCTAATGAACGCCGGATCCGCGGCGCAGCTCGAGCGCTACATGCCGTCCATCGTCGCTGGCGAGAAAATCACCGCGGTGGCCGTTACCGAGCCCGACGCCGGGTCGGATGTGCGCTCGATCCGCACCACGGGGAAGCGTGACGGCGCGAGTTGGGTGCTGAACGGCAGCAAGATGTACATCACCAACGGCGTCCACGCGGACCTGTATTTCGTCGCCGCCAAGACCGATCCCGCGGCCGGCAGCAAGGGAATCTCCATGTTCATCGTCGAAAAGGGTACGCCGGGCCTGGCCGTCGCGCGGCCGCTGGAAAAGATGGGATGGCGCTCGTCGGACACCGCCGAGCTCGTTTTCGACAACTGCCGGGTGCCCGCCGAAAACCTCCTCGGGGAGGAGGGCCGGGGGTTCTACGCGATCATGAAGAACTTCCAGAACGAGCGCATCGCGCTCGGGGCGATGGCGATGGGCGAGGCGTCGAAGGCGCTCGAGCTGACCCTGGACTACGTCAAGCAGCGCAAGGCATTCGGCGCGGTGCTGTGGGACAAGCAGGCGATCCGGCAGCGGCTCTCGATGCTGGCGGCCAAGGTCGAGGCCGGCCGGCAGCTGGTTTACTCGGCAGCCTGGGCCGACACGCAGGGACGCGACTGCGTAAAGGAAGTGTCGATGGTCAAGGCCTACTGCGGCGAACTGGTGAACGAGGTGATGTACGACTGCCTGCAGTTCCACGGCGGATTCGGTTACATAAGGGATTCGGCGATCGAGCGCATGTCGCGCGATGCGCGCATCCAATCCATCGGGGGCGGGGCTACGGAAGTCATGCTGGAGGAGGTGGCCAAGCGAATTTAAGCGCGCTCGCTGGTAGGTACGACCGCGCACATACGCGGCGCGGCATTTGTGCGATGGTGCCGCCGATGAAGGAACTCTACAAGTACATCTGGAAAGTCAGCGGCCGCCAGCAGGTCCTGCTGTCGATCGTCGCCGCATGCATGTTCTTGGTGCAGCTTGCGCCCCTCGAGCTGCAGCGGCGCATCATCAACGACGCCACCGCGCGTGCCGACTTCCACGTGATCGCCTGGCTCAGCGCGGCGTACGTGGTGGTGGTGCTGGTGCAGGGGGGACTCAAGCTGGCCCTGAACGTCTATCGCGGGTCGGTCACCGAGGCGGCCAACCAGCGCCTGCGCCTGGAAATCAAGCCCGAGGCGAAGCCCGGCGAGGCCGCCGGCCCCGAGCCCAAGCAGGAAGGAGGCGTGGCGATCTCGATCATCGTCTCGGAGGTGGAGGTGGTGGGCGGGTTCATCGGCTCGAGCTTCTCCGAGCCGGTACTCAACGGGGGCATCCTGCTCAGCGTGCTGGGCTACATGCTCTACACGCAGCCGCTGCTGGCGCTGGTGGCGGTGGGGCTGTTCGTGCCGCAATTCCTGTTCATCCCGCTCCTGCAGAAGGCGATCAACAGGCGTACCGAGGAGCGCATCAAGACGATGCGCGCGATGAGTGTCGATATCGTCAACGAGGCCGGCGACGGCGGCGCGAGCGCCGAGCACAAGACGTTCCGCAAGCGGGTCGCGGAGGTCTATCGCCTCAACATGGAGATCTTCTACCGCAAGTACGGCATGAGCTTCCTCATGAACCTCCTGCAGCACCTTGGCACCATCGGCATCCTCGCGTTCGGCAGCTGGCTGCTCCTGCAGGGGAAAACCGAGATGGGC
>JBBQNG010000333.1:0-4447 GCA_038329645.1 Burkholderiales bacterium
TCTGAACTATGCGGTACGTCAGCGCTGGGCGCCGTCGAACATGCTGGTGGAGGTCAAACGCTCGAGCAACCGTGCCGAGCGCGAACACGTCCTACGCCGCGACGACTTCTACAACCCGAATGAGATCGCCCTTCTTCTCGAAGATGCCCCCAGCGTTTTCCATGAAGCGTTCTGGCTATGTGGCGCCCACGCAGGACTGCGCCTCCCCGGCGAGGCCTTCGGTATGCAGTGGGGCGCCGTCGACTTCAACGCGCTCGTGTTGCGGCCCTACGACAACTGGGTCTTGGGTCAGCTCGATACCACGAAGACCTCAGAGTCTGAGGCCATCCCCATGACCCCGCGGTTGGCTCGTGCGCTGATGAAGCTTAAGCAGCGGGACTACGCGACCGGCGACGACAACTTCGTGTTTGTGGATGAGCTAGCGCCGCACCGACCCGTGCCGGAGAAGCCGCTTCGCGAGGCGTTCAAGCTAGCGCTACGCAAAGCTGGCCTGAAACCGATCAGGATGTACAACCTGCGGCACTCCTTCGGCACGAGCTTGGCGGCCGGGGGCGTCGACGTGAGGACCATCCAGGCGCTCATGCGCCACAAGCACCTGAACACGACGGAACAGTACATGGCTTATAGGCCGCAGCCAGAGCTCGCCAGTCAGATGACGCGAGCCCTCGATCCGCGCGGTCTGCCCGAGAACGTCGTGGCGATCCGTTCTGCAGTTGGGGATGCGACCGCATCGTTCCTCGAGCGCTTGGAGGAGGAGATCCCGGCCAAGTGGCTGCGCGAGGTTGAAGGCGTCCTTGCCGAATCACGCCTTGCAGCTGGCCTGGATAGTCAAGCTCCCGAGCCGGGATCGTCGCCTTGAGCTCGGGGTCGAGAATCACCAGGTTGACCCGCAAGCGGTTGATCAGACGGGTGTGCTCGTTGACCGAACTCGCAACCCAGATCACACGCGCGCTCGATCCCGGCAGCTCGCCCGAAAACGCGGTGCCAATGCCTCCCCCCGCCCAACGCCACGAAAACAACGCTACCCAGGCGCATGGGGAGGAAATCCCCGTCAAGTGGCACGTGAGGATGAGCGCATATTCGCCGAAGGCAGTATCGACCTGGCTGGGGTGCAGAGCCAAGCGCCGTCCGGGGGCGCGTCCCGAGACAAGTAGGGCCCGCAGCGGTGGAGGCGGATTGAGGAGGCGATGTTCGGCTCCCGGTCGGCGCGACGATGGGCCGGCACGAATTCGTTGGCCGGTCTGAGGCGCTCGTGGTCTGTAAGAGGTATGCAAGCACCATCAACAGCAACCCCACCGGTCACGCCGACTGAGGATCGACTCCTCCGCCCGGAGCAGGCTGCCTGGTATCTCAATGTCAAGACGAGTTGGGTCTATGAGGCCGTGAGGACTGGCCGCCTTCCCTGCCATCGCGTAGGCCGGCACATTCGCTTTACGCGGCCCATGCTCGACGACTGGCTCACCGAGCAGCCCCGGCGGTAGGAGTGGTGACCTCCGCCTTGTCGAGGCGGTTGAGGGTGGGAATGAGCGGGAGCTGATGGGCATGAAACGGCAGGAAATGCCTGCAAAATAGGCCCTTCGCCATTCCAGCACGTGCCCCGGCTTTCCCGCCGTTTCCCGTCGAGATGTGCGCCAGGTGTGCGCCAAGCAGCGCCTTGGGTTCCCCTCGAGCCGGCGCCGGACGTCAACCGGCACCTCGACGTGACTCAGGCGATCACGCAACTCCGATTGCCGGGCCCCCGAGCGGCGCACCGACGTTCTACCAGCCAGCCTCTTTGCTGCTCGCGTGTGCTCACTCGACGGCTCGAGCAAGGTCGTTGAGGCTATAGACGGTCGGTCGGTGCCCGTCGAGAAAGCCGAGTGTCACGCTGCGATAGCCGTGCTCGGCGAGTTGAGCGGCGCTCAGTACACGGAACTCTCAGTCCTCGATCTTCAGGGGGTCGTACTGGTCGGGCCGTCTGCACGTGTGGATCGCGAACACATAGACCTGCGCGCGTAGCGTTCGGTGGGCAGCCAGCTCGTTTGTCTGCGCCGACCACTCCCGTCCGGTAAAACCGGAGAAGGCGATCGAGGACAGCTTCCGCTTGACCTCCACCTTGATCCCAGTCGCGGTCGTCACATCCCAGTTGTCCGACGCCTTCCTCAATGGGGAAGGATCGTCAACCGCTCGGGCCACGAGGTAGGCCGCGAGCACGCCACGCACGATGTTCGTCCGCAGATCCGAGAACGCCCAGCGCCAGAAATCGAGCACCAAGGAGGGGTCGCTCGAGAAGCTCTCCTGCCCGTCAACGGGCGAACCAGCTTGGGGATCAGCCAGCCCAGTGGGGACGTGCCGACATCGGCATCGGGAGGCATGAACGAAGGCTAACCGGGTCGTCCAGGGTTTCCATTTTGACGACTGGGTCTGGCCCGGCGAGATCCTGCAACGATCCGCACAAAGGAGTAGAGTCGCTCTTGGACGGTCGCTGACCAAGCCGACCAGCCGTCGTTGCTGCTGAGCTTTTGCCGTCGCTGCGACTCGCCGATTCGATTGACCTCCGCCCGCGTGGACCCCTTCGGGGTTCGCGACCCGCCGGGACATTGCCCGGAAGGGATGGAAGACCACAGGAGGTTGCTCTCATGTTCAGAGCCAGGCCAGCAGGGGTTCCTGCTTCCGAAGCCGCTCAGGATGCTCAGCCGGTCGAAGCGCCGCGCCGGCAACGTCGGCGCGAAGCGACTGGTGTCGGCGTGTTCGGGCAAGGTGTCGGCTTGTTGGTGCGCGTCGTTCAGCTCGTTGTCAGCGTCGTCGTATTGATCATCATCGCGGGGATTCTGCTGGTGGTGCTCAAGGCCAATCCGGCCAACAGCATCGTCTCGGAAGTCCATAGCTGGGCGCGCTGGCTCGCCGGCCCGTTCGACGGCATGTTCAGCTTCCACAGCGCCAATGTCGCTATCGCTGTCAACTGGGGCATCGCCGCGATCGTCTACCTCTGCGTCGGCGGACTGATCGCGCGGCTACTCGGCCGCAGCTACCGCTAGCGCCGCGCTCAGGCGCTTATCGCCCATACCAATCAGGAGGATTCCATGACGGACAAGAACATCGACAAGGCAAAAGGTCGCGCGAAGGAGGCAGCCGGCGCGCTGACTGGAGACAAACGCCTAAAGAACGAAGGACGCGTCGACCAAGCCAAGGGCTCTGCGAAGAAAACCGTGGACAAAGTCGCCGACACACTCACCGGCCGCAACAGAAACAGGAAATAGACCCATGGACCTGCTGCTGCTTTTGATCGTCGTCTTGATCATTCTGAGCGTCGCCGGTGGCGCCTTCGTGAGCCCGCTTGTGCTGCTTCTTCTCATCGTAGTGCTGGTGCTGTTCTTCGGTCCCTACCGCGGTCGAAGGGGCCGCGTCTAGGTCAAGCCACTCGGCCCTGACGCGCACGCGTTGGCGAAAGCGACGGCCTCTACTTGGTCAGCCCGGCGACGAGGTTGATCGTGGTCGCGATGATGAGCGTCCCGAATGCGTAGGAGAGTAGCGCGTGCCGTAGGGCTGTCCGGCGGATGTTGGTGGTCTTCAGGTTGGTGTCTGAGACCTGGAAGGTCATTCCGATTGTCAGAGCGAGGTACGCGAAGTCGATGTAACAGGGCGCCCCCTCCGCATTGAAGTCAACACCCCCTGCTGTGCCTTCGTAGTAGAGCTTGGCGTAGCGCAGGCTGTAGACGGTGTGAACGACGCTCCAGGCGAGCACGATGCTGGCGACGCTGAGGCCTACGAGCAGTGCCTTGCTCAGGCCACTGCTGTGACTGGCGCGCACGAGCACGAGACCCACCGCGATAAGACTGGCAACGCTCGCGCTGAGCAGCAGGGCATCAGCCGCGGCGCGACGCGGATTCTCTCGTTTCGCCTGCTTAGCGGTGTCTGCCGCATCCAGGGACCACAGGGAGTGCCACATCCAGCACACAAAGAGCAGCGCCGCCACATCCCACCCGGAAAGAGGAATAAGCCACCACGGGCCGACGATCGCTACAACTAGCGCGCTAAGCGCGCCCGCCCCCGCGGAGACGGCAACGCGTACCCCCACCGAGGGCCCTCTCCGGCGAGACTGGCTCCCGTCAGAGGAGTGCGAGCGAGGACTCATTGGCATTGAATAGCACGGCGTCGACGCGTGCCGCCCTAACGGTGGGGGCACGCGACAGCGCGCCAGGGGCCGGAGCCGCCTGGCGAGTGACTGCACGATCATTGGTGGAGCTGCCGTCGCCGGTGGAGCGGCGCGGGTGTTCAAGCGGAGCCAGAAACCTAGCGAGGGAGGCGGTCGTGAGCTGTAGAGATTTCGACGTGGTCGTGGTTGGCTCCGGGCCAGCGGGGGAGGACTGTGCCGGACGTCTCGCTGAGAACGGTCTCTCGACCTCAGCGACAGCGCACAGCTACCCTGGCTCGCGGATCGAGAATCGTACTGGTGCGCGGTCACGGC
>JBBQNG010000334.1:0-4438 GCA_038329645.1 Burkholderiales bacterium
GTCTCCCGGGACATGACATCTTTCGCCCCATCAGCAGACGTGCGCAGGACTGGCCGCGGACGAGTGCTTTGCTCGCCCCCCTGGCGCAGCGCTCACGATGCCTATGGCGAGAGGCTGTCGGAATATCGGGTCTGTCTGGGCGGTTTAAGACACTTCTCGTATGGCTCGAGATTTCGCTGGGGTTGACCGTGGTCAGTTGTTGTTGATGCCGCCGTCGTTGACGGAGTGGCTGCCGGAGGATCATCTTGTCTGGACGGTTCTGGGTGCGGTTGACGTGATGGATTTGACGCGGTTCAACGACGCCTATCGGATGGGCGCGGCGGGGCGCGCGCCCTATGACCCGCAGATGATGGTGGCTTTACTTCTGTACAGCTACGCGCGCGGGAACCGGTCTTCTCGCGGGATCGAGCGGGCTTGTCAGGAGGACGTCGCTTTGAAGGTCATCACGAGCATGCGCGTCCCGGATCATTCGACGATCGCGGAGTTCCGCCGCCGGCATGAGGCCGACATCGCCGAGCTCTTTGACGACGTTCTTGGTCTGTGCCGCGAGGCTGGGTTGGTGTCGGTCGGCGTGATCACGATCGACGGGACGAAGATCAAAGCGAACGCGTCGATGGATCAGAACCGCTCCTACAGCGGCTTGGTCAAGGACATCCTGCGCGAGGCTGAGGAAGCCGACGCTCGCGAGGATCAGCTCTATGGCGACCGGCGCGGCGATGAGCTACCCAAGCAGCTACGGGACCCCGATACTCGCCGCCAGGCGTTGGCTGACGCCAAGCGCCGACTGGCTGAACGCAAGGGGCAGCCGGTCAAGCAGGACAATTCGATTGCGGAGATGTCGATTACTGCGGAGTTGGTTCTCGGCCAGGTCGGGCGAGGCGGCGGCCGGCGCGAATGGCCGCGGGTCGCGCGACGCGAGCTGGAAGCTCGACGCCTTGAGCAGGCACAGCCAATCCCCCGTGATCGCGAAGATCGTCTCTTGCAGGCACTCTGCCGAATGGAGAACAACCACCGGGTCGATGAGATCGCGAACGAGGCTTACGATCGCTGGCGCTTGACCGCTCGCGACACCCGAGGCCGGGTGATGCGCGGCTACAGCAAACCGCACGTTCCCGCCGAGCTACCTGGGAGTGATCAACCTCTCTGACCCGGACTCAAGGGTGATGCGAACCAGGGCACCGCCCCACGGCAGGCCTACAACGCCCAAGCTGCGGTCAACGATCAGCAAGTCGTCTTGACCGCGGAGGTCAGCATCGCCGCCGCGGACTTCGGCCAACTCGGCCCGATCTTTGAGAAGACGATGCAAGGGCTCACCGCGCTGGGTGTGACTGAGCGGACCGACGTTGTCCTTGCTGACGCCGGCTACTGGAATACCGCGCAGATGCAAAAGATCACCGACAGCGGCACCGAGGTGCTGCTGCCACCGGACGGCAACATGCGCGAGGGCAAACGCCGCGGCTGGGAAGACGGCATCTTCCAAGTGATGCGCGACAAGCTGCACTCCGATCGCGGACGAGAGCTCTACGCCCAGCGCAAGATCACGATCGAGCCGGTGTTCGGCCAGATCAAATACAACCGCCACATCGATCGCTTCATGCGAAGAGGCCGAGCAGCAGCCCAGTCTGAGTGGCGGTTAGTTACCGCAACCCACAACTTGCTCAAGCTCGTGTGTCACGAACGCTGAAGGGGGAGCCGTGTAGAAGACTCTTCACATAGGCGGTGCTGTGCAGGAGATGTTGTGAACACGAACGCAGGAGGTTGGACGGAGTGTTGGATGGTTGTCCTGCTGGCTGCGGTGCTATAGGAGTGATGGAGGTTGTTTGGCCCTCTGGAGTCGCCCTTCGGGGGGAGGCTTCAAACCGCCCACAGGTGCATTGGCTGAAGACCGTTGTGCTGAACGTCGTGGGAAAAGGCGCGGCTCGATCGCGTCAGGTGCGGGTCGGGAAGATGAGCGATGGGCGAGAGCCCTCTGCCGTTGACGTGTCGAAACACAGTGAGACGACGTCGGAACCGGGGTTGCATCTCTGCCCTGGGATAAGTCTGGGGGTTACCCGTTTACTGCCCAGGCGGCGTCCGGCATACAGGCAGCATGATCCCGACCGAGGCTCTTCTATGGAACGTGTGAAGGCGTACCCGGACACTGCCGCTGGGAGTCTGGCGGCGAGAGGGAGAACTCCAAGCGGCGGAATCCGCGAGGAGCTGAGTACCGTCGCCGGGTGCGCTGGCGGACTCGCTCGTAGTAGCTGGGAAGCTTCCGCGTATCGCAGCGGGGGTGGAGCCAAGGGGCGGGGTCGTCTAGGCGAATGGATGCGATCAACCGCAAGGGAGGAATCGCGTGCATGAGCCGAAGCTGAAGGGCAAGTCGCATGTCATCCCCAAGCAGCTGGTGTGGGATGCGTGGCTGAAGGTCAAGGACAATGGCGGAGCGGCCGGGGCCGACGGCGTGACGATCGAGCAGTTCGAGGAGGACCTTTCGGGGAACCTCTTTCGGCTGTGGAATCGGATGTCGTCGGGGTCGTACTTCCCTGGGCCGGTCCGGGCGGTGGAGATACCCAAGAAGGGCACGAAGGGTGGGATCAGGGTGCTCGGCATACCGAACGTCGTTGACCGAGTCGCGCAAGCGGCGGCGGCGAGGGCGTTGGAGCCCAGCGTGGAGCCGGTCTTCCACGAGGACTCCTATGGCTATCGTCCCGGGCGTAAGCCCGTGGACGCAGTCAAGGTGTGCCGGGAGCGGTGCTTCAAGAAGGACTGGGTTGTCGATCTTGACATCCAAGCCTTCTTTGACTCCGTTTCATGGGACCTCATGCTGAAGGCGGTCGTGCACCACACCGACCAGAAATGGGTCGTGCTGTACGTGGAGCGCTGGCTGAAAGCCCCGATGCAGAGGCCCGACGGAACACTGGTCCAACGGGTCGCGGGCACGCCGCAAGGCAGCCCGATCTCCCCATGCCTCGCCAACTTGTTTCTGCATTATGGGCTCGATGCGTGGATGGTCAGGGAGTTCCCGGCCGTCCCGTTCGAGCGCTTCGCAGACGATGCGGTGATCCATTGCGTCAGCGAACGCCAGGCCCGCTTCGTGCGGGACGCGGTCGCGCGTCGGCTTGTCGAGGTCGGGTTAGAGCTCCACCCGGACAAGACGAGGATCGTGTATTGCAAGGACAGCAGGCGCTGCGGAGCCTACGAGGAGATCTCGTTCACGTTCTGCGGCTACACGTTCCGGCCCCGGAAGGCATATGACAAGCGCCAGGGGGTGGCCTTCACGGGCTTTCTGCCGGCGGTCTCTCCGGGCAAGCTGACGGTGATGAGCCGCCGGGTCTCCTCCTGGCGGATTCATCGGCGCGTGAACCTGACCCTCGACGACCTCGCAGCGCCGATCAATCAGGTGCTGCGGGGCTGGTTCGCGTACTTCACCGTGTTCTATCCGACCGCGGTGATCCCGCTCTGCAATCGCATCGATCGCCATCTGGTGCGATGGGCGAGGTGGAAGTACAAGCGACTGCAGCGCAGTGGGCGTCGTGCATGGGCGTGGTTGTGCGGGGTCCGGTCACGGGCTCCCGAGATGTTCGTGCACTGGCGGTACTGCTCTCCGCCCGGATAGTTGGACGGCACGAGCCGTATGAGTCGAGAGGCTCACGTGCGGATCTGTGGGGGCCGGAGGGTGAAATTCCCTCCGGCTACCCGGCGAGGCTTGTTGGCCGTTCGGCGTCGTCCTTCGGGGGAGGGCGTCAAACCACCGGATGCTGCGTTGGCTGAAGACCGTCGTGGTGAGCGATCCGGAGAAGGCGCGGTTAGATGCGTCAGGTGGGGACCAGGAAGACGTTCCAGAAAGCGCCCAGCCCAGGGTTCTGGGGTGGGTGTGCGCTGTTGATGCGTCGTTAGGAATATTGAGGTGGCATCAGAAGCGGGAGGTCTGGCTGTTCTCTTGTGTGATGAGCCTGGTGGGTGTCCCGATGACTGGCCAGGTGGTGCCCGGCGTGAAGGCGGCGTGATCCTGGTCTGCGGCTCTGGCACGGAACGTGAGAAGGCGAGCGTCGAAAGTGGCCGTCCGGGCCTGCGGGTCTGTTTCACGGGCGGCGAGAGGGAGCGTGCTGACGGCAGATACCGGAGGCATTGAGTACCGGTCGCGGCGCTTGCTGGCGGACCGGCCCGTAGTAGTGGTGAAGCTCCTGCTGGCTGGGGTGGGGGTGAAGCCAAGGGGCCGGCTGATCAGGAATGCGATTCGTTCAACCAGGGCGCGAGCCCTGGGAGGAGCGAAAGAACATGTCAAGGCCCGAAGACAAGTCGTTTGCGGTTCCCAAGCTGATGGTGTGGGAGGCGTGGCGGCTGGTCAAGGCCAACAAGGGAGCGCCGTGAGTGGACGGTCAGGATCTCGATGCGTTTGAGGCCGATCTGGAGGGCAACCTCTACAAGATCTGGAATCGGATGAGCTCGGGATCCT
>JBBQNG010000335.1:0-4398 GCA_038329645.1 Burkholderiales bacterium
TCCCGAATGACGAGCTGGAAAGGGCCAAGCGACGGCGGCCGCCGCTGATGCGCGCGCGCCAGGGCGGCGTCGGAGCAGAGATCGGCGTGTTTCGCGGGCATTTTTCGCCCGAACTGATCGATGCGCTGAAGCCGACGAAGATCTATCTCATCGATCCCTGGACCAAGATGGGCGAGTTCTTCCCCTTCTCATCGCCCTACAACAATCACGGCAAACTGCCGACGGCGGTCGCCCGCCGGGAAGCCCAGCTGCGTACGGCGCGTTTTACGAACACCCAGGTCGAATATATTGAAGGGTTTTTTTTGGAATCGCTCGACCAAATCAAGGAAAAGCTGGATTGGGTCTATCTCGACGCGAGCCATCGCTATAAGGACACGCTGCTGGAACTGAATGCCATCAGCTCTATCCTCAAGGACAACGGCGCGATCCTCGGTGACGACTGGTATCCGGACCCTGCGGCTGTTCACCACGGCGTGTACCGGGCGGTTCAGGAGTTCACGCGCAACGGCGACTTCCAGATCGTCGCCGCGGGCAATGCTAACCAGTTTTGCCTGAAGCGCGCACCGAAATACCGTCCTTCCTGACGGGCGGGGTATGCCGGGTGCGCCCGCTTCAGCCCGGCGGCATCCTAAAATGCGGCCGGAAATACTGACGAGAGAACAAGATGTCTGAAGCGAAGAGGAATCCCTATTCGAATTTGCCGGAATCCGCCTTCTGGAAGACAGCGGTGGCCAGCAAGAATCGATTTGAGATCAGTGGGCTGTGGGATCCTAAATTCCAGATACTGCCCCGGCAGAAGGTCGCCACATTCGGTTCCTGCTTCGCGCAGCATATCGGACGCGCACTGCGCGCGCGGGGGTTCCACTGGTTCATATCCGAGAAAGCGCCGCCCAAACTGTCGCCAAAAAGCATGGCTGCTTTCAACTACGACCTGTTTTCGTGCCGGACGGGCAATATCTACACCACCTCCCTGCTAAACCAATGGGTTCAGTGGGCGCTCGGAGAGAAAGCCGTCCCCGATGAATATTGGGAAGCAAACGGCCGCTATTTCGATCCGTTCCGCCCGGTTGTCGAACCTGACGGCTTTGAGTCCCTGGACGAGATGCGGGCCAGCCGCGACCACACGATCGCATCGTTCCGGACTGCGATCACGGAGGCGAAGGTCTTTGTCTTCACTTTGGGCCTCACCGAAAGCTGGTTCAATAAATCGCGCGGCTATGAATATCCGATGTGCCCGGGAACGGCGGCCGGCACCTTCGAACCCACGGAGCATGTCTTCAAGAACCAGGATTTTCCCTTCATCCGGGCCAATCTGGCCGCAGCGTTCGCGAGAATCCGGTCGGTCAACCGGGGTGTCCGCTTCATCGTGACCGTTTCTCCGGTTCCGCTGACCGCGACATATTCCAACCGGCATGTTTTGACCGCGACGATGGAATCGAAATCGATCTTGCGTGCCGTGGCGGCCCAGGTCAGCAACGGGCGGCCGGCTACAGACTATTTTCCGTCTTATGAAATCATCAGCAGCCCGGTATTCGGCGGGCAATTCTTCGAACCGAACATGCGCAGCGTGAGCAGTTTCGGCGTCAACTTCGTGATGGACAGCTTCTTCGCTGCCCAGACCGCGAAGTTCGGCGGCCCGCCGCCGCAGCCTGGCGCGCGCAATGGGGCTCGCAAGTCCCGTCCCGCAGGGAAACAGGCGCACGACGATGTCGTCTGCGAAGAATTGCTGCTCGAGGCTTTCGGACCGCGATGACGAAAAATATCTGCATTCTCGGCGATAGCCATACAGCCTGTTTCAAGAACGCCTGGAACAACGTCCAGCGCAACTATAAGGATGTTTCCCTCACCTTCTTTGCCGATCGGGGCGTCGGAATTTCCGGCCTTGAGCCCAGGGACGGCGCGCTCGTGCCGGTGTCGGACCGGCTTCGCAAAATCCTTCCGGTCACGTCGGGCGGGCTGAATACGGTCGATCTGAAATCCTACGACGCCGTGTGGCTAATTGGGTTCGTGAGCGCCTACCCCCAGACCGACGGTTACTTTTCGAACGCCGTCATCAGGCAGGAATTGCTCGACGCCGCCGCGACATGCCCGGCCCTGAACATCGCCGGAAAAATACGCCAGATCGGCAATATCCCGATCTTCATCGCGCACCGGCCTTTGATGGAAAGCCTGCTACCCGAGACCGACACCATCGATGTACAGCCCTACCGGAGCCTCATCCAGTTTCTCAATGAGCGAATCTTCGCAGATGTGGGCGCAACGGTTCTCGAACAGCCGGAGCAGACAATAACCAACGACTTTTATACCCGGCCCGAATATTCGAACGACGCCGCGCGTCTCGATATCGGAGACCGGTCCCCGGGCGAGAAACACGCGCCGCGCGAGCGCAAGCATATGAACGAAAAATATGGCGCGGTTTATCTTTCCACCCGCCTTGCGACCATTGCAGGCAGCAACGGCTAAAAGACGGCGTACTTAACGAGCGGCCGGCCGGCAAGCTGCCTATGGCCGACCATTGACGTGACTATGAACGAGGAGATTGTATGGCCCTTCCCAATTTTTTGTGCATCGGCGCGGTGAAGGCAGGAACAAGCTGGCTGCACCAGAATCTGAGCCAGCACCCCGACGTCTGGATGCCTCCTGTAAAGGAGCTGCAGTTCTTCAATCACCTGTTCGTCGAGTCCGACCGTAAATGGACGAAACTGTCGATCGAGTCCTCTGCCCAGCGCGCCATCGTCCGCTACGCCAAGAATCATGCCGAAGGCAGGTTCGACTTCCAGTATGTCCGGTATCTCGCCAATATGGGCGTAAGAGAGGTTTTTTCGGAAGCGTGGTACCGTCGTGTCTTCGACTGGCGCGCCGCCAAGGGCAAAACGCTCGGTGAAGTCACACCGGGATATTCGCAATTGCCGGCGGAGGGCGTCACCTACGTCAAGAACATGCTTGGCGATGCGCGCATTATCTACATCATTCGCGATCCGGCAGAGAGGGCGCTTTCGCAACTGCGCATGCGGGTTTCGCGCACGAAACAACACCCCACCACCCCCATGGAGTGGGAGCAGTGGGCTTCGGCGCCGGAATTGGAACTGCGGGGCGATTATGCCCAGTTCGTCCCGTTATGGCAGGCCGCGTTCCCCGCCAACCGTATATTGTTTTTGCCCTATGGGGATATCGCGGTGGATCCGGAAGGCTTCCTGCGCCGGGTCGAAAAGTTCCTGGGAATCAAAAGCTTCGAAAACTATCTGTGGGCCAATCGAAAGGTCCATGTCACCAAGCCCTTCGAATTTCCGGCCGAGACGGAAGCCTTCATTGCCGACCGGATGCAACATCAGGCTCGTTTCATCGAGACTACTTTCGGAGCCGATTTCGCGGCCCGGACCAAAAGACCTCCTGGTATCGAGGTGAGTTCCGTTGAGGGGAGCCAGGTTGCCGCCGTGAAACCTGCCGCGTAGCCCACAAAATTGGGGGCCGGAGCCTTTAACGATCAGCCCCCTCCGGATTGACAGCCGCGGTTGGCTCGTGCGATTCATGGGGATAACTCTTGAGGGTCGGCAGGCCGAATTGCGCTAGGCCACTGGAACCGCCGGCGCGGGTGGAGTGTTCGGATGAGCGCTATAGTCGGGCAAACGCCGAACGTTACCGGCATAAAAAAGCTTGCCATGTTGAACCTCGCGATTATCGAGCGTCGCGCAACCCGCATCAGGCAGATGAAGGTCGAAAACGTTGAGGCCGCGCGGCAGAGGTTGTTTCGTGATGTTCTGCAAGCCATCGCCGATAAAGCCCTCGGCCGTCCCGCCCTGTGCGCGGCTGCCGCGCTAAAGGCATTGCCCGAAAAATAGTCGATCGAAGTTCAACGCCAATGCCCGCGCAGGAGCGGCCAGATCTACGAGTAGATGGACCGGACATGTCCGACCCAGGCCCCGAGAATACCGGTATGAGTGTGCGGGTGTAATAGTGGTGATCCAATCGGCGATAAGCAGTGAGAACCGGTCGATGTGGCGGCACCTTAACAGCGTTGCAGTGGCCCTGCGCACCCGCGTCGGTGATTGGGCCGCGGCTGTCATCGATTTTATTATCCTTGAGCGAAACCTGGCGGTCCGTGCGATTCGCCTGCAGGGGGCATCGAACCCCTTCGGTATCTTCAGCTCGTCGCTGCGCTATCTCTTCGTCGTCAACGCACATGTGTGGGCGTTTTGGGCCATGGGGCGGCGCGGTCCGGGCACATCATGGCTTGTATTTTTTACGGCAGGCTTCGCGACCTATATTCTCTTTGGCGTCGGTAGAAGATCGGCGCCGTCAAAGGCTCTGAACCTTTCGAGCATGAGCCTTAATATCAAATGGATACATCTGTTTATCGCAATGATGATCGCGGAAAGCGCGAAGATAGTGATCGCCTTT
>JBBQNG010000336.1:0-4390 GCA_038329645.1 Burkholderiales bacterium
TCGTAACCGGAGCCAAGCAGGATCTGCGCGCCTATCGCATCGGCTTCGCGCTCCTGCAGGCGGGCCGTCGGTTCGAAGAGGATCGCGTACGAATCCTCATTGAAAAAGGCGAGCAGCGCGCTGCCGGCGGTGGGCGCGCGCTCCTTGCCCAGGGTTTCGGCCATGAAGGAAAGCTTTTCCGAGGGGTGGGCCGCCACGAGATGGTCCACCTCGTGCGCCAGCACCATTGCAAGCTCAGCGTCCGTAAGGGCGAGCTGGCGAACGAAATTCGAGTCGACCAGCACGGTGCCGCCCGGGAACGCGACCGCCCCGTGCCCGAAACCTTCGACGAGGAGGACGCGCCACGGCGCGTTGGCGTATCCCGGGAAAAGCGTACCTGCGGCGCTGCCAACGGCGCTCATGACTGCGTCGGTGCGGGCGTTGAGCGCGGGATCGCAGTCGAGGAGGTTGTCTTTGAGGGCTTTGCGGACGTAGGTCGCACCCAGGGAACGCCAGACTGCGGCGGCCTCTTGTTCGGGATATGCCGAGGATCGAAGGTATCGCGGGCCGGAAGGCGCCTGGCCAAGGCAATTGCATGACACGAACAGCAGCGCAGCCGCAACGCGGATTCGATCCATGGCCCCCCCATGAGCACTGGGGCCAGTTCTACCAGAAAGCGGCTGCGCCGGACAGGGCTGACGCCCGTCCGGCTCAACGTCCTGCGATCGTCTTAGCGCGTGCTTGTTGTAGCCGTGGTGGCGGTCGTCGCCGCCGGAGTGGTACTGTTTGAGGACGTGGCCGCAGCCACTGCGCCGAGGACCGCGAGCCCTATCGCGAGCGGAACGAGCCCTATGCCGCCTGACCCTCCGCCACTAGCCAAGACGGCCCCCGCTCCGTCGCCCCCTGGGGCCCCTGCGCCCGGGACCTGCGCTTGGGCCATGACCGAGCTGGTTGCAAGAGCGCAAGCAAGTGCCAAACCTATGATTATCTTCAACCTAATCTCCTGAGGGTGCGTCGATAGGAAGACTCAAGGCGAATTGTCGATGGGCAGCGACCCTTCGTTCTGTGGGGTAACTATAACATAAAAACGAGCAATCGATCGGACGAGGTAATTTTCGCCCCGGAAATTCAATACATTTAATTCTTCAGATCGAGTGGCAGCGCGCCTGTCCAGTCTGTTTATTTTCCGATTTTGGAAAATTTTATGAATTACTTTGCGAGTTTTTCGACCAACGGGCTGACCGGCTTGACCGCCGAAGTCTTCGGCATGTCGATCTCATTCTCCTTGCCGCCAGCCGGCGCAGGATTCTGCTTCGATGGTGGTGCCTTGCCCCCCGCGGAGACACCCATCGGGAGCGTGGTTACACGGTCCCGTATCTCAACCCCGGAATTGAGCCCGAGTTTGTCGCACGGGGTGCTCGAATACGTGACCGCTGTGCCCTGTACGCACTTGTACAGCGGCTGGGCCCCCGATATAGCCGGAACGACCCCAAGGAAGATCATTGGCAGCAAGAAAATTTTCACGCAGAGCTCCCCCAGTCAGCTCACGATGCGCCAATCTACGCCTGCTTCGGCCCGCGCGCAAAACTTCATTGTCCCGGCAGACTAAAATCGGGGGATGGACATTCTCCTTCCCCTGGCCGTGCAGGCCGCCGCACTCCTGAAGAAGCGCAAGGAAACGATTGCCGTGGCCGAGTCATCGACCGGTGGGCTCATCTGCGCCGCGCTGCTTGCCGTTCCCGGGGCCTCGGCGTATTTCCTTGGTGGTGCCGTCGTCTATACGAGGCAGGCGAGGCGCCTGTTGATGGATCTTCCGGACCCAGCCGTTGCGGGGATGCGATCGGCTTCGGAGCCCTACGCACGGCTGCTCGCGCGCAACGCCAGGGAGCGCTTTGCCGCCAGCTGGGGTCTGGCCGAAACCGGGGCGACCGGGCCGGACGGCAACCGCTATGGCGACGCCGCGGGCCATAGCTGCCTCGCGCTTGCCGGTACTGTGGAACTGGCGATCACCCTTGAGACGGGCAAGACGGATCGCCAGGAAAACATGCGTCTTTTTTCCGCTGCGGCACTGCGCTTGCTGATCGAGCAACTGGAAAGGTGAGTCCGGGCCCGCTGGCGATCCTGCGCGAGACTTTCGGTTACCCGGCATTCCGCGGCCCCCAGGAGGAGATCGTCGACCACGTGGTGGCAGGGCACGACGCGCTCGTGCTGATGCCCACGGGTGGCGGAAAATCGCTGTGTTTCCAGATCCCCTCCCTGCTGCGGCGGGGCACCGGCGTTGTGGTCTCCCCGCTGATAGCGCTCATGCAGGACCAGGTCGCCGCGCTGACCCTCCTGGGGGTGCGCGCGGCGTTCCTGAATTCGTCGCAGGATGCGGAAATGGCGCGCCACGTGGAGCGCGCGCTTTTGGCGGGCGATCTGGACGTGCTGTACGTGGCCCCTGAGCGGCTCACCACGCCGCGCTGCCTGGACCTTCTCTCGAAGACCCGCCTCGCGCTCTTCGCGATCGACGAGGCGCACTGTGTGTCGCAATGGGGCCACGATTTCCGCCCTGAGTATTTGCAGCTGTCCGTGCTGCACGAGCGCTTTCCGGGTGTGCCGCGCATCGCGCTTACCGCTACTGCAGACCCGCAGACCCGCACCGAGATCGCTGCCCGGCTGGCGCTCCAGGATGCGCGGGTGTTCGTCTCGAGCTTCGACCGGCCGAACATCCGCTACACGATTGTCGACAAAACCGATTCTTCGCGTGCGCAGCTCCTGCGCTTCATCCGCGAAGAGCACGCTGGCGAGGCTGGGATTGTGTATTGCCTGTCGCGCCGCAAAGTCGATGAAACCGCTGCGTGGCTCGAGGGGCAGGGGATCAACGCGCTGGCCTACCACGCAGGCATGGAAGGCGGGATACGCACCGCGAACCAGGCACGCTTCCAGTGCGAAGAAGGCGTCGTGATGGTGGCCACCATCGCGTTCGGCATGGGCATCGACAAGCCCGACGTCCGGTTTGTCGCGCACCTCGACCTGCCCAAGAGCATGGAGGGGTACTACCAGGAGACCGGGCGCGCGGGGCGCGACGGGTTGCCGGCCGATGCGTGGATGGCCTACGGCCTTGGGGACCTGGTCCTGCAGCGCCGCCTGATCGAGCAGTCCGAGGCGAGTGAGGAATTCAAGCGGGTTTCCGGCGCGAAGCTGGACGCCTTGCTGGGCCTGTGCGAAACGGCGGGCTGCCGGCGCGTCCGCCTGCTGGGCTATTTCGGCGAAGACAGCCGTCCTTGCGGCAACTGCGATACCTGCCTCGAGCCGCCTCAGACCTGGGATGCGACGGAGGAGGCAAGGAAGGCGCTATCGGCCATCTACCGCACCGGGCAGCGCTTCGGCGCGGTCCACCTGATCGACGTCTTGCGCGGCAAGGCCGGGGAGCGTATCAGCCGCTGGGATCACGACAAGCTCGGCGTGTTCGGGATCGGCGCCGACGTGGATGAAACATCGTGGCGCAGCGTGTTCCGCCAGCTGGTCGCGCTGGGATACGCCCACGTCGACCATGAAGCCCATGGCGCCCTCAAGCTCTCCGCGGACAGCCGAGCGGTCCTCAAGGGTGAGAGATCCGTCGAGATGCGGCGCGTCGTTGCGCGCAGCAAGCCAGTTGCGGGCGTGCGTGCAAGCGTGGCCGCCGCGCTTAGCGGCGATGAAGTCGGACTCTTCGAACGGTTGAAGGCGTGGCGGGGCGCGGAAGCGCGTAGCCAGTCGGTTCCCGCGTATGTGGTCCTCCACGACAGCACCCTAGCGCAGATTGCACGCGACCGCCCGCGCGATCTCGATGCGCTCGCCGGCATCGGCGGCATAGGCGCAAAAAAACTCGAGAAGTACGGCCCGGCGCTGCTCGAGCTGGTCGGGGCTGCTTAGCCAAAAGCCCATGAAAACATGGCTTAAAGAGGCAGTTTTGGGCTAGAATCGCGGGCTTTTTCGCATCCCCGATTCACCCCTGCTTCCCGGATCCTGTATGGCCCTGATAGTCCAGAAATACGGTGGCACCTCCGTCGGCTCGGTCGAGCGCATCAAGAACGTCGCCATACGCGTCGCCAAATGGCGGGCGGCGGGCCATGACGTCGTGGTGGTCGTGTCCGCCATGAGCGGCGAGACTAACCGCCTCATCGGGCTGGCGAAGGAGATCCAGCAGATTCCCGACCCTCGCGAGCTCGACCAGGTGGCGGCCACCGGTGAGCAGGTCACCATCGGCCTGGCCGCCATGGCCTTGCAGGCGCTCGGCCAGAAAGCGAAGAGCTACACCGGGGCCCAGGTGCGCATCCTCACCGACGACGCCCATACGAAGGCGCGCATCATTTCGATCGACGAAGAGCGCATCCGCAAGGACCTGAAGGAAGGATATGTCGTGATCGTCGCCGGCTTCCAGGGCGTG
>JBBQNG010000337.1:0-4382 GCA_038329645.1 Burkholderiales bacterium
TCGCCCGCCGCGTGCCCGTAGGTGTCGTTGATGCGCTTGAATCCGTCGAGGTCGATGAACATCAGGGCCATCGTCCGGCCATGCCTTCTGGCCTGCGCAAGGCCGTGCTCAAGGCGGTCGTCGAACATCGCGCGGTTGGCAAGCGAGGTAAGCGGATCGTGGAAGGCCGCGTGTCTCGCCATCATCGCTTCCTTCTTGATTGCGATCACGTGGTGGTCGAGGACATGCCGCTGCTCGACCTCGACTTCCAGCGCCGCGTTGACCGTGGTCAGTTCGGCGGCGCAATCCTGAACCTTGGTCTCTATTTTTTTGGTCTTGTGAAGCGCATTGCCCACGCCGGCTTCGGAGGGGCCGGCAGCAAGCTCTTGCTTGAGGGCCAAGTTCACCGAGGCCAGCTCCGCTGCGCATTCTTCCACGGCGCTCCTGACCTGTTCGCTCTGGTCCAGCGCGTGCACGAGCGCTTTTGCGGCCGCGCTACGGGAGATCGTGTCATCGGGTCGCGCTCGCGGACGTAACTTCGATTTTGTCTGGATCATGGGGGTCATCGACTCACTGGGCAGGCAAATGGAGAGGGGGCGGCGGATAGCCGTGGGTGCCTGCCTTTCGGGACAAACGCAGGTTATCTGCCTGTCCCATACGGTTCGGTGCGTTGACACACAGTAACGGCAGTGCGATTTGGCATCTGTGCGCACTTGCCCTTATGCCCGCTGTTTACGCGCGGGGCTGGCTACGTTGGGTGCCGAACAGACTGGGCGGGTCGGGATCCCTAAAGTGCCAGCATGAGAACCTCAACGATCGCGCTCGCGCTGATGGCGTGCTTTGCCGCCGGTTGCGAAACCATGCCTACCCTCGCTTCCGGCTCGGCGCTGCCCGATTGCTTCGAGCGCAACTACGATTCGGCGCGCAGGCTGTTCACCCTGCGCGACGCCGCGCCGAGCACGCCGAACCAGCAATGCCTGCTTACGGTAGAGCCTGCAGGCGCTACCGGGTCGGCCACGCGGCTCACTGCGGGCAGGTATGCAGCCAAGCTCGCCAACGGCGGTGGCGGCGGCGCGGGCGGCACCGTCCAGCGCGGCGACACCGGTGAAATCGGCGGTGGCGGAGGCGGTGGAGGCGCGGGGGCGAGGGAGGTCGTCGCCACGCTCGACCTCGCGCCGGGAACCTACAAGCTGACCATAGGCGCGGGCGGACCCGGCGGGAGCGCGTGCATGCCTAAACCTTTTGCGTTCGGCGGCGGACCCGGCTGGCTCGGAAGCCCCAGCAACATCGTGCGCGTTCCCGGCGGCGAGCTCGTCATGGGCGTGCCCGGCGCGGACACTTATGTGCGCCCCTCCCGCGCGCAGAACGATCGCAGCGGTGGCACGCGCGACGGCCACGGCGGCTCCGGCGCGGGTCAAACGAGCGGCGGCGACGGCGGCCATACCAAATTGGAGGGCCGGCCCAAAGTCCTGGCCGAGGCGGGCGATGCGAAACCGGGATCGGCGCATACCGGTGGCGCGCCGGGCTTCGCGCCCTCGGACGTGAAGCACACCGGCGGGGGCGGCGGGGGCGGCGCTACCAACGCGGCCGATGGCGGCGGCGGCGGCGGGGAAACCCGCACCGCGGATCTGCCGCCTGCGCGCGGGTCGCTCGGCAGCGGCGGCGGCGGCGGCGAAGGCAATTCGTCCGGCTGCGATGCCGGCGCGCAGGGCGGCCACGGCTACATCAGCCTGAGCCGGATTTAATCCAATGCATCACCAGGAGAATCGCGAATGAACAAAGACCAGGTCAAGGGGCGCATCAAGGAAGTCGCCGGCAAGGCCAAGGAAGTCGCCGGCAATGTGGTCGGCAACAAGGACCTCGAGGTCAAGGGTAAGGTCGAGAAGGCCGTGGGGAAAATCCAGGCAGGCGTGGGTGACCTGAAGGAAGACCTCAAGAAATCGCACTGACGCGGGAGCGACGCGGAATCCGGAACAGTCGCTTCTGGAGATCCGCTCCTGGAGCGGATCTTCAGCTATTTTTTTCTGGTATCAGTACAAACCCCCACCAAAGGAAATCGAAAAATGAAAACGACAATTGACGACGACAGCCAGGCGAATCGCGATCCCATTACGGGCGCCCCCGGCGCCCATCCGATTGGAACGGGCCTGGGCGCGGTGGCCGGCGGCATGGCAGCAGGCGCCGCAGCGGGCACTGTGGTGGGCCCGGTAGGCACCCTGATCGGCGCGGCCGCAGGCGCTATTGTCGGCGGCCTGGCCGGCAAGGCGGTGGGCGAGGCGATCGATCCCACGGTGGAAGCGACGTACTGGGAAACGACGTACCTGGCCGAGCCGTACTACCAGTCCGGCTATACGTATGACGACTACGGTCCTGCATATCGCGCGGGCTATCTTGGGCGCACTCAGTTCAAGGGGCGTACGTACGCAGAAGCCGAACGCGACCTCGAAGCCGAGTACATCCGCACCAGGGGCACCTCGCGGCTGGAGTGGGAAAAAGCGAAGCTCGCCACTCACGCTGCCTGGACCCGCGTCGACGGGAAGTAGACGCAGCCAACAAGGCGAGTTTCGCTCGCCTTGTTGCCCGCAAGCTAGGCGGCCACCGGCATCGAGGCTGAATGTCGCGGCAGGCTGATGGAGAACACGCAGCCCGTGCCGGGCACGTCACGCACGCTCAGCGAGCCTTCCTGTTCCTCGACGCTGCGCCGGCAGATCGCCAGCCCAAGGCCGAGGCCGGACTTGTCCATGCCGGTCTGCTTGAACGGCGCGAAGATGGTCTCCACGTCGCCGCGCGGCAGCCCCCCGCACCTGTCGGCTACATCGATGAGGATGCGGTCGCCGGACGCGTAGGCATCGAGCCTGACCAGTGTATGGTCGCCGGTGAATTTGAATGCGTTCTGGAGCAGGTTGCCCACTGCGCCGAGCAGGAGGTCGCGGTCCACGTCGATCGCCAGGGCCGGGTCGACCGTCGAAACCGCGAACTCGCATTCGCGCTCTCTCGCTTCGAGCGACGCGGAGACTTTGACGTCGGCGATGAATCCGGCCAGCGAGATCAGTCCGCGCCGCGCGGGCAGGCCCGCGCTCAGCCGAACGTCCGCTAGCGAGCGATCGACGAGGGTGCGCAAGCCCGTAAGGCTGCGGTCCAGCGCATCGCCGGTCGCGCCGCCCATCCCGATGCGGCCGGTGCGGATGGCGGCGAGGGCGAGGGTGGCCGTGTGGAGCAGGTTGCGCATTTCGTGAGCGAGGTACCCCAGCCTTTCGTTCAGGAGGCGCGCGCCCTTGTCCGCGTTCGACGCATCGCGCGCGCTGGAGAACTCTGTGACCGCATCCGCGATGGCGTTGTCCAGGCAGCGGTTGAGAGTGCGGAACTCGTCCACCTCGATCTTTGCGGCGGCTTCATCGGCGCTGTCCGTGATCGCCTGGCAGAGATCGCCGTAGTCGTGGACTACCTGGTCGATGGTGTATCCGTACCGTAGCAGGTCGTTGCCATGCAGCGCGGCGCTGGTGCCGATCTCGGAGACTGCCGACTGTCCATTCCTTGGGCCGGAGATCCTGAGACTGCCGGCGGCGTCCCTGGTCTGCTCCACGCGCAAAGTGTGGATAAGCTGGTCGAGGAAGTGGGGGATCCCGTGCTCGATCTGCGTGTCGGTCGGCTCGGGGCTCAGCCGCTGAGCCACCTTCGCCCGGCAACGGTCGATCAGCTCAAGCCGGTTCTGGGAGAGGAATTCGTGCAGCATTCCCCATAGTAAGTGCGCAATTATTACAATTATGTTCGATACCCAACATAGCCAGGCTGCCGCGTGAGATTCATTACGGGAGAGACGAGGATTAGTGACGTCTGGATGACAAAAACCGCCGCAACCGCAACCAAACACGCCTCGGCGCCATAAACGCCCCCAATCAGGGCGCCAATGAGCGCGCCAACCGGGCGCGAACCTTGCGCTAATGTAAACATGGCCGACACCCGGCCGAGCAGCTGCGGCGGCGTGACCGACTGGCGCAGGGTCCCGGTGGAGATCACCCACAGCACCGGCCCGGCACCGAGCAGGAAGAAGCTGAAGGCCGCTAAAAGCGCGGATGGAAACCGCAGCGTTGCGAGCATGGCCAGCGCGGAGCACACACCCGCAACCGGTCCGATCGCCACCAGCGCCCCGAAAGGCACCACGCGCGTGATGCGCGGCGCGAGCAGGGCGCCGCCGACCATGCCCACGCCGAGCGCCGCGAGCGTCGCACCCACCGCGCCGGCCGAAAGGCCGAGCGTATTGATCGCGTAGGGCACATACATCGCCTGCATCATGAAGAACGCGGTGTTGAAGACGACCTGGGTGGCAAAGACCGGCATCAGCAGGGCGTGGCCGAAGACGAACGCGGCGCCCTCGCGGACTTCCAGCGCGACGTTGCGTTGCG
>JBBQNG010000338.1:0-4344 GCA_038329645.1 Burkholderiales bacterium
TGCGGCGCGCATGGCGGGGGCTACCTGCCTTCGTACGCCCACCGCTCGGACCGCGGCTGCATTGCGCGACCCGACCTGTGCACCGGCGGCCCACAGGGGCCGCTGAAGAAAAAGCCCACCGAGTACCTGAAGCAGATGTACTACGACACGATGGTCTTCTCGCCGGAGGCTTTGCGCCACCTCGCGGCCGAAGTGGGGACGAGCCAGATCATGGTCGGCACGGACTATCCCTTCCCGTGGACCCAGACCGCGGTCGACGAAGTCCTGGCCACGCCCGGATTTTCGGATGCGGACAAAATCGCGATTCTCGGCGGTACGGCAGCCAAGCTTCTCGGCATCAAGGCTTAGCACGCGACATGTTGTTCCGCTGTCTCATCGCCGTGGGATTGGCGTTCGGCGCGGGACATGCGGCGCGCGGGCAACTCGCCTATCCGCAAAAGCCCGTGCAGGTCATCGTCGGCTTCAGCGCCGGGGGAAGCGTGGACGTCATGGCGCGCAACCTCGTTGCCGCAGTCTCGGCACAGCTCGGCCAGCCTTTCGTCATCGTCAACAAGGACGGCGCTTCGGGCTCGATCGGCTTCGGCCAGCTGGCCAACGCGACGCCCGACGGCTACACGCTGGGGGCAGGGCCGACTACACCGATTTCGATCGCGCCGCACCTCATGAAGAGCGTGAAGTTCGGCGTCGACTCGTTCGAGTACATCTGCCAGTCGTTCGAGAACGTGTTCACGATCGCCGTACCGCTGGACTCGAACTTCCGTTCGATGAGCGAGGTGATCGCCGCCGCGCGCGCAAGTCCCGGAAAGCTCTCGTGGGGGCACTCCGGCGTCGGCACCGTGCCGCACCTGTCGGTTGCGAATCTCGTATACCGGACCGGCGTCGACATTCCCGCGATTCCCTATCGGGGCGAGGCTTCGATGTTTGCCGACCTGGTGGCCGGGCGCATCCCGATGGGCTCGCCTTCGGTGGCGCTCGCGGTCGGCCAGAAAGTCCGCGTGCTGGCGGTCTTTGCCGACAGCCGCCATCCCGCATTCCCCGATGCCCCAACCTTCTCCGAGATCGGCATGCCTTCGATGCCCCCGGGGTTCAACGGCCTGTTTGCACCCAAAGGCACGCCGCGCGAAATTCTTGCAACACTGGAGCGCGCCTGCGAGAAGGCGGTGCAGACCGAGGCTTTCAGGACGATCGCGCAGCGCCTGAGCCAGCGGGTCGCTTACCTGAACGGGGCGGCCTTCGCCGAGCGCGCGGCTGCGGACTACAAGTACAAAGGCGAAGTGATCCGGGCGCTCGACATCAGGGTAGAGTAGGTGACGAAACTCAGGAGCCGAAAGCGCGCCCGCGCCCAGGTCGAGGACCCCGCTTCGGCGCGTGTTCATTCGATCACCCGGTCGGCGTGCCGAGCTGGAGGACCGCGACGCGCGGCAGGGTCGCCGTGAGTTGGGCCAGGGCCGGCGCGATGGCAATGAGAGCGAGGACCAGTGCGAGCGATGACAATGTACCGGTACCGATACGCCAATTGACCGGAGAGACGCTCCTGGAGGGGACTTTTGGATACAAAAGTCTTGAATTCATGTTTTTGGTCACTCGATCACCCGGTCGGCACAAAGGAGAACCGACTGCGGAATAGTGATCCCCAGCGCCTTTGCCGTCCCGGCGGCTGCGCGCGGTTTGAGCTACACTTCAGCCATGCATTCGATCGTACCTTCCCCTTCGGAACAGCGCCGGCTTGCCAGACTTTGGGCCGATACCGGCCGCGCACTGGAAAAGCAGCGTCATGCCGAACTGGCAACGCAGTCGGCCGCCGAGTCTCAGCGAGCCGCTTACGACATGCTGCAGCTCGGCGGGATGCTGCCCCCCGATCCAATGCGCGAACGCGAATCGGGGCTCGTCGAGATGCAGCGCCTGTTCGCCCGCGGGCATCAAGGTGGAAAGTCCTAACCGCCTGATCGAGGCGGCACGGGAGATCCAGGAGTTCTGCGAGGGCAGAGCGTGGCGTTTTTGCTTCATCGGCGGGATCGCCGTATTGCACTGGGGCGAGGCGCGCCTTACCCGGGACGCCGACCTGACGATTTTCACCGGCCTTGGCGACGAGGCGCGTTACGTCGACGCAATGCTGGAGAAATTCGCGCCGCGCCTCGGGCAGGCAAAAGAGTTCGCGCTCACGCATCGTGTCCTGCTTTTGCGGGCCTCGAACGGCGTGCCGCTCGATGTCTCGCTCGGTGCGCTCGCGTTCGAGGAGCAGGCGGTCGAAGGCGCCAGCCTGGAAGAGTTCGTGCCGGGACAGCGACTGCGGCTCGCCGCGCCGGGGTCGCTCCTGGTTTTTAAGGCGTTTGCCGATCGTCCCCAGGACTGGCAGGACATCGAGGGCGTGATCGTCAAGTCCGGCGCGAGAATCGACTGGGACGAGGTACGCGGCCAATTGACGATGGTGACAGCCGGATAATTCTTAGTGATCAATTGACATCAAGGTGGGGTGGCTTTTTTCAGTCCCGCAGCCGTAATCACGTGCCCCAGTTGCCAGGGGCGCGGCAGCTTCGAATGCGCGGCCTTTACTGCCGCAAGGTGGCCGAGCAGTTCTGCGGGCATCGGCGAAGTGCGACGGGTCGCCATGGACACGTGCGAGGAGAGCGACTCCTGCGACGCCGCGAGGTAGCCTTCGGTGGCGTGGAACATCTCCTGGTAGAAATGGATGCGCTTGGCGTCGAAGTCCACGAGCCGCGCCTCGAAGCGCAGCGGTTCCCCGACTTTCACCTCGCGCAGGAAGTTCGCATGGGCCTCCAACGCGAAGGTGGTCGAGCCGTGCTTCTTGCGGAATTCCTGCGTGAGGCCGAGGAAATCGAAGAACACGTCGGCGGCCAGGTCGAACACCACCTGGTAGTAGCCGACGTTCATGTGACCGTTGTAGTCGATCCATTCGGGCCGCACGACGTCGCGCCCTTCGGCAAAGGGGGTGGGGATTGGCTTACTCATATCGCGGCTTACTTTCCTGTGAATCGCGCCTTGCGGCGCTCGGTGAAAGATCGCAGCCCTTCGGCGGCGTCCTCGGTGACGGCAAGCTTGCGCTGCACCGCCTCCATTTCCGGCTTGATGCCGACCGGGCCTTTTTCAACATAGCGGCGCGAAGAAGCGAGCGATGCGCGCACCGCAAGCGGTGCCTGCTCGGCGATGGTGCGCGCGATGGCCAGGGCGCGCTCGTACTGCTGGCCCGCAGGAACGACTTCCTGCACGAAGCCGAGTCGATACGCCTCGGCCGAATTGAATTCGTCGCCCGTGAGGAGGTAGCGCTGCGCATTGCCCCAGCCGGCGCGATCGACGAAACGGATCGTCGCGCCGCCGGTGGGCATGATGCCGCGCTTGACCTCGATCTGCGCGAAGCGGCAGTCGTCGGCGGCGACGACGATGTCCTGCGCAAGCATGAGCTCGATGCCCAGCGTGAAACAGATGCCCTGCACCGCGCAGACGACGGGCTTGGTCCGGAAAGGCTCGCGCAGCGAAAACGGGTCGATGCCCCCAGACGGCCCGGCCGCCTCGCCGCGCGCCATCAGCGGCGCAAACTGGTCGAGCTGCAGGCCGGCGGTGAAATTGGCGCCGTGGGCGTACAGCAGCCCGACGCGGGCCGTGGCGTCCTTTTCCATCGCGCCGTAGGCATCGATGAGCTCCCGGTACATCTTCAGCGAGAAGCCGTTGAGCTTCTTCGGTCGGTCGATGCCGATGAGAAAAATGTCGCCTTCGCGGCCAGTCGTGATGCGGCCGTCGGCGGGGGTGTCGCTCGGGTCCATGCGGTTCTCCGCTGTGCAAAACGCGCCGCTATCTTGCCACGCCGGCGGGACTACAATGTCCGTACTGACAGGAGGTAATGCCATGTTCCCGATCATCGAAGTTGCCGGCAGCCCGCGCGGGCGCGGCCACGTTTATGGCGCCAAGGCCCGTGTGCGCATCGACCGCTCGATCGCCACATATTCCCGCCTGTTCGCGTACTGCGGCATCGACTGGCAGGACGCGCAGAAGCTCGGGGCGGGGTACCGCGGCGTGATCGGCGACCTCGACGCGGAGCTGCTCGAGGAGATCGAAGGCATCGCCGCGGGGTCGGGCAAGCACGTCAACGAAATCCTCGCGCTGAATTCGCGCACCGAGATCCTGCCGCCCAGCTATCCGGGCACCCCGCACCCGGAGCGCGGGGTGATAGCGGCAAGCAATGCTGCCGCCGGCGTGCCAGACTGGGGCGAGTGCACCTCGATCGCCATCAAGCCCGCGCAGAGCACGACCGGGACCACGTTGCTCGCGCAGAACTGGGACTGGCTGGGCGCTCAGCGCCAGGCGCTGGTCCTCCTGCGCAGCACGCAA
>JBBQNG010000339.1:0-4321 GCA_038329645.1 Burkholderiales bacterium
CCACAGAGATTTGCGTTGGCGACCTGCGGCTTGATCTTCTCTCACGAAAGGCGAGCCGGACTGGGCGCGAACTCGCACTCCTGCCTCGCGAGTTCAGCATCCTGGAACTGCTGGCCCGTAACGCGGGAAGCATCGTGACCCGCAGCATGCTGCTCGAAGAGGTATGGAACTTCCGCTTTGACCCGCAGACCACCGTCGTTGAAACCCACATGAGCCGTTTAAGGACCAAGCTTGACGGCGATGGACAGGCTTCGCTGCTGCATACGGTGCGCGGCCAAGGGTATTGCTTGCTTGCCCCAGCTTAAGGTGCTGCGCACGGCGAGCTTTCGCCTGGCCTTGATCTACGCGCTGCTGTTCAGCGTGTCCGCCATCGTCCTCATCGTCTTCGTCTACTTTACGACGACGCGATACATGCAACGGCAGTTCGACGGGTTCATCCAGAGCCAGGAGACCGCGTTGCTCATGCTTGAGCATGGGCAGGACGCACAAGCCATTGGCCGCACCGTCGACACGCTGACGCGGCCAGCCGTCGATCCCTACGCCTACTACCTCGTCATAGGCCCCGAGAAGAGCAAGCTGGGCGGAAACCTGCCCGAGTCGGCGGCAGTTGCCGGATGGTCGGTTCAGGATCTCAGCAGCCAAGGCTTGGCCGGTCCGCTGCTTGTCCGCACCCACGGGACCCGGCTTGCCGAAGGGGGCCTCCTCGTCGTGGGAAGATCGGAAAGGCGACTGCTGACCGTCCAGCGCCTGATCCGGTCCTCTCTCCACATCGACCTTGTCATGACGCTTCTCCTTGCTGTGCTGGGCGGCATCGCATTGAGCGGCCTTGCGCTCCGCCGCATCGGGCGTTTCGAGGAGGACCTCAGCCGCATCATGCATGGCGAGCTTTCGATGCGGCTGGCCGTCGTGGGGCACGACGAGATCGCCCAGCTGACCTCGCGCATCAATCAGCTGCTCGACTGGCTGCAGAACTCGGCGGCCAGCTTGCAGCAGGTGACGAACGACATCGCGCATGACCTGCGCAGACCTTTGTCGCATCTGAGACAAGACCTGGATGAGGCGCTGCAAACGCCGCCGCCAACCGGGCGCTATGAGCAGGTGCTCGCAAATGCCATTGCGCGGGTCGATGGAGTTCTTTCACTGTCGAGCGCCCTGCTGCGCTTGGCGCAGATTGAGGCCGGAGCACGAAGGGCCGGGTTCCGAGACATCGACTTGGGGGATCTCGCTCGCGAGATGCAGGGCATCTACCAGCCAGTGGCGGAGGCCGATGGACGCGCACTGATGCAGCTGCCGTGCTGCGAAGCCAAGATCAGAGGCGATCGCGAGCTACTGACCCAGTTGGTTGCGAACCTGATCGAGAACGCGATTTGCCACACTGCTCCTGGCACCAGGATCTTCCTCGGAACCACCTCACACCCGCCCTCGCTGCTGGTGATCGACACCGGCGGCGGCATCCCTGCTGAGGAGCGCTCAAAGGTCTTGCGCAGGTTCTACAAGCTGGACCGCAACCGGAGCACTCCAGGCAACGGCCTTGGACTGAGCGTCGTCTCGGCGATCGCTGCCCTTCATGGCGCCAGGATCACGCTCTCCGACACGGATCAGCCTTTTGGCGCCATTGGGCTGCACATCGCAGTCGTTTTTCCTTCCGGGGGCAAGTCCGTGGGTGCCTGCTCAATGTGAACAAGTGCCGAACCGGGATCCTGCTGAAGTCGGCTTTATCGCGCTGACCACGCTCATAAAAGCGCCGCAAGGGTAGGGCCTCGATCGACGCCGATTGGGACTTACGTATCCGTCAGTCCTGGTATCGGAGTCAGCGTGTCGCAGCTGTTTTCGGAAGGGGTTTTGGTTTGGCGCTTGTTCACAGGCAACGCTTTGCATCTCGTTGGTGAGGTGAGTTCCAAGGCCATGCCACTTCATGCTCGTCAGACTTACGCCACCTTCAGTAAGGCCCGGACCCGTGCGGCCAGCGCGTCAACGGTGAACGGCTTCGTCATGACCTCCATGCCCCGCGCAAGCTGCCCGCTGTTCAGCGCAGTGCCTGGATAGCCGGTGATGAGCAGCACTGGCAGGTTTGGCCTGCTCTTGCGAGCGGCGTCGGCGAACTGACGGCCGTTCAATCCTGGCAGGCCGACGTCGGTTATGAGCAGGTCCACCTGCGCAATTGATTGCAGCGCCTGCAGGGCGGCGGAGCCGTCTGCTGCCTCCATCACCACGCATCCAAGATCACGGAGCACCTCGACAAGCAGGGCACGCACGCCCTCCTCGTCCTCGACGACCAGCACCCTCCGCTCGGTCGCCTCGGCACCAAGGAGTTCGGCCTCGGATGGGCCGCTGACGGTCCCAGCAGTTTCGTTGGATTTGACGCCGGCAGCAGCATGGCGAGGCAAGCACAGTCGTACCGCTGTTCCCTGGCCCGGCTGGCTGCTCAGCCACAAAGCACCTCCGGACTGCCGCACGAAGCCATAGAGCTGTGACAGGCCCAGGCCCGTTCCCTGGCCGAGCGGCTTCGTGGTGAAGAAGGGCTCGAAGGCGCGCGCCAGCACGTCGGGCGTCATGCCCGTGCCGGTGTCGGTAACGCTGATCTCGACGTAGTCGCCGGGCGGCACGTCGTCCTGGCCGGCCAGGTCGGTCCGTTCCAGGTGGCGGTCGGCGGTGGCGATGGTGAGCCTGCCGCCGTCCGGCATGGCGTCGCGGGCGTTGATGCAAAGGTTGAGCAGCACGTTCTCAAGCTGGTTGGCGTCGGACAAAACGGACCAGACCCCGTCGCGCAGGAGCAGCTCCACCTGCACCGCGGGTCCCATCGTGCGCCGGATCAGCTCCTCCATACCGTGCACCAAGTCGTCCGGCTCGACCGCCGTAGGCGTCAGCGTCTGCCGGCGCGCGAAGGCCAGCAGGCGATGCGTCAGGCCCGCTGCGCGGTTCGCCGCTTGGCGGGCCGCAGCGACAAGGCGCTCGACCTCCTCGGGCCGCCCCTGCGCAATGCGGCGGTCCATAAGGTCCAGGCTGCCTGTGATCCCCTGCAGCATGTTGTTGAAGTCGTGCGCGATGCCGCCGGTGAGCTGACCGATCGCCTCCATCTTCTGCGCCTGGCGCAGGGCCTCCTCGGCATGCTCGCGCTCCAGCACCTCCCCGTGCAGCTGGCCCAGCGCGTGGGACAGCTCGGCCGTGCGGGCTGCGACGCGCTGCTCCAGCTCCTCGGCCGCGAGCCTCGCCTCCGTGATGTCGACGCTGCAGCCGGTGTAGCCGAGAAAACGGCCGGCATCGTCCAGGCGCGGCACGCCCTCGCAGCGCAGCCAGCGCACCTGGGCATCCTTGTCTCGGACCCGCGAGACGGTCCTGTAGGGCGTGCGGTCCTTGAACGCCGCCATGAACTCGGCCGCATGGCGCTCGCGGTCCTCCAGGATCACGAGCGCCGACCACAGGCCCTCCCGAACGATGTCGGCCGCCGGGCGGCCAAACATGAAATCGTGATGCATGTTGGCGAAGGTGACCCGCCCAGTAGCGTCGGTCATCCAGATCAGCGCCGGCGCGCTGTCGGCCATGTGTCGGAACCGGGCCTCGCTTTCGCGAAGGCTCTCCTCCGCAAGGCGCTGCTCGGTGCGGTCGCGCAGCACCTTGAGAAAGCCGCGCCCGTGGCCGGCCTCGTCTCGCAGGCGCGTGAGCGTCTGGCTCGCCCAGAACCGGGTGCCGTCCCGCCGCCTCATCCATCGCCCGCCATCGACGTGGCCCTCTTTCAGAGATGTCTCAATCTCACTTTTTGGCTCGCCGGCAGCGACGTCCTCAGGCGTGTAAAGGACAGCCGCGCTGCGGCCCAGGATGTCCGCCTCTGCCCAGCCTAGGATCCGTGCGGCCCCGCTATTCCAGCTCGTCACCTGCCCCTGGTGGTTGAGGGCGAAGATGGCGTAGTCTCGCGCGCCCTCGACAATAAGGCGCAAGCGCTCCTCGCTTTCACGAAGGCTTTCCTCCGCGACACGCTGTGCGGTGCGGTCGCGCAAGATCTTCAGGAAGCCGCGCGACATGCCGCAGCGCAACGGCGTTAGCTGCCCGAGTGCCCAGAACCGGGTGCCGTTACGCTTCAGATGCCAGCGCTCATCCGGAGCTGTGCCATTCACTAGCGCCGCTTGCATTTCCAGCTCCGGCACGCCTGCCTGACGATCTTCCGGGGTCCAGATCAAGCGGCCGTCCCGGCCCAGCATCTCGGCCTCGCTCCAGCCGAGGATACGGCTTGCCCCAGGGCTCCAGCCTGTCACGCATCCGGCCGGGTCGGTGGTGATGATCGCGTAGTCCAAAGCGCTCTCGACGATGGCGCGGTAGCGGTTCT
>JBBQNG010000340.1:0-4269 GCA_038329645.1 Burkholderiales bacterium
GTCATCGCCGGTATCAAGGAACTGCAGGCTGCCAAGGTCGGCGACACCATCACGCTCGAGAAGAAGCAGCCGAACAACGCCGGCGTCGCGACCCAGCCGCTGCCCGGCTTCAAGGAGATCCAGCCGCAGGTGTTCGCCGGCCTCTACCCAACCGAGGCGAGCGAGTACGACCAGCTGCGCGACGCCCTGGAGAAGCTCAAGCTCAACGACTCGTCGCTCCGCTACGAGCCTGAGGTGAGCCAGGCGCTCGGCTTTGGCTTTCGCTGCGGATTTCTGGGCCTGCTCCACATGGAGATCGTCCAGGAGCGCCTCGAACGCGAGTTCGACCAGGACTTGATCACGACGGCGCCGTCGGTGGTCTACGAGGTGCAGCTCAACAGCGGCGACCTGATCCGGATCGAAAACCCCTCGAAGATGCCGGACCTCGGCCGCGTCGCCGAGATCAGGGAGCCGATCGTCACCGTCCACCTCTACATGCCGCATGAATACGTCGGGTCGGTGATGACGCTTGCCAACCTCAAGCGCGGCGAGCAGAAGAACATGGCCTACCCCGGGCGCCAGGTGCTGCTCACCTACGAGATGCCGCTGGCCGAAATCGTCCTCGACTTCTTCGACAAGCTGAAGAGCGTCTCGCGCGGCTACGCCTCGATGGACTACGAGTTCAAGGAATACCGGGCGGCCGACGTCGTCAAGGTCGACATTCTCCTGAACGGCGAGAAGGTCGATGCGCTCTCCATCATCGTCCACCGCAGTCAGAGCCAGTTCCGGGCGCGCGCCGTGGTTTCGAAGATGCGCGAGCTCATTTCCAGGCAGATGTACGACGTCGCGGTGCAGGCGGCAATAGGCGCCAACATCATCGCGCGTGAGACAATCAAAGCGCTGCGCAAGAACGTGATCGCCAAGTGCTACGGCGGCGACATCACACGCAAGAAAAAGCTGCTCGAAAAACAGAAGGCCGGCAAGAAGCGCATGAAGCAGATCGGCTCCGTCGAGGTGCCGCAGGAGGCGTTTCTGGCCATTCTCCAGGTGGACGACTGATGGGTTTGTTGACCAGCGTGCTCTACGCCTGCTTGGCCGTCTTCGGCCTCGGCTGGTACTTCAACCGGTGGTCGGGCAACTTCTCGCTCCTTCTGTTCGTCCTCACCGTCATCACGTTCGCCTACTGGCTGGCGGAACGCTTCTATTTCGCGCCGCGCCGGCTGGCAGCGGTCGCGAACTTCGAGCAGCAGGACGCTGCCCGGCGCGAGCAGCTCGCGCGCCAGGGCATCACCCGCGTCGACGACAACGTCGCCGCGACGCGCCAGGCGTTGATGCTGCAACCGTGGTGGCTCGACTGGACGGCGGGCCTGTTCCCGGTGATCCTGGTCGTCTTCCTGCTCCGCTCGTTCCTGTTCGAGCCCTTCAAGATCCCGTCCGGATCGATGATGCCGACGCTCCTCGTCGGCGACCTCATCCTGGTCAACAAATTCCACTACGGCGTCCGCCTGCCGGTGATCAACAAGAAGATCATCGCCAACAACGAGCCCCAGCGCGGCGACGTCATGGTGTTTCGATTCCCGAAGGATCCGAGCATCGACTACATCAAGCGGGTCGTCGGGGTTCCGGGCGACGAGGTCGTGTTCCGCAATCAGCAGCTCTTCCTGAACGGTCAGGTGGTTCCCACAGAGGCCCTGCCGCCGCCGGGGTTCTACGACGAGGAAGCACGTCGTTACGCTCCCGAATTCAAGGAGAAGCTCGGCAATGTTGAGCACGGTATCCTCATTAATCCTCAATCCACGCAGTTTTGGAAAAGCCACGAGGACAATCAATTTCCGTTCCGCGAGAACTGCCGTTACAGTGCCGAAGGCGTCGCTTGCAAGGTGCCGCCGGGCAACTATTTCATGATGGGTGACAACCGCGACAACTCGCTCGACTCCCGCTACTGGGGCTTCGTTCCCGACGAGAACATCGTCGGCCGCGCGTTCTTCATCTGGATGAATTTCGGCGACCTAAAGCGGATCGGGTCGTTCCGCTAGAGCGGTGCCGGTGGCCGGAAGTGCAGCACGAGGAGGGCGGATGATCGGTCAAGTCCACAAAGCCACGCGCCAGCGGGGCGTCACGCTGTTCGGCCTTCTGTTCTGGGCGGTGATCGTCGGGTTCCTGGCCCTGATCGGCATGCGGGTGCTCCCGACCCTGAACGAGTACTTCACGATCAAGCGTGCCGTCAACAGAATCATCACCGAGGGCTCGACCACCACCGTCCCCGAAATCCGCAGCGCCTTCGACAAGCAGAAGGACATCGAGTACTCGATCGTCTCGATCGGCGGCAAGGACCTGATCATTACTAAGGAAAACGAAAAGCCGGTCATCGCGTTCGCATACGACAAGGAAGTGGAACTTGTGAAGCCCGTCTTCCTTCTCATCAAGTTCGAGGGCCGCTCGAACTAGTCTCGCGGGCCGCCCATCGAACGGACCGTTTTCAGCATGGATCCCCGCCTCGACGCACTGCAGCAGAAGATCGGCCATCGTTTCGCCGATTCGGCGCTGATGGAGCGGGCGCTGACGCATCGCAGCTACGGCGCCGACCACAACGAGCGCCTCGAGTTCCTGGGCGACGCCGTCCTCAGTCTGGTCGTCTCCAGCCTGCTGTTCGATCGCCTCGGAGATTCCGACGAAGGCGACCTGACCCGCGTTCGCGCCCATCTCGTTCGCGAGGACAGCCTGTACAGGGCCGCGCTCCAGCTCGGCCTGCCGGAGGCGCTTCGCCTCGGTGAAGGCGAGGCGCGCGGCGGCGGCGCGTTGCGCTCGTCGATCCTCGCCGACGCGCTCGAGGCGCTGATCGGCGCGACCTTCCTCGACGGCGGCCTGACCGCGGCGCGCAACCTCGTGCACAGCCTGTTCGGCGAGGTCATCGATACGACCGAGGTCGCGAGCTGGGCCAAGGACGCCAAAACCGAGCTGCAGGAGTGGCTGCAGGCGCGGCGTATCCCGGTTCCGAGCTACCGGATCATCGCCACGCGCGGCCAGGCGCACGCCCAGACCTTCGAGGTCGAGTGTGCGGTGCCGGCGCTCAGCCTCCAGGAAACCGGCGAGGGCAAGTCGCGCCGCGCCGCGGAGCAGGAGGCGGCGCGCCGGATGCTTGACGCCTTGCGCGCCAGCGACGAGCCCGGAAGCCCGCTGCGCTCCTGAATGCGCTGCGGCCTGGTCGCGATCGTCGGCCGACCGAATGTCGGCAAGTCGACTCTGCTCAATGCGCTGGTTGCGCAGAAGATCAGCATTACGTCGAACAAGGCTCAGACGACGCGGCACCGAATCACCGGCATCCGCACGCGCGCCGAGTCGCAGTTCGTGTTCGTCGACACGCCGGGCTTCCAGACCCGCCACGTCGCCGCGCTCAACCGCTCGCTCAACCGCGCCGTCACGGGAACCCTCTCCGACGTCGACGTCGTCCTGCTCGTCGTCGAGGCGGGCCGTTTCGGCGCCAACGACGCGGCGGTGCTCGCCTTGGTCGACCCGGCCAAGCCGCTCCTGCTGATCGCTAACAAGCTCGACACCGTCACGCGTCGCGCCGACCTTGCCCCCTGGCTGAAGCAGATGCAGGCGCGCCATCCGTTCGCAGAGTTCGTGCCGATGACCGCGACCAAGCCGGCCGATGCCGAGCGGCTGCTGACCATCGTCGAGCCTTACCTGCCCGAGCAGCCCTGGCTCTACGACGAGGACGCGCTCACCGACCGGAGCGATCGCTTCCTCGCCGCCGAGGTCGTCCGCGAGAAGCTCTTCCGCCTGACCGGCGACGAGCTGCCGTACACCTCGACCGTCGTCATCGACAAGTACGAGGAGGAGGGCCAGCTTCGCCGAATCGCCGCGACGATCGTCGTCGAGCGCGACGCCCACAAGGGAATGATCATCGGATCCGGCGGCGAGCGGCTGAAGCGAATCGGCTCGGAAGCGCGTCAGGAACTCGAGCGGCTGCTCGACGCACGCGTCTTCCTCGAGCTCTGGGTCAAGGTGAGAAGCGGCTGGGCCGACGACGAAGCTCACCTCCGCTCCTACGGCTATGACTAGCGGCGGTCGCGGCGACGCCGCCCGCATGCGCTGACATGGCGGGCCGCGCCGCCCGCAGCACCGCGCTGGCTGCGTTCGTGCTGCACCACTACGACTGGAGCGAGTCGAGCCTCATCCTCGACCTGTTCACGCGCGAGCAGGGCCGCATCGCCGTTGCGGCCAAGGGCGCCAAGAAGCCGTTCTCGCAACTGCGCGGCGTCCTCCTTCCTTTCCAGCGCCTGCAGG
>JBBQNG010000341.1:0-4250 GCA_038329645.1 Burkholderiales bacterium
GCCAGGCGGGCGAAGTCGGCCCCGGACTTGGCTTCGACGATCACCTTCTCGGCCCGGCCGCGCGCCGCCTGGATGCTGCCGGGCGTCGCCTGCTCGGGCAGGCGCACCAGGACGTGGGCGAGGGTGTACTCGACGTCGCCAAGCGGCGCACCGGGTCCCTTGGCCTCGGCCACGTACAGGTCGATCTCGCTGTCGCTGATCTGGATCTTGTCGTCGACTTCCCGCACGCGCAGTCGCGTGACCATGATTTCGTTCCTGATCTCCTCGCGGAAGCGGTCGAACTGCAGGCCGTCGCGCTCGAGCGTCTGGCGGAAAGTGGGCAGCGTCATCTTGTTGTTCTCGGCGATCCTCGCAATCGTCCGGTCGAGCTGCACCTCTTCCACGCGCAGGCCGGTTTCCTTGGCCAACTGGAGCTGCGCCTTCTCGAGGACCAGCCGCTCGAGCACCTGGCGCTCGAGCACGCCTGCCTCGGGCACCGGCATGCTCTGGCGCTTCATCTGCCTCTCCGCCGTCCCCACGCGCTCGACGAGTTCGGAGTTGGTCACCACCTCGGTGTTGACCACGGCGACGATACGGTCCACTAGCCCGATGCGTTGCGCCGCGGCGGTATGCGCGAACAGGGCTACAGAGAGCGCCAGGAACTGCGCCAGCAATCTATTCTTCATCAAATCAGTACACCTGCTCGAAAGGAAGTCGGCGCTGCAAGCTTGCCGGAAGGGGCTGGTCGGTCCGCGTGTTGGTCGCCGTGTAGCCCGGGATTGCGCGCTTGAGAAGATCGAAGGGATCTGACCCGATCTTGGCCACATCGTTCAACTCGAGCTGCACGTAATAGGAGATGGACGCAAGCTGCGTGGCCACCTGCAGCCGCTGGGCCACGAAACGCACCGCCCAGCAGCCGCCATTGTATTCCAGGCCACCCACGCCCTCGAGGAGACGGCCGTCGAGAAACGAGTAGTTGTAGCGGCCGACCGCATACCAACCCGCGGCCACCGGCCACTGGCCGGAAATGTCGACCTGGTTGATCGGGTTGAGCGCGTCGCGCGTGAAGCGGTAGCCGAAGTTGATGAACTTGGCGAACTCGGGCGAGTAGCGCAGGTTCATGCCCGAGCGCTCGTTGCGCTGCAGCCGCGTGTTGTACTGGATCGTTGTGTCGAAATTCCAGTGCTGGGCGACGCGCGCCCCGACCGAGGCCAGCACGTCCGAATTGCCGAAAGTGCGTAGCGGCGCGGCTGCGGTGGCGGGCGTCAGGCCGACCCGCTCGTTGTTAAAGTAAAAGCGCTGCCCGATGGTGGCGCGCAGGAACTCCTGCCCGTTCGGGAACAACAGGCGCGAAGTCGCGGCCACCGTGAGCTGGTTGGCATCGCCGAAGCGGTCGCCCCCCGCAAACCGGTTTTCGCTGAACAGCTGCGAGTAATTGAAATCTGCAAGCGCGGTGTCGAAGAGCGGGACCTTGTCCTGGTTGCGGTATGCAGCACGCACGTAGTACAGGCGCGGCTCTATGGTCTGGATGTAGTCGCGCCCCCCGATATTGGTGGGCCGCTCGAAGATCATGCCGCTGTCGAGGCTCCCCCAGGGAACGGCGATTGTCTGCTTGTCGGGCTGGCCGAACGCGGTGCGATCGAGGTTGTAGGTCGCGTAGTGCATCCCGGCCTTGGGCGTGAAAAAGAACCCGGGCGTGAGATACGGCGCCGAAATCGTCGGGTCGGTTTTTATGCGCGCGCCCTGGACCAGCGTGGAGTGAGTGAAACGCGCATATTCCGCAGGCAGCGCAAGGTCGGCAAACCCGGCGATTTCGTTCTTCCAGCTGCCGAAGGAAATCTGCGGCACCCGGTGATAGGGGCTCACGATCGGGGCAAGCGGATCCTGCAAAGTCTGGAAGCGTTGGATGCGTCCCTGCACCCAGTACTGGTCGCCGTTGTATTGCAGGAACCCTTCTCGCTGGATGGACGCCTGCGACGTCTGGCGCACTTTCGAGAACAGGTCGACGAAGTAGCGGCTGTCGGACACCCGGTTCAGGTCGAGGCGGCCGAACAGGTTGGGCGAGAACGTGTGCTGGTGGTAGAGCGACATCCCATACCGGTTCAGGTCGCCGAATCGCTTGTCCGAGGGCAGGTATTCGAAGCTGGCGGTGCCCGAGTATTTCGGGTCGAGGTAGCGGTACACGCTCTGGAACTGGGTGCCGCGCTTGGACAGATACCTCGGCGTGAAGGTGGCATCCTGCTCGGGCGAGATGTTCCAGTAGAACGGCGTGCTGAGCTCCAGGCCGCTGCGCGTGGACTGCGTGTAGCCGGGGGCGAGGAAGCCGGTCTTGCGCCCTTTCTCGAGCGGAAAGGTCATCCACGGCAGCACGGCGATGGTGTGGTCCATGAAGCGCAGCCGGCCGTTCCTCACCGTCGCCGATTGCTCGTTGTAGTCGAGCTCGAGCGAGCCGGCCTCGATGCTCCAGTCGTCGCGCCCGGGCTCGCAGGTCGTGAACGAGCCGTTCCTCACCGCGTAGTGCCCCTTGCCGAGGAAATCGATGCGTTCGGCCTGGCCGCGGGCGGGCTTGTCGCCGCCGCGAATGGAAAACGTCGGGTTTTCGAGCACCCCGGTCTCGCCGGCCGAATCGAAGCGCAGCCGCGAACCCGAAAAGCGGTCGGCGCCCTGCTGCAGCCGCACGCCGCCATCGGCATCGATGCGGCCGAACTCCTGATTGAGTTTGATGCGGTCGCCGAAAATGGCGGTCTCGTCCTGGCGCAGCTCGGCGTTGCCGCTGCCGGAGATCTCGATGTCCATCACGCCCTCGATGCGCTCGGCGTCGATGTAGGTCGGGCCTTTCTCCTTGGGCGCGGGTTGCGCCGTCACCTGTGCGAGCAACGCGCCCGAGAAGGCGGCGCACGACACGGCAAGGCAAGCCGCGGGAAGCGCCGGCAGGCGCGCCGGAAGGAGCTGCATGTGGAGACTGGACGAGGACTGAAACCCGGGCTGGTAAAATCGCACAATTCGCGGGATAAGGCAATTCTGCTCGGGTGGAATTGGCGCCCGCGCCTCGCGGCTCCTGGATGAATTCCGACCTTCGCCTGACCTCGCTGCAAAGCTGGCTCGCCACGCGCTTCGCCGGCGGCGGATTTTCGCTCGCGCCGGCCTCCGAGGACGCGAGCTTCCGCCGCTACTTCCGTGTTTCATTCGGCGACGGGCGTCCATCGCTCATTGCGATGGACGCGCCTCCCGAAAAGGAAGACTGCCGCCCCTTCCTGCACGTGGCCGGGTTGTTCTCGACGGCCGGCGCCCATGTTCCGCGCGTGCATGCAGAAAACCTTGCCGAGGGGTTCCTGCTGCTGGAAGACCTCGGCGCCACCACTTACCTCGAACGATTCGAGGCGCAAGGCCTGGCTGCGGAGGTCGCCGATCCACTTTACGCAGCGGCGATCGACGCGCTGGTTGCGATCCAGCGCGCAGGCATCGACGCCGCCCTGCCGCCTTACGACAAGCCGCTCCTGCAACGCGAGCTGGCCCTTTTCCCCGAATGGTATGTGGGGCGGCACCTGGACGCGGAGTTGTCCCCCGCCGATGCGCAGCTGCTGGCCGCAGCGTTCGAATCGATACTCGCCAACAACCTTGCGCAGCCGCGCGTGCACGTTCATCGCGACTACCACTCGCGCAACCTGATGGTGTGCGATCCGCTGCCCGGCGTGCTCGATTTCCAGGACGCGGTTCACGGGCCGATTACGTACGACCTCGTTTCGCTTCTCAAGGACGCCTACGTCGGCTGGGAAGAAGACCGCGTCCTGGACTGGTGCGTACGCTACTGGGAAAAGGCGCGCAAGGCAGGCCTGCCGGTACGCGCCGACTTTGCCGATTTCTATCGCGACTTCGAATGGATGGGCGTGCAGCGCCACCTCAAGGTCGCCGGCATCTTCGCGCGCCTCGCGCACCGCGACGGCAAGCAGCGCTACCTGGCGGACCTCCCGCTGGTGCTCGGCTACCTCAATGCGGCTTGTGCGCGCTACCGCGAGCTCGGCCCGCTCGCAGGCCTGCTCGATCGCCTGCACGATCGCGGCACGAAGGTCGGCTACACCTTCTGATGAAGGCGATGATCCTGGCCGCGGGCCGCGGCGAGCGGATGCGCCCGATGACCGATACGCTCCCCAAGCCGCTCATCGAAGTGCGCGGCAAGCCGCTCATCGCGTGGCACCTGGAGCGCATCGCCGCTGCGGGTTTCAGGGATATCGTGATCAACGTATCGCACCTGGGCGGGTTGATCGTGGAGG
>JBBQNG010000342.1:0-4220 GCA_038329645.1 Burkholderiales bacterium
TCAACGTGACCCTGGGATTGCCCATCGTGCGCACTTCGGTCGATCACGGTACCGCGCTCGACCTTGCCGGTACCGGACGGGCGCAAGCGGGCAGCCTGAACGAGGCGCTGCGCCTGGCGCTCGACATCGCGCACGCGCGCCGGCGCTCGGCCTAGGCCCGACCCGCGCGTGCGCCACGTCCCGCGCAAGCGCTTCGGCCAGCACTTCCTCCACGACCCGTACTTCCTCGGCCGGATCGTCGAGTCGATCGCGCCGATAGCGGGCGACGCGCTGGTCGAAATCGGCCCCGGCGAAGGCGCCCTGACCCGGCCGCTGCTGGAACGAATGCCGCAGATCACTGCGATCGAGATCGACCGCGACCTCGCCGCGACGCTTGCAGCCGAATTTCCTCCGGAGCGCCTGAACTTGATCGTTGCCGACGCGCTCGACTTCGACTTCGCCACTTTGCCGGCAGGCCTGCGCGTGGTCGGCAACCTGCCTTACAACGTTTCGACCCCGCTGCTCTTCCACCTGGCGCGGTTTGCCGGCCGCGTGCGCGACATGCACTTCATGCTGCAGCTCGAAGTGGTCGACCGGATGGGTGCGGCGCATTCGACGCCGGCGTACGGGCGGCTGTCGGTCATGCTGCAGCGGCGCTTTCGCGTCGAGCGGCTGTTTCGGGTTCCCCCGGGCGCATTCCGGCCGCCGCCGAAGGTGGAGTCGGCCGTGGTGCGCCTGACGCCGCTGCCGGCATCGGAAATCCCGGCGGTGGACGAGAAGCTGTTCGCGGCTGTGGTTGCGCGCGCATTCGGCGCGCGCCGCAAGACGCTTCGCAACGCCCTGGGGACGCTGATCGATGCGCCAGGCCTGCAGCGCCTCGGTATCGACCCGGGCCTGCGTCCGGAGAACGTCCCACCCGAAGACTATATAAGAATCGCTATCGAAATTTCCCGGAGAGGCGCGCCACAAGCCAATCTGCAGGAATGAATCCTGAAGATTACTGGGCTTTTCTTTCGATGAACTCGATCTTGTAGCCGTCGGGATCCTCGACGAAGGCGATCATCGTCGTGCCGAACTTGACCGGCCCGGGCTCGCGCGTGACCTTGCCGCCGCCCGCGCGCACCTGGTCGCACGCTTTGACGATGTCGGGAAACTCGAGGGCCAGGTGGCCGAAGGCGCTGCCGAGGTCGTACTTGTCGACGCCGTAGTTGTACGTCAGCTCGATGACCGTGTTGCCTGACTCCTCGCCGTACCCCACGAAGGCCAGCGTGTATTTGCCGTCCGGCACGTCGCGTTGGCGCAGCACACGCATGCCCAGCACCTTGGTGTAGAAGTCGATCGAGCGCTCCAGGTTGCCGACGCGGAGCATGGTGTGAAGAAAGCGCATGGAAGGGTCCTCAGAAGATGGGCAGGGCGCCGGCGGCCAGGTCGAGCCTGTGGCGCGCTGCGCGGCAGTCAGGATACAGCTTCTCCACCACTTCCCAGAAGCGCGCCGAATGGTTCAGTTCGACCAGGTGCGCCACTTCGTGCGCGACGACGTAGTCCGCCAGCTCGGGTGCCACGTGCACGAGCCGCCATGACAAGCGGATGCGGCCGTCCTGCGTGCACACGCCCCACTGGGTGCGTGCGTTTGAAATGGCAATCCGCGGCTCGCGCAGGCCGAGCTGCGCCGCATAGTGCGCGACGCGCGGAGCCAGGATCGAGAGCGCATGCGCCTTGAGGCAGCCGACGAGCGCCGCTTTCACCCTCGCGCGGTCGTTCGGTTTGCGCAACTGCAGCACCATCCGGTCGCCGGCCAGCTCGAAACGCGTGTTTCCGGTTGCCAGCCACAGCTTGAGCAGGGTCCCGCCGACCGGAATCATTTCGCCCGCTACGCCGCCGATGCGCAGCGGACGGCCGGCTTTCTCCCATTCGTCGAGCTTTTTCACGATCCAGCGCGACTTCTCGCGCAGGAACTTCTCGATTTCCGCCCATGGCGCGTAATGCGGCGCGGCGACCGCCAGGCCATTGGCATCGACGAGGATGCCGATCGTGCGCCGGCGCGAGCGCGCGAACCTGAAGGCGACGACCCGTGTGCCCAGCTGCACGATCTTGCGCGAGCCGGCGCCTGCGCGCGAATCTTCCAGTGCCTGCGCGTCGAAGAGCGTCAGCTGCTGGGGATTGGGCATAGCTCCGCCTGTTGCTGCTCGATCCACCTTTCGGCTTCCGAATTGACTTCTGCCGGATCGCGTCCCTGGGTGGGAATGGCCGGGCCGATGCGCAGGGTGATCGTGCCAGGGTGCTTGAGGAAGGCGTTCTTGCCCCAATACAGGCCGGCGTTGTGCGCAACCGGCACCACGGGCGCGCCGGTCTGAACGGCGAGCCATGCGCCGCCGGGCTGGTATTTTCTTCGCGTGCCGGGTTTCACTCGCGTGCCCTCGGGAAAAATCACGACCCAAAAGCCTTGCAAGATCCGTTCCTTGCCCAGGCGCGCGAGCTGGCGCAAGGCCGTGCGTCCCTTCGAGCGGTCGATGGCGATCGGGCTCATCATCGCCAGTCCCCAGCCGAAGAACGGGATCCACAGCAATTCCTTTTTCAGCACATGCACCTGCGGCGGGAAGACCGTCTGAAACGCGAGCGTCTCCCAGGCCGACTGGTGCTTGGACAGGATTACGCCTGGCACCGTGGGAAGGTTTTCGCGTCCCTCGACCCGGTAGTCCAGGCCGCACACCACCCTCGCGAAATACAGCATGGTCTTCGACCATCCGGAAATTACCCGGTAGCGTGTCATGCGTGCCAATGGAAAGGTGAGCACCGACAGCACCGCGTAGGGCAGGGTGACGATGACGAGCGCGGCGGCGAACAGCACCGAGCGCAGGACGATCATGCGGTGCGCTGCTCCGCCCGCTGTTCGGCGAGCTGCGACGCGAAAGCGGCAAGGTCGGGATACACCAAGGTGCCCTCGGGCAGCCCGCCGGCATCGCGCGTCTTTTTTCCCTTGCCGGTGAGGACGAGCACCGGGCGCGCCCCCGCCGCCGCGGCCGCCTGCATGTCGCGCAGCGAATCGCCGACGAAAGACACGCCAGCCAAGGGGATGTTGAGGCGGCGCTCGATCTCCAGCAGCATGCCCGGCTTGGGCTTGCGGCATTCGCAGTTCGAGTCGGCCGCGTGGGGGCAGAAGAAGATCGCCTCGATGCGCCCGCCGGCCTGGATGACCGTTTTGTGCATGGCGTCGTGGATCGCGTTCAGGGTGCTGGTGTCGAACAGGCCGCGCGCGATGCCCGACTGGTTGGTCGCCACCACGACGCGCCAGCCGGCCTGCGTGAGGCGGGCGATCGCCTCGATGCTGCCCTTGATCGGCTTCCATTCGGCGGGAGACTTGATGTACTGGTCGCTGTCCTGGTTGATGACCCCGTCGCGGTCGAGGATGACGAGCTTCATGCGGCGAGCTTCGAGATGTCGGCGACGCGGTTCATGAGCGCATCGAGCTGGCCGAGCAGCGCAAGGCGGTTCGCGCGCAGGCCGGCGTCTTCCGCATTGACCATTACGTCCTCGAAAAACGTGTCGACCTCCGTGCGCATGCCGGCCAGCAGGCGCAGCGCGCCGCTGTAGTCGAGCGCGTCGATGCTCGACTGGATCTTCGGGGCCAGCACGCCGACCGAGCCGAACAGCGCTTTCTCGGCGGGCTCCCGCAGCAGCGCTTCGCTCGCCGGGGCCGATTGCGTTTCCGATTTCTTCAGGATATTGCGGATCCGCTTGTTGGCGGCGGCCAGGCTTTCGGCCTCCGGCAGCTTGCGGAAACTGCGCACCGCGTCCAGCCTGGCGATCACCAGGTCGATGCGCTTGGGCGACTGGCTCGCAACGGCTTCGACTTCGTCGGCGGCATAGCCCTGCTCCCGCAGCAGGTTGCGCAACCGGTCGAGCATGAATTCGTAGACTTCCCCGCCTGTTGCGGGCGCAATCGTGCCGGCTGCAAAAACCGCCACCGCTTGGGCGATCAGGTCATTCAGGCCCACCGGCAGTTTCGATTCGATGAGGATGCGCAGGACACCGAGTGCGTGACGGCGCAGCGCGAAGGGATCCTTGTCGCCGGTCGGGGCTCCGCCGATGCCGAAGATGCCCACCAATGTGTCCAGCTTGTCCGCCAGCGCGACCGCGCACGCAACCGGCCCTTCGGGCAGGCGGTCGCCGGCGAAGCGCGGACGGTAATGGGCTTCAATCGCGTCGGCCACGGCGGCCGGCTCATTGTCGTGCAGCGCGTA
>JBBQNG010000343.1:0-4208 GCA_038329645.1 Burkholderiales bacterium
ACCTGCGCGTCATGCACGACATCTTCCGGCCTGACTTCGTCAAGGCGGGTGCTTGTACCGACGCCCCAGCAGCGGTCATCCCCAACAGAAAGGAAACGATGATGCAATTCATTCCGGAAACCTGTTTTCAAGTACGTGACCGCCAGCGAAGCGGCAATAGCTCGGCGATTCGACCATTCAACTGGTTAGGCAGCCGGGTCAACACGTTTTTATAAGCCCACGGATCGTGGCCGTTCGGCTTCACCGAGACGACCAGGCTCATGACGAGGGATGCGCGTGTGTCGGCGCCAGTTGGTGGACATGCGGGTGACCGGACATAACCGCCTCGAACAGAGGGATCGAGATGGCCGCGCACAGCATCCGCAACGTCCTCTCTCTTGAAAGCTCGCCACGACCTGCCCTGCTTGGTCTGGTATAGATCCCTTGCGGCCGCTCTGCGTCGATCGGAATCGGGTCCATTGCCGCCGCGACATGCCGATGTCCAACGACGGCCCCGGGTGAATGTAATGCCCCGGTGCCCCGTCTCGACGTGCGCGCGGTCCGCCGTCGAGCTCCCGCGGCCGCCGTTCAGGCGCAAGACCCGTGCGCGTTCTCGGCGAACGCTGAGACGCTGAGACGGCCCGAAACTACCTTTCCTGACGTGCTCGCGCCGGCTCCTCGGCGACTGCCTGCTTCCGCTTTCTTTCCGGCGAGGCGACCTTATTGGCGCGGTTCGCGAGACGTTTGGCCTTTCTGCTGTCCCCTCCCTTTTTTCCGCTCATATCAGTTCCCTTCAGATGTGTTCTTCAGTGGACGAGCCAGGCCATCCGCGGGCATGTCAGGGCAGCAGCTGCCGGTGCGTCAGAGCGCGCCCAGCATTCTTGACCAGACAACCCGGTGCGGGTTGTCGATGCGTTCATCGACGAGCTCGATCTGGAGACCCTGGGCTTCATGGGCGCGACGGCTGCGGCGACAGGACGTCCGCCCTACCCCCGGCGGCCCTGCTCAAGATCTACGCCCCAGAGCTGCCTCCCGCGGTCATGCGGAGAACGTCAGCGGTGCCATCGGAGGACTCGCCGACGCGCTGATCCACACTCTAACGACACCAGCTGGCATGCGGCGGCCGAACCTGAGCGTCAGCAACCGTTCCTCGAGGCAAAACTACTATCCTCTTACTTAAATATGGGCACAGAATGGGAACAGCTGCATGCTGGAATCGCCGCGCTCGAGGCTCAGCGCGTCCTCCTCGGAGATGCAGTGGCCGAGGCAGCATTGGCTCCGCTGCGTGCCAAGCTTGCTGCTCTCCCTCTCCCTACAGCGCGGCCTGACTCTTCAGCGCAGACGCTCAGGCAGGTCACCATCCTGTTCCTCGACGTCGTGGGTTCAACTCTGTTCAGCCAGCACCTGGACCCGGAGGAAATCCACACGGTGATGGACGGAGCACTTGCGAACTGCACTGCCATCGTCGCATCCCATCACGGCAAGGTGCTCCAATACGCGGGCGACAGCCTCCTGGCAGTGTTCGGTGCAGAGGCGGCTCGCGAAGACGACCCAGAGCGTGCCGTGCATGCCGGCCTCTCACTGCTTGCAGAGGGTCGCCGCCAAGGCGAGTTTGTCGCGCGCCAACACGGGTGGGAAGGGTTTAGCTTCCGTGTCGGTCTGCACACTGGCAGCGTGTTGCTGGGCGGGGGGGTCGATGCCGAGGGCAGCATCCGGGGCATCGCCGTCAGCATCGCCGCCCGCATGGAGCAGACTGCGCCGGCCGGAATGCTTCGCGTCAGCCGCGACACCTACCGCCATGTGCGTGGCTTGTTCGAGGTCGAAGCGCAGCCGCCCCTGCTGGTCAAGGGCTTGGACGAACCCTTGGTCACCTATCTGGTGCTTCGCGCCAAGCCGCGGGCATTTCGGCTCGCCGCGCGCGGCATCGAAGGCGTCCAAACTCGGATGGTCGGGCGCGACTCCGAGCTCGAGCAATTGCGCGAAGCGTTCAAGGCGCTGTTCGCAAAGCGCGAGCTCATCGCCGTCACCGTCGTGGGCGAAGCCGGCGTCGGCAAGAGCCGTCTGCTCTACGAGTTCGAAAACTGGGCCGAGACCCAGCCCGAGCACTTCACAGTGTTCCACGGTCGAGCGACTCCGCAGACGCAAAGCCAGCCATACGGCCTGCTGCACGACATCCTCGCTTGGCGGTTGCAGATCGCCGACAGCGACAGCGGGACTGTTGCCAAACACAAGATCGAACGAGGGATCGCGCCCCTGTTCGAAGCCGATGACGGCGAGGACCACGCCCAGGCCCACGCCCACCTCGTCGGCCATCTAATCGGTTTCGACTTCAGCGACAGCAAGCACATCCGGGGAATTCGCGAGGACGGCAAGCAAATTCGCGACCGCGCCTTCCATGCGGCGGCGCAGGTATTTCGCCGCGTCGCCACGCAAGACGACGCGCCGATTGTCCTGCTGCTCGAAGACTTGCATTGGGCCGATGAAGGCTCGCTGGACGTCCTGGCTGGCTTGACCGAGACCAATCGAGATGTGCCGATGCTGATGCTCGGCCTTACCCGCGCGACCCTTTTCGAGCGCCTCGCAAAGTGGCCCAGCAACATCGACGGGCATCGCATCGAACTCGCCCCGTTGGACCAGAGCGCCAGCGGCGTGCTCGCCAACGAGTTGCTCAAGAAGTTGCCCGAGATTCCGACGGCCTTGCAAGCTCTGATCACGGGAGGCGCCGAAGGCAACCCGTTCTACATGGAAGAGCTGGTGAACATGTTGGTGGACCAGGGCGCCATCGGGGTCGAGCCGGAACGCTGGACGTTGCACCCGACTAAGCTGCTGGCTGCGCATGTGCCGGCAACTCTCACCTGCGTGCTGCAGGCGAGACTCGACGGCTTGCCCCCAGCGGAGCGATCAACACTGCAGGAAGCCAGCGTGATCGGCCTGACATTCTGGGATCAGGCCCTCCTCGCCATTGACCCGCAGGCCGGCTTGTCGCTGCCCGCACTGGTGCGGCGCAGGCTGACCCTGCCGCGCCAGGGCGTGAACCTAGAGGGCATGCGCGAGTATGTTTTCAGGCACCACATCCTGCATCAAGTCACCTACGAGACCCTGCTCAAGCGCACCCGGTGCGAGCTACACGCCAAGGTGGCGGCGTGGCTGGCGTCGCTAGCCGACGCGCGTGCCAAGGACTTCCTGGGCATCACCGCGGAGCACTACGACAAGGCGGGGGACGCGGCCAATGCCGCCGAATACCACTGGCGCGCCGCCGAGCACGCTAGGAACCGTTTCGCGCACGATCTCGCGCTTCACCACGTTCAACGCGCGTTGACCTTGCTGGATTTCGCCACGCCTGAAGGCGATTCGCCTCCAGCAGATGCGATGCACCTGCGCTGGCGGCTGCTGGTTGCGAGAGAGCGCACCCTCGATGTGATGGGACAGCGCCGCGAGCAGCGTCTTAACCTGGACGCAATGGACGTGCTCGCCGATGCCCTGGACGACGACGGTCGAAGGGCTCACGTCGCTTTTCGACGCAGTGTCATCGCCCTGCGCACGGCCGACTGGAAGCTATGCGCGATGGCGGCTGGACGGACCATGGCGCTGGCCGAGCGCGTCGGAGATCACGGGCTTCGGTTGAGCGGGCAGCGCCTGTTGGCGTCCGCATTGACGTCTTCAGGGAGCCCGGAGGAAGGGCGAGTGCTGGCGCAGCAAGGCCTGGCCGAGGCCCGCGAGCGAGGGTTGCGCGAGAACGAAGCTTCTTTCCTCAACACCATGTCCGTCATTGCGAGCCTCCAGCAAGACGTGATGGGTTTGCTGGAGCTGGCGCGTCAGTCTCTTGCCATTGATCGGCAAACCGGCAACCGGCGCAGCGAGGCCATCACCTTGGGAACTCTCGGAGCGTCATGGATGGGCCTCGGCGACCACGGGCAGGCAAAGCGTGACCTCGAGGAGGCCTTGCGACTGATCCGGACCAATGGCGACCGTACGCCGGAAAGCACAACCCTGATCAACCTCTCGCAGCTCGCGCTGTGGCAGAGCGAGGACGAGCGCGCTTTGGCGCTGGCAAACTCAGCGTTCGAGACCGCGGTCGCTGCGGAGGCGCGGGACTGGGAGGCAGTCGCCCTGCTGTACATCGGTCATGCCGAACAGGCACTGGGGCACCATGGGTTGGCGGCACGGGCCTATGAGCGCGCGCGAACGCAAGCGCGAGAGATCGGACACCCGATGGAGCACATGGCCAC
>JBBQNG010000344.1:0-4207 GCA_038329645.1 Burkholderiales bacterium
CTGCTGGACCTGCTAGCCAAGGTAAAGCATCACGCGATGGATACGACGCACGCTAAGATCATCGACTGAGGGACCCCGCATGAAGGAAAAACGTATCGGGCTCGCCGCCCACAAGCCGAAGCACTTCACCTGGCGCGCCGAAGGCAAGGTCGGCGTCGTCACGATCGACCGCCCGGACAAGAAGAACCCGCTCACGTTCGATTCGTACGCCGAGCTCAGGGATTTCTTCCGCCAGCTCCAGTATGCAAGCGACATCAAGGCCATCGTGCTCACCGGCGCGGGCGGCAATTTCTGCTCCGGCGGCGACGTGCACGAGATCATCGGGCCGCTTACCAGGATGGCGATGCCAGAGCTCATGGATTTCACGCGCATGACCGGCGATCTCATCAAGGCGATGCGCGCGTGCCCGCAGCCGGTCATCAGCGCGATTGACGGCGCGTGCGCCGGCGCCGGCGCGATGCTCGCGTTGTTCTCCGACCTGAGGTACGGCACGTCTGCGGCAAAGGTCGCGTTCCTCTTCACGCGCGTCGGGCTGGCCGGCTGCGACATGGGCGCCTGCGCGATGCTGCCGCGCGTGATCGGGCAGGGCCGTGCTTCCGAGCTGCTCTATTCGGGACGCTCGATGTCCGGCGAGGAGGGTTTGGCGTGGGGTTTCTTCAATGCGCTCGCGGCGCCGGACGAGGTTTTCGCAAAGGCGATGGAGACCGCGCAGTCGCTTGCCGCCGGACCCACATTTGCCCATGCCATGACCAAGAAAATGCTGCAGCAGGAATGGGCGGTGGGCATCGATGACGCCATCGAGATGGAAGCCCAGGCGCAGGCGATCTGCATGCAGACCAAGGATTTCCACCGCGCCTACAACGCGTTCGTGGCGAAGAAGAAGCCGGTGTTCGAGGGCGACTGACCGTGGACCGGTTCGCCCACTACGAGTGGCCCTTCTTCGAGTCGCGCCACCTCGCGCTGGCGCGGGAGGCCGATGCCTGGGCGGCGCGGCTCGACTACGCGCACGGCGACGATGCGGACGCGGTCTGCCGGCGGCTGGTGAAGGACCTCGGCGAGGCCGGCTACCTCAAGCACTGCGCACCGGGCGGGGCGGAGTTCGACGTCCGCTCGATCGCGTTGCTGCGCGAGACGCTCGCCTACCACGCGGGCCTGGCCGATTTTGCTTTCGTAATGCAGGGCCTGGGCAGCGGACCGATTGCGCTCGAGGGCAGCGAAGCGCTTAAAAAACGGTACCTGCCGCGCGTGGCTGCCGGCGAGGCGATTGCCGCCCTCGCACTGTCCGAACCCGAAGCAGGCTCGGATGTGGCGGCTCTCGCCACGCGCGCCCGGCGCGACGGCGGCGAATGGGTGCTGGAGGGCACCAAGACATGGATCTCGAACGGCGGCATAGCCGACTTTTATGTCGTCTTCGCTCGCACGAGCGACGCACCGGGTACAAAAGCGATTTCCGCAATCGTCGTTGACGCCGATGCGCCGGGATTCTCGGCCGCCGAGCGCATCGACATCATCGCGCCGCACCCGATGGCGACCCTGCGTTTCGAGGACTGCCGCGTGCCGGCGGGCAACCTGCTCGGCAAGGAAGGCGAGGGATTCAAGCTCGCGATGCGCAACCTGGACGTGTTCCGTACCACCGTGGCCGGGGCCGCGCTCGGCTTTTCCCGCCGCGCGCTCGACGAAGCGCTCGGGCGGGCGCGAGAGCGGAAAATGTTCGGCCATACGCTTGCCGATTTCCAGATGACCCAGGCCAAGCTTGCCGACATGGCCACCGGTATCGAGGCGGCCGCCTTGCTCACGTATCGCGCGGCCTGGGCGCGCGACGTGCAGGGCCGGCGCGTCACCAGCGAGGCGGCGATGGCCAAGATGCAGGCCACCGAATCCGCGCAGCAGGTGATCGACGCCGCGGTGCAGATCTTCGGCGGGCTTGGGGTGAAAAAGGATCACCCCGTGGAACGCCTGTACCGCGAGGTGCGGGCGCTCAGGATCTACGAAGGCGCGACCGAAGTGCAGAAGATGATCATTGCGCGCGAACTGCTGCAAACGCCGGATGGACGCGCAGGCAAAGGCTCATGAGCTACACCGCACACGTGGATACATTCGCGCGCGACAACCTGCCGCCGCGCCGCGACTGGCCGGAGATGACCTTTGAGCTGCCCGAGCTCAGGTATCCCGCACGCATGAACTGCGCCGCCGAATTGCTGGACGGGGCGCTGGCGCGCGGATGGCGCGACCGGGTGGCGATCCGCGCGGCCGACGGCCAATGCACCTACGGCCAGCTCCTCGCCCAGGCGAACCGCATCGCGCGCGTGCTGGTCGAGGACATGGGCCTCAAACCCGGCAATCGGGTCCTTCTGCGCGGGCCCAACAACCCGATGATGGCGGCATGCTGGTTCGGCGTATTCAAGGCCGGCGGCATCGTGGTCGGTACCATGCCGCTGTTGCGCGCCAAGGAGCTCACCGAGATCGTCAACAAGGCGCAGGTCACCCACGCGCTGTGCGACAAGCGGCTGGAGGCGGAGCTCGCCGCGGCGCTTCCTGCGTGTCCAATGCTCACACGCATCAAGTACTGGTACGACGACGATCCAGCTTCTCTTGAGGCGCTTTGCGCATCCAAGCCCGGTTCCTTCAGCAATGTGGATACGTCCGCCGAGGATCCCGCGCTGATTGCGTTCACCTCGGGAACGACCGGCACCCCCAAGGGCACGGTCCACTTCCATCGCGACGTCATCGCGATGTGCGATTGTTTTCCGCGCTCCTGCCTCAGACCGTCGAAGGCCGATGTGTTCTGCGGCACGCCGCCGCTTGCGTTCACCTTTGGCCTGGGCGGGTTGCTGTGCTTCCCGCTTCGGTTCGGCGCTTCCACCGTGCTGCTTGAGCGTCTCACGCCAGACGGCCTGCTCGAGGCGATGCAGAAATTCAGGGCCACGATCTGCTTCACCGCCCCGACCTTCTACCGCCAGATGGCGCCGCTCGCGCGGAACCACACGCTCAAGAGCCTGAAGAAATGCGTCTCGGCCGGCGAAGCGCTGCCCGACGCGACGCGGCGGATGTTCAGGAACGCCACCGGCATCGAGATCATCGACGGCATCGGCGCCACCGAGATGATCCACATCTTCATCTCGCACGCGCCGGAAAAGGTTCGGCGTGGCGCCACCGGCTACGCGATCCCGGGCTACAAGGCGACCGTGCTCGATCCGAAGGGAAGGCCGTGCGCGCCGGGGGTTGTCGGGCGGCTCGCCGTCAAGGGTCCGACCGGGTGCCGCTACCTCGCCGACCCGCGCCAGAAAACCTATGTGCAGAAAGGCTGGAACGTGACGGGCGATGCCTATTCGATGGACAAGGACGGCTACTTCTTCTACCAGGCGCGCACCGACGACATGATCGTGTCGGCCGGCTACAACATCGCCGGGCCGGAGGTCGAGGGGGCGCTGCTTGCCCACGAGGCGGTGGCCGAATGCGGCGTGGTCGGCGCGCCGGACGAGGTGCGCGGACAGATCGTCAAAGCTTACGTCGTGCTCAAGCCCGGCTACCAGAAAACCGAGGCGGTCACGAAGATGCTCCAGGATCACGTCAAGAACGCCATCGCGCCGTACAAGTATCCGCGCGCGGTCGTATTCGTCGAGGTGCTGCCGCGTACCGAAACCGGCAAGCTGCAGCGGTTCAAACTGAGGACGAAACCATGATGCAGGTACTCCAACCCCCGGGCTGGGCCCGCCCGCGCGGCTACGCCAACGGCATTGCAACGGAGGGCGGCAAGCTCGTGTTCATCGCCGGGCAGATCGGCTGGAACGAGCAGTGCGAGTTCGTCGAGAAAGGCTTCGGCGGCCAGTTCCGCCAGACCCTGAAGAACATCCTCGCAGTGCTCGCGCAGGCCGGCGGCGCGCCCGAGCACGTCGTGCGCCTGCCGTGGTACGTGGTCGACAAGCAGGAGTACCTCGCGGCGGGCGCCGACGTCGGCGCCGCTTACCGGGAGCTGATGGGCAAGAATTACCCGACGATGGCGGTCGTGCAGGTCGGCGCGCTGGTCGAGGACGCCGCGCGCCTCGAGATCGAGGCGATGGCCGTGGTTCCGACCAAGTAGTCACTGGCGAGGGGCGAACATGAAAGTCTCCATCATCGGCGGCGGTCCCGGCGGCCTCTACTTCGCGCTGTTGGCCAGGAAAAACTGGCCAACGTGGGACATCACGGTGTACGAACGCAACCGCGC
>JBBQNG010000345.1:0-4204 GCA_038329645.1 Burkholderiales bacterium
CGCTGATGCGCGAGATGCAGCGCGAACACCATGTGTCGTTCGTGTTCTCCTCGCACGATCCGGAGGTGCTGGCCGCGGCGGACGACGCGGTGATGATCCGCGACGGCCGGATCGAGAAAATCGAGCGGCGCGCATCATGAAAACTTTCTCGCTCGCCCTGCGCAACCTGCTGCGCAACCGCCGGCGCTCGATGACGACCCTGTTCGCGATGGGTATCGGCGCGGTCACGATCCTGCTCTTCGGCGGTTACAGCCGTGACATCACCTACAGCCTGCAGACGGGCTATGTGCTGCGCGGCGGGCACCTGCAGGTGCAGCGCAAGGACTACTTCCTGTATGGCACCGGCAACCCGGCCGCCTACGGGATCGCCGACTACCAGCGCGTGATCGATGTCATCAGGAAGGACCCGGTGCTCGCGCCCATGATGACGGTGGTCACGCCGACGATCTCGCTGGGCGGCATAGCCGGGAATTTCGCGGCCGGGGTGTCGCGCACGGTCGTCGGAACCGGAGTTGTCGTCGCAGAACGCAACCTGATGCGCAAATGGAACGACTACGACCTGCGCATCAGGATCGGGGATTCGCCGCTGACCGGCACGCCCGACGATTCGATCGTTGTCGGGACGGGTGTCGCGCGCGTGCTCGAGCTCTGCGCGCCTCTCGCAGTACCGAACTGCGTCGCGGGTAAGAAGATCCAGAAAGCACCCACCGGACCGAACGCGCCGGCCGACATCACGGCTCTGGCCGACCTCGAAGCGCGCCCGGCCGCGCCCAGGGACGAGGCACGCATCGAGCTGCTGGCCGCAAACGTGCACGGTGCACCCAACGTGGCATCGCTGCGCGCCATCAAGGCCGAGAAGCAGGGTTTCAAGGAGCTCGACGACATGTTCATCGGCATGCACCTGGCCCAGGCGCAGCGCCTGCTGTACGGCGCCGAGAAACCGCAGGCGACCGCCGTTGTAGTCCAGCTTGCGCACACCAGCCAGATCCCGGCGGCGAGGGCGCGCATAGCCGAATTACTGTCCAGCTCGCTCAAGGGCGAGCCGCTGGAGGTGCAGGACTTCGAGGCGCTGAACCCGTTCTACGGCCAGGCCATCGGCATGTTCGCCGCGATCTTCGGCTTCATGGCGGTGCTTATCGGCGCGATCGTGCTGTTTACGGTGGGCAACACGATGAGCATGGCGGTGGTCGAGCGCACCACCGAGATCGGCACACTGCGTGCGATGGGACTGCGCCGTGCGGGCATCCGCCGCCTGTTCGTGTGCGAAGGGTTGCTGCTCGGCTTGATTGGAGCGGTGACCGGCATCCTGGTCGCGCTGGTGCTGGCCTGGCTCATCAACCATGGCGGCCTGACGTGGACGCCACCGGGGCAGGTCGATCCCGTCCCGCTGACAGTGCGCGTCTGGGGCGAAACGCGGCTGATGCTCGTGACCGGCCTCGGCCTCACCCTGGTCGCGGTGATTTCCGCGTGGTGGCCCGCGCGCCGCGCCGCCCGCCTGCTGATCGTCGATGCCCTGCGCCATGTTTAAGGAGACCCGGATGAAATTCAGGACCCTCGCGGTTGCAGGCTTGCTCGGTGCGATGGCCGCGGGTGCGCAGGCGGCGCCCACGGCCCAGGCGATCCTCGCCGCGAGCGATGCGGTGTGCAACCCGGACAAGCCTTTCGGGCTCACGGTGGCGCTGGTCGAGTACCGCGCGGGCAAGCAGACCGATGCCAACACGCTCAACGTATATTCGAAAGCCGACGCCACCAGCGGCCAGTTCCGCAGCCTGATCCGCTTCGCCGCGCCCGCGCGCGACATGAACAAGCTCATGCTCAAGAACGGCAACGACTTGTGGTTCTTCGACCCCTCGAGCAAGGCCAGCATCCGCCTGTCGCCGCAGCAGCGCCTGCTCGGCCAGGCGGCCAACGGCGACGTGGTCACGGTCAACCTCGCCAAGGACTACAAGGCCGAGCTGGCGGGCGAGGAGAGCATCCAGGACGGCGACCGCCAGGCGCGCAAGTGCTACAAGCTTGCGCTCACCGGCGTGGCGCCCGACGTGACCTACAACCGCATCGAGATGTGGATCGACACGGCCAACAACCGCCCGGTCAAGGCACGCTTCTATACCGAGAGCGGCCAGCTGCTGAAGACCGCCTACTACCGGCGCTACCAGCCGCAGCTTGGCGTGGAGCGGCCGACCGAGGCGGTGATCATCGATGGGCTCGACCCGCAATGGGTGACGGTCATGCGCTACAGCGACTACGCATTCCGCGACATCCCGGAGGCGTGGCTGCAGCGCGACTACCTCCCGCGCTTCAAGCCCGAGTAGGCCATGCGCCCGGTCGCCGCCTTCGCCGGCGCTTTGTCGCTCGCGCTTGTCGTATCGGCTGCGCCAGGCATCGCCGCCGAGGACGAGGACGCCCTTTCGATCGCTGACAAGGCGACGATGACGGCGGAACAGGGCGGCGACTGGAAGATTTTCACCGAAGGCGCGCTGCGCGAATCGACGCGGCGCTCGAACGGGTCCGCGCTGCACGGGGAGCGGCTCTCTTTCGACATCCGCTACGACACGGCGATAGCCTCCGGCTGGCGCGCAGTGTTCGCCGACCGCCTCGACATGAACCGCCTGTACGGCGCCGCGGGCGACGGCAACATCAGCACGCTCAAGGAAGCCTACCTGAGCTGGCAGCCGCAGCCCGACCGGGTGGCGGACCTCGGGCGCGTCAATGTGCGCAACGGCGTGGCCACAGGCTACAACCCGACCGACTACTTCCGCGCGGGGGCGCTGCGCTCGATCGTGTCGCTCGATCCGGCCAGCCTGCGCGAAAACCGCCTCGGCAGCTTCATGCTGCGCGGGCAGGCGCTGTGGGACGGCGGCTCCGTCACCGGCCTGGTCTCGCCCAAGCTCGCCGACGGTCCCAACAATGGTGCCTACGGCATCGACGCGGGAGCGACCAATCAGCGCAACCGGTGGCTCCTCGCGGGCAGCCACAAGGTGTCCGAGCAGCTCAACCCGCAATTCCTGCTGTCGGGCGGGACGGGCCAATCCGTGCAGCTCGGGTTCAACCTCACCGGGCTATTGAACGACGCGACGGTCGCGTTTGTGGAGTGGTCCGGCGGCCGGTCCGCCTCACTGGCGTCACAGGCGCTAGGCTCACCCGACGATTTGGCTTTCCGCAATCGCGTCGCCACCGGGCTGACCTACACCACCGCCGCCAATGTGACCTTCACGGCCGAATACGACTACAACGGCGCGGGCCTGGACCGGGACGGCTGGAACGCACTGCGCAGGGGCTCACCGGCGGCTTACGGCCGCTACCGCGCCTTTGCGGCGACCGTGCAGGACCCGACCACGCGCCACAACCTGTTTTTCTATGCGACGTGGACGGACGCGATGGTGAAGCACCTCGACCTCACTGCGATGCTGCGCTACGACGCGGTCGATTCGAGCCGGCTGCAATGGCTGGAGGCGCGCTATCACTGGACCAAGGTGGACCTCGCGCTGCAGGCGCAGCAGAACCTGGGCAAGGCAGGGAGCAATTTCGGCGCGCTGGCCGAGCGGCGCATCACGCAGGTCGTACTGCGATATTTCTTCTGAGCCGGCCCGCCGTCAGTCCTTGAAGGGCTTGCCCTGTTCGGCCAGCCAGTCGGCCCAGCCCTTCATCGACGGATTGTGCGGACGGACCTTGTAGTACGGGATCATGTCGCGCCAGTGGTCGAGCAGGTCCTTGAGCGCATCGACCGCATCGGGCTGGCCCGCGCGCTTGGGCACGAAGTCGATGCGCAGATCGGTGCGCGCATAGGCTTCAAAGTCGTAGACGATGAGGCAGGCCGAGCGGTGGCCGCCGGCATCGCCGCCCTGCGCATGACCGGCCGAAACCACGGCCATGAGGCGATCCTCGAAAAGCTTGCCCTCGGTTTCGCGCCAAGCGCGGTCCATTTCCGGCACGACCTTGTCGGTCACGAGCATGTTGCCCATGACGACATAGTTCTCGCCGGTGATGGCCTTGGTGTGCGTCTTGCATTCTGATCCCGAGTGCACGGTACTGCGGCCGTGCCGGTCGACGATGCCGATCTGGCGATAGGCGAAATGCGGGTCGCTCTCGCCCAGCTCCTTGATCACTTTTTCAGGCGAATGACCAAGCGCGAGCAGCTCGATTGCGAGGGGCCCGAGGCCCGGGTCAGTGTAGGCCTGTGTGCTGACCGCGCCGACGTTGGCGC
>JBBQNG010000346.1:0-4202 GCA_038329645.1 Burkholderiales bacterium
GGCCAGGATTTCGATCGCGTTCAGCAGGCGCCTCGCATCGCCATCGGCGAACCCGACGATCCGCTCGCGCGCGGCGGGGTCGACGGGAACCCCCGGCAGTACGCGCGCCACACCCCGGTCGAACAGCGTCGCCAGGTCCACATCCGACAGGCCTTCGAGAACATAGACGTTCGCGCGAGAGAGCAGCGCGCTGTTGACCTCGAACGACGGGTTCTCGGTCGTCGCCCCGATGAAGGTGATCAGCCCTTTTTCGACAAACGGCAGGAAAGCATCCTGCTGCGCCTTGTTGAACCGGTGTACCTCGTCCACGAAGAGGATGGTGTGCCGGCCGCTGCGCTCGAGTTCCTCCTGTGCAGCCTGCATCGCCTCACGGATGTCCTTTACACCAGAGAACACCGCCGACAGCGCGACGAATTCGGCGTCGAATGCCCTGGCCATGAGGCGCGCGAGCGTGGTCTTGCCGACGCCGGGCGGGCCCCAGAGGATCATGGAATGAGCTTTGCCGGATTCGAACGCGAGCCTCAGCGGCTTGCCCGGCCCGAGCAGGTGCTGCTGGCCGACCACCTCGTCGATCGAGGCGGGACGCAGCAACTCTGCCAGCGGTGCCGCCGGGACCGCCGGGGGGAAAAGGTCCGCCATCAATCGGCCGGCGCCTATTGGCCCAGCAGGTCGGCGCCCTTGGGCGGCGTGAAGCGGAAGGTTCCGGGGTCGAGCTTCGGGTTTTTCTGCACGTTGGAAAAACGCAGCCGCGTGGTCTGGCCGAACTGGTCGACCAGCTCCATGCCTTCGATGCCCGCGGCGCTGAAGCCCATGCGGATGCGCTCGAACCCGGCGTCCTTCTCCTTGGGCTTGGCGTCGAGCCACTGCAGGCCTTCGCTCTCGCCGCTGTCGGTGAACACGAAGGACTGCTCGACGTCGGCGCTCCCGGAGATCAACGCAGCCGGCGTCGCGCCCAGCGCATGCGTAAGCTTGCGCACGGTCACCTGGTTCAGGTCCTCGTCGTAGACCCAGACTTTCTCGCCGTCGCCCACGATGAGCTGCGAATACGGTTTCGAGAAGGCCCAGCGGAACTTGCCCGGCCGCACGAACGCGAAGCTGCCCTTCGAGTCCTGCACGAGCTTCTTGTTCCGGTCATAGACTTTCTGCTCGAAGTCGGCGCGCGCCGATTGAGTGCTGCGGATGAAGCCCTGGAAGCGCTCGAGGCTCGCGGCCGAGGCCGTCGGAACCGCGGCCACCAGCGCCGCGAACGCGATAACGAAACGAGACCTCATTTGACCCTCACTCGGGCTTCGCGGGCACGAGCACCTCGCGATTGCCGTTCGACTGCATTGAAGAAACCATTCCCGCCCGCTCCATGTCCTCGATGAGGCGCGCCGCGCGGTTGTAGCCGATGCGCAGGTGGCGCTGCACCAGCGATATCGACGGCCGCCGCGTGCGCAGGACGATCTCCACGGCCTGGTCGTACAGCGGATCCTTTTCGCCCGTCGGTCCCGCCTCGCCTCCGCCGCCGCCGTCCTCGCCGATTTCCGGCTCGAGGATGCTGTTGTCATAGTTGGGCGACGCAAGTTTCTTAAGATAATCGACGACCGCGTGCACCTCATGGTCTGCGACGTAGGCACCATGCACGCGCTGCGGGAACCCGGTTCCCGGCGGGAGGTAGAGCATGTCGCCCTGCCCGATGAGGGCCTCGGCGCCGGACTGGTCGAGGATGGTTCTTGAATCCACTTTTGACGAAACCTGGAATGCGACCCGGGTGGGGATGTTCGCTTTGATGAGGCCGGTGATCACATCCACCGACGGCCGTTGCGTTGCAAGGATGAGGTGGATGCCCGAGGCCCGCGCCTTTTGCGCGAGCCGGGCGATCAGCTCCTCGACCTTCTTGCCTACGACCATCATGAGGTCGGCAAGTTCATCGATGACGACGACGATGTGGGGCAACGACGTTATCGGCTGCGGATTCTCGGTTCCGCTAATGGCGGAATCATCAAGTGGGTGACCTTTTTTCTCGGCATCGACCGCTTTCTGGTTGAATCCAGAGAGATTGCGAACGCCATACCACGACATGATCTTGTAGCGTCGCTCCATCTCTGCAACACACCACGTAAGCGCGTTGGCCGCCTGCTTCATGTCGACCACCACTGGCGCAAGCAGGTGCGGGATGTCCTGGTACACCGACAGCTCCAGCATTTTCGGGTCGATGAGGATCAGGCGCACATGCTTCGGCTCGGCCTTGTAGAGCAGCGACAGGATCATCGCGTTGATGCCAACAGATTTGCCCGAACCAGTGGTGCCCGCCACCAGCAGGTGGGGCATCTTGGCGAGGTCGGCCACGATCGGATTGCCCGCAATGTCCTTGCCCATTGCCAGCGTGAGCGGGGAGCCGAGGTTGTGGTACGCCTCCGACCCGAGGATCTCCGACAGGCGCACGGTCTGCCGGTGCGGGTTGGGGATCTCGAGGCCCATGCAGGACTTGCCGGGAATCGTCTCGACCACGCGGATCGACACGACCGAAAGCGCGCGTGCGAGATCCCTCACCAGGTTGACCACCTGGCTGCCTTTCACGCCCACCGCCGGCTCGATCTCGTAGCGCGTGATCACCGGGCCCGGATAGGCGGCGAGCACCTTTACCGCGACACCGAAATCGGAGAGCTTCTTCTCGATCAGGCGCGAAGTGAATTCGAGCGTCTCGGCGCCGACCTGCTCGCCGTCGTTCTGCGCTTCGTCCAGCAGCTTGAGCGGCGGCAGCGGCGTGTCGGGCAGGTGATCGAAGAGCGGCGCCTGCTTTTCCTTCTGCACGCGCTCGGACTTCTTGATCTCGGCCACGGGAGGCTCGATGTAGATCGGCTCGTGGTTCTCCTCGCGCTTCTTTCCGGTCTCTACGACATGCTCGCGCTCTTCGCGCGCGATTTCCCCGATCTTGCGGTCCTGGCGGCTCTCGCGCATGCGTTTGGCGAGCGCGAGCAGGCCTTCGAGCACGAGGCCGGTGAATTCGGCGGCCGCGACCCATGAAATCCCCGTGAACAGGCTGAAACCCACGGCGGCAAGCGTTATCAGTACGAGCGTGGCGCCCGTGAACCCGACGATGCCGCCGACGAACGACCCCAGTGCATCGCCCACCAGCCCGCCGGGAGCCAGAGGCAGCTCCGCGCGCAGCGAATGAAGCCGCAGCGACTCGAGCGCCGCGCTCGCCACGATCAGCATCGCGAACCCGGCCAGGGCGATGGCGAGGGGCCTGCGGTCAATCAGCGTGCTGCCGTCCAGGCGCCGGTACCCCCAGACGACCACGTACAGGCACAACAGCACCCACCAGTACGACGAGAGGCCCAGCAGGTAGAGCATCAGGTCCGCCAGCCAGGCGCCCAGCCGGCCGCCGGCGTTCTGCGTCAGGGCGCCGGTGGCGCTGTGCGACCAGCCCGGATCCGCCTTGTGGAACGTGACCAGGATCAGCAGCAGGTAGAGGGCGACGGCGACGAGCGCCAGCCATTTCGCCTCGCGCAGGAGGTTCGCGAGCTTCGCAGGCAGTGGAGCGGTCCGGGGGGAGGCGCCTTCGGCTTTTTCGGCTACGCTCACACCCGCTCTATTCCGGCAGCAGGATCGATTCGCGCAGCACTATGGTCGAACCGCGCATCTCGATGAACCCGCCGAGCTGCAGGTCCTTCATCACGCGGCTCACCATCTCGCGCGACGCGCCGATCATCTTTGCGATGTCCTGCTTGGGCAGGCGCTTGGTGACCACCTTCTGGCCGTCGACCTCCTCCGACATGTCGATCAGGAGGCGCGCCACGCGTCCGTAGACGTCGAGCAGGGCGAGGCTGTTGATCTTCCTGTCGGCCTCGCGCAGGCGCTTGACCAGCCCCCGCATGACCGCCATCGCCATGTCGAAGTTCTCCGCCAGGCAGCGGTTGAAGTCGCGCTTGTTGACGCACAGGAGCTCGCAGGTCTCGATCGCGACCACGCTCGCGGAGCGAGGGCTGTCGTCGATCAAGCCCATCTCGCCGAAGAACTCGCCGGAGCCCAGGATGCTGAGGATCACTTCCTTGCCCTCGGAGTCGCTCATCATGACCTTGAGCCTGCCCGAGATCACGATGTAGAGCGAATCGACCGGGTCGCCGGCGGCCATGATCGTGGTGCCGCGCGTTGCGCTCCTGCGGGTAACGACCGTTGCAAGCACGCGCAGCGGCTCGTCGGGAAAACTCGCGAAC
>JBBQNG010000347.1:0-4195 GCA_038329645.1 Burkholderiales bacterium
TGATGTCAAGGCGATCCGCGAAGGTTCGACCAAGCGCGTGCTGTCCATGCTGGAATCGCTCGCCGACAGCGAGGACGCGGCCGAGAAGGAGAAGTACGCCGCCTTCTGGAAGGACTTCGGCGTCGTCCTGAAGGAAGGCCAGGACGCGATCTACTACGTCACCGCCGACACCCTCGCGACCGCCAGGAACAGCCCGCAGCTCGAGATCTTTCGCAAGAAGGGCATCGAGGTGCTGTTGCTCACCGATCGCGTCGACGAGTGGCTGCTCTCGCACCTCTACGAGTTCGATGGCCATCCGTTGCAAAGCGTCGCCAAGGGCTCGGTCGATCTCGGAACGCTCGAGGACGAAACCGAGAAGAAGCAGGCCGAGGAAGCCGCGACCGCGTTCCAGCCGACCCTCGAGCGGCTCAAGGTCGCGCTCAAGGACCGCGCCAAGGACGTGCGCGTGACGACGCGGCTGGTCGATTCGCCGGCCTGCCTGGTGGTCGACGAGGGCGACATGAGCGGCCACCTGGCGCGTTTGCTCAAGCAGGCCGGCCAAGGCGGGCCCAAGGCCGAGCCGATCCTCGAAATCAACCCGGAACATGCGCTGGTGAAGCGGCTAGAAACCAGCCCGCGCTTCGATGACCTGGCCAACATCCTGTTCGATCAGGCCATGCTGGCCGAGGGCGGCCAGCTCGAAGACCCGGCCGCCTACGTGAAGCGGGTCAACGAGCTGCTGCTCGCCTGAGCCGGGCTCAGCCTGAACCGCCCAGGGGCGGCTCGGCCATCGCCTCCAACTGCTCGCGCACGCGAGTGCATTGGTCGGCCCAGTAGGCCGGGCTGGCGAACCACGGGAAGGCGATCGGAAACGCCGGGTCGCTCCAGCGGCGCGCGATCCAGGCGCTGTGGTGGATCATGCGCAAGGTGCGCAGCGGCTCGATCAGGCGCACCTCGCGCCAATCGAAGTCCATGAACTGTTCATAGCCTTCGAGAAGGTCGAGGAGCTGGGCGGTGCGCGCTGCACGCTCGCCCGAGATCTGCATCCACAGGTCCTGGATCGCCGGGCCGTTGACGGCATCGTCGAGATCGACGAAGTGCGGCCCCTGCGCCGTCCACAGCACGTTGCCGGGGTGGCAATCGCCGTGCAGGCGGATCGAGCGCGCCTGCACGCCGGCGAAGGCGTCGCGGCATATCGCCAGCGCCTCGTCGACGAGACGGTGCCAGGCACCGGACACATCGGCCGAGACGAGATCGTGCGCGAGCAGCCAGTCGCGGCTGAGCTCGCCGTAGGTGGCCACGTCGAGGCTGACCCGTTGGCTGAACGCAGCCCTGGCGCCGACGCCGTGCAGGCGGCCGATGTAGCGGCCGAGCCACTGCCGCACCTCGGCGCTCTCGAGCTCGGGTGCGCGCCCGGCCTGGCGCTCGGCGACGCCGAAGCGATAGGTGTTGCCTGCATCGGGCCGGCCGATCCGCACCTGGGCCAGGGTGGGGCCCAGCTCGTCGATGTTGCCGGCGTGCATCGAGCGCGGGTCGCGGCGAAGCGGTAGCGGCGGTGCCACCGGGATCTCGGCGGTGGCCAGCTCGGCGGCGAAGGCGTGCTCCTCGAGGATCTGCGCGTCGCTCCAGCGCCCGGGGCGATAGAACTTGGCGACCACGGCACGGCCGTCTTCGAGGAAGGCCTGGAAGACGCGGTTCTCGTACGAGTTGAGCTGGATCATGCGGCCATCGCCGAACATGCCGACGCCGTCGAGCGCGTCGAGCACGGCGCCCGGGCTCAGATCTGCATAGGGGGCGGGCCGGGCTCCGTGCGGCTCGTCGATCGGCGCAGCGGAGCCGTCGTCGGCCGGGTCGTCATCGATCATGGTGGCGCGGCCCTGCCGGAACGGCCGGCAGCATCAATGATGAGCGTGGTCCGACGGCTCGTCTTCCTCGACCACCGCGCCGCCGGCTTCGAATACCGACGGTAGCGGATCCGCCTTGCGTGCTTGGCCCGGGCCGCCAGCATTCGCGGGCGTGGCAGGGCGAGCCGTGGCCGCGCTTGCGGCCGGGCCGAGAGCGGCGAAGTCGCTGGCGCCGAAGGCATCCTGGCGGCTGTCGGGCGCGAAGAAAGAATCCTGGAACAACGATGAATCCTGCCAGAGCGCACTGCGCTCGGCGCGACGCGAGGCGACGGTGGTGGCCAGCGAATCGCGCGCCACCGCCAGGTCACTCGTGCCGGGCAGCGCGCCTTGTACCGGGCGGGTGCCCGTGCCGGCACCGCTGGGCACGAGGAGTTGCAGCTCGGCCGCCGAGGGAAAGGCCGCCAGCGAGCAACGCAGGTAGCGGATGCGGCAGGCGCCGAGCACCGACTGCTTGATCTGCAGGATGCGCCGCGAGTTGCTGCGGTCGCTGTCGAGATCGATCGCAGCGAGAACGCGCCCGTTATGGCTGCATATCGCGAAGGTGACGTTGATCGATCCGAGCAAGTCGTACCAGTAGCGCACATCGATGGTGTCGCTCGGCTGCGAGAAGCGCACCAGTGGCAGCTTGGCCAGCACCACGTGGTGCGGCAAGGCCTCGGAGAGCTGCCTGAAGGCGCGCCGCTCGTCGGTGGTGAAGACCGGCCGCGCCGACAGCGGCCACTCGGTCGGCAACGGCGGCAAGGGCTGGGGCTGGCGCTTCACCCAGCTGCGAACGAGGACGACTATGGCGAGCAGTGACAGCACCGCCGCGGCGGCATTCCAGGCAAGCGTTTCCATTGCGGCGGTCCCATGCGGACGGCCCGCTGGCACCGCCCCCTCCTTGTTCGAGCGGCGATGTTAGCGGCAGTCTTCGGGTGAGCGGGAGTCCCCCGACAGGTGGTCGGCAGCCTCGTGGTGGGCTCTGCGCTTCCACTGGTAATCGAGCTCCGCGGCGCGGTCGCCGAAGGCCTCGTCGAGGTGCGATCCGAATGTATCGGGAGGTAACGCCAGCCACGCTTCGCTCTCGGATCCGTTGCGCTCGACGACGGCGCCGGCGTTGCGGGCAATTCTCAGCATTGCCGTGTTTTCGCTCAGGGCGTGGATGAACAAGGTACGCACGTGACGGTTGCGCGCGTGCAGCATGGCGTGCTCGAACAGCCGGGCGCCGAAGCCGCGCCGGCGCGCCTGCGGCAGCACCGAGACGCCGAACTCGGCCATCGTGTCGGCGCGCCTCGATTCGCGGCCGGGTGGTGCCACTGCGGCCGCGCGGTAGGCGAGGTGGGCCAGGCCGATCAGCTCGAGCCGGCGATTGAAGATGCCGAAGATCTCGTCGTGATCGAAATCGAGCGAATCGGCATAGCGCTCGATATGCTCATCGCTTGCCGCATAGCCGAAGCGGAGAAATCGCGAAGCCATGTCGAGCGCGAGCAGGTGTTGGGTGATACGGGCGCGGTGGCGCGAGCCGAGCGAGCGGATGGGCACCCAAGTGCGTGGCGCTGACGGTGAAGACGGGGTCATCAAAGTATCTTCAGGGTTTACCCGAGTGTACCGATCCCTTCTAGAGCCTGCACACCACTCGCATTGGTCCACCAAAGATGCCGGAGCGCGTGGGGCATCTGCTAGACTCGAAGGCTTTTCGCGATTTGCCTCAAGCGGAAAGTCGTGCTCCGGCACGAAAGCGCACAGGACGTGGCCGCCACAAGAAGCGGCGCCGGCCGGTGGCGAGGCCGTAACTCATTACGCTTTATCCCATGAAAACCTTCAGCGCAAAACCCGCCGAAGTGACGCATGAGTGGTTTGTGATCGACGCGACCGACCAGGTCTTGGGCAGGGTGGCCAGTGAAGTCGCCCTTCGCCTGCGCGGCAAGCACAAAGCCATCTACACGCCTCACGTCGACACGGGTGACTTCATCGTCATCGTCAATGCCGACAAGATTCGCGTCACGGGCAACAAGGCCCAGGACAAGATCTACTACCGGCATTCCGGCTACCCGGGCGGCATCCGCGGCATCAACTTCAAGGATATGCAGGCTCGCCACCCGGGCCGTGCCCTGGAGAAGGCCGTCAAGGGCATGTTGCCCAAGGGTCCGCTGGGCTACGCGATGATCAAGAAGCTGAAGGTCTACGCGGGCGACACGCACCCGCACACCGCCCAGCAACCCAAGAAGCTCGACATTCTTCAGGACGCGCCGAAATGATCGGAAACTGGAACTACGGAACCGGCCGGCGCAAGTCGTCGGTGGCGCGCGTCTTCATGAAGAAGGGCACGGGGC
>JBBQNG010000348.1:0-4185 GCA_038329645.1 Burkholderiales bacterium
CTTACCGGTGACCAAAAAGGCCTGTGGCGATATCGAGTCGGGGACTATCGGCTTGTGTACGAGCCGCAAGCAGAACGAAATACAGTCGTCCTGCTGCACTTCGAAAGCCGTGGCGGTGTCTATGAGCAGTGAGTGGTCTAACCCTTTACAGGGACTTCCGAAGTAGTCAACACATTGGGTTTCCCGTTGTCTTGTCGATGATCAGCTGACGTGTTGTTGAAGCGGTACTGGACAGAGAACAGACTGCCACTCTACAGACGGCCTTGTTGCACCGAGCGCTGAGCGCTGTGCGGTGCGGACCCAGATGCGAACCGCTCAGCGGGGCTCCATTCCTATCGCGTGGCCACTGCCAGTGAGTGCCACGAAGGGTTAGTCGAGCTTGCCCGCTGCCGGTCTGACCTGTTCAGTGCATCTTCTTCTTCACGTCGTGCTGGGAGGAATGGGGGTAGAGCTCAGGTGCCTGTTGGCTTCGAGCTCAAGTGGTTGGGATCGAAGGCAACTCCTCGCGTCATCACCGCCCAGAGGATCCTGGCGTTCTTGTTGGCCAGTGCGACCACGGCCTTTTGCCAGCCCGATCGATCGCGCAGCGCGAGCACCCACGAGGAGATCTTGTCCTGGCGCTTGTGTGCCGTCATGAGCGCGGACTTCGCGCCCTGGACCAGCAGCGTGCGCAGGTAGGTGTCGCCTCGCTTGGTGATGCCGCCCAGGTTGTTCTTGCCGCCGCTCGAGCGCTGCCGTGGCGTCAGCCCGATCCAGGCACCGAACTGCGCACCGTTCTTGAACTGCTTGAAGTCGCCCACGGTGGCGATCGCCGCCGACGCCGTCACGGGTCCGATGCCGATCAGCGTCGCCGCCTGTCTCACCGCTGGGTTATCTCGACCGTGTGCATCGATGCGGTGGTCGCACCAGGTCAGATGCTCGTCGAGCTCGCGCCACTGGGCCTGGGCGCGCTGCAGCGTCAGCCGGGCGAGTGCGCCGAGCTCATTGGTTGCGTCCTCGAGCACCTCGCTCAAGACGGCCTGCAGCTCCCGCGGCCCCTTGGGAAAGACCAGCCCGAACTCGGCCAAGAGGCCGCGGATGCGGTTGATGCAGGCGGTGCGGTCTTCCTTGAGTCCCTCGCGCAGCCGGTGCACGCACAGCATGCTCTGCTGATCGATCGACTTGACGGGGATGTAGCGCATCGTCGGCCTCGAGGCCGCCTCGCAGATAGCAGCCGCGTCGTTGGCGTCGTTCTTGCCAGTTGCGCCCTCCATCCGGTACGGCTCGACCAGCTGCGCAGAGATGATCCGCGCGTCCAGGCCAAGGGCGATGAGCTTGCGAGCCCAGTGGTGTGCGCTCGAGCTCGCCTCCAGCGCGACGATGCACCCGGCAGGCAGGCGCACGCACCACTCGATGAACTTGTCTCGTGCCAGCGCTCGGCGCGTCAGTACGCGTCCCGAGCGGTCGACCGCGTGCACTTGAAGCACGCGCTTGGCCGAATCCACCCCTACCCGCACCGCTCCTTCTCGGATAACCTTGTCCACGGACCGTCAGGCCTCAGAAGCTGCTTCCGGCCGCTTCAAAAAAGGGAAAGCACGTGCCTCGTCAAATAGTATTCACTTCGAAGGCGGCCAGTCCGCCCTCAACTTACAGCCAGGCGGTCAAGACAGCCGGACTAGTGTTCGTCTCTGGAACCGCTCCGGTCGATCCGGTCACGGGCAAGATCGAAGGCACGACCATCCAAGAACAAACTGCTCAGTGTTTGGCCAACATCAGGGCCATCCTCGAAGAAGCCGGCAGCTCTATGGAGAAAGTGGCCAGCATGACAGTCGTGCTGGCGGAGGAAGATGACTTCGCCGGCATGAATGAAGAATGGCTCAAGTGGTTCCCATCTGATCCGCCAGCTCGCCAAGGTGCGAAACTTCCTGTCCGCGTTCCAGGCCTGAGAGTCTCAATTGCTGCAATCGCTGAGGCTTGATCTTTCCATTGAGCGAACATTCCAAAGGCCGCTTCGTGCCCTTTGGCCCGCCGCTCATGTCAAATGTTAGGGGTCAAAAGTCGCAGCGCGATTGCGTACACATTCCGACTGCGTACACATTCCGATGTAGTACTGTTCGACCATGACACGAACACTCGAAGGCAAGCGCGTCTTAGTGACGCAGGCAGACGAATTCATGGGGCCTATGCTCTGCGAAGTGCTCGCTGAACACGGCGCAGACGTCGTCCGAAGCTCTGTTTCGCTTCTGGAGTCCGGCGCTGCATCCAACGTCGTGCAGGAGGCCGGCGCCATTGACATCCTGGTCGCAAACCTGGCGTATGCGGCACCCACGACCCTCGCGGCCGAGGCCACTGACACCGAGTGGGCTGAGACCTTTGCAGCCTTGGTCGATCCCTTGCCGCGTCTCTTCAGAGCGATCCTCCCGAAGATGATCGACCGTCGCTCAGGAAAGATCCTTCTCATCGGCAGCGCCTCCGCGTTGCGAGGAATGAAACGGGCGTCCACTTACAGCGCTGCGCGGGGCGCGCAACTCGCCTACGTTCAGTCTGTCGGCGTCGAGGTGGCACCCCACAATGTCCAAGTCAATGCCATCGCACAGAACTTCGTCGAAAACCCGACTTACTTCCCTGCGGAGGTCCAGGCAAACCCGAGGTTTCAGGAGCGCCTCAAGCGAGAGGTACCGTTGGGTCGCCTTGTCGGCGCACGCGAAGACGCCGAGTTTGCGGCCTACCTGTGCGGCGAATCGGCAAATTGTTTCGTTGGTCAAGTCTTTCCGGTTTGTGGCGGATGGGTCGCGCGATAGTGAGAAGTGACGCCTGACCCTTTACATGTACTTCGAAGTAGTCGACACATTGCGTGGTGTTTGTTTTGTTGATGCTGTTCTGCTGGATTGACGTGTTGTCGAAGCGTTGCTGGACAGAGAACAGACTGCCACTCTACAGACGGCCTTGTTGCACCGCAGCGCTGATGCGCTTGAGGTGCGGACCCGGATGCGAACCGCTCAGCGGGGCTCCATTCCTGTCGCGTGGTCACTGCCGATCGAGTGCCACCCAGGGTTAGTCGAGCTTGCCCGCTGCCGGTCTGACCTGTTCAGCGCGGCTTCGTCGTCACGTCTTGCGAGGAAGTGGGTGGTCTGGCTCAGGCGCCGGTCGGCTTGATGCCGAGGTGGTTCGGATCGAAGGCGTCGCCGCGCGTCATCCACCTTGAGACGATCCTCGATCTGTCGAAAAGACACGTTGTTCCGCGGGTCACGTACTTGACTGAATTTCGCAACCCGGCCGTCTAACGAGAACCGGCAACGCACATGGAGACAGCCGTACGAATCGAGACCGCCGATCCCCAGGGGTCGGCCGCGTTGGCTCTGCTGGCCGAGGCCGCAGCCGAAGCGCGGGCGATCTACCCGGAGTTCTTCCCTCCCGGTTGCGCCGAGCCGACCAACGGGCCGACTCCGGCGGGCGGCGTGTATCTGCTGGCGTGGGAGGGCGGGCGGCCCGTCGCGTCCGGCGCCCTTCGACCCATCGACGCCCGTACCGGCGAAATCCGCCGCATGTTCGTCACCGCGAGTCGGCGGCGGCAGGGTCTGGCGTCGGCCATCCTGGCGGCCCTGGAGCAGCACGCCGTCGCGCTCGGCTATTCGCACCTGCGGCTCGAGACCGGCGATCGCCAGGCTCCGGCCATGGCTCTGTACGCCGGGCGGAACTTCGTTCGCATACCGGCGTTCGGCCCGCATGCGAACGACCCGACCAGCGTGTGCTTCGAGAGGGCGTGCGGTCCGCCCGCTGAGTAGCATCGGCGCCTGCAACCCCAGGGACATCGATGACCAGGCAACTCATCAGCTCAGGCTCGACCTTCGAACAGGAGATCGGCTACTCGCGCGCCGTCGTCGCTGGCGACTGGGTCTTCGTTTCGGGCACCACCGGCTTCGACTACTCGAGCATGACCATCGCCGAAGGGCTGTTGGAGCAGACCGAGCAGTGCCTGAAGAATATCGCCTCCGCGCTGCAGCAGGCCGGTGCCGGCATGGCAGACGTGGTGCGCGTGACCTATGTGCTTCCAGACGCCGCCGAGTTTCCTGCGTGCTGGCCGGTGCTTCGCGAGTACTTCGGCGAAGTTCGACCCGCCGCCATGATGATCTCCGCCGGTCTCGCCGATCCCCGCATGCGCATCGAGATCGAGGTCACGGCCGTGAAGGCATCGAAGGCATGACC
>JBBQNG010000349.1:0-4167 GCA_038329645.1 Burkholderiales bacterium
CCACCTGGGCCGTGTCGTAGTAGGCGTAGGCCGCCACGCCGATCGCGCCGGCCAGGGGGATCCAGCGCGAGAGGCCCTTGCCGATCGCTTTGCGGGTCAGTTTGATCCCGATCCCGCGGGCGATCGACTCGAGCAGGCCGAGCGAGGCTCGCTTGACCAGCGTCCGCTCGCCGACCCGAACGATTAGATCGCGCACCACCTGGGCCGCGCTGTGCCTGAACAGGCAGTACACCATCTGCTCCTCGGTCAGCGTGGCCTTGCGGCCGTACAAGGCGGCGATGTCGGCCACCATCTGCGACTGGATTTTCCACACCGCCAGCATCTCGGGAAGGATCGTGAGCCAGCCCAAGGGTCCAGGGGGCAGGGCGAGCGTACCTGCGGCAAGCGCGGCTTTCGCAGCCGCGGCATTGGCGCGCCTGCGGGCGGCAGTGACCGGCGTGCGGCTTTTCCTTTCGCTCGAGGCAGGGATGCGGCGGATGAACCGCAGGATCGCCTCGGCGACCGTGGAGGCGGCCTCGGACTGGGTGACGGCCGGTACTTTAGCCACGGATTGGTTGGCAAAGGCGGAGATGCATCCCGCGTCTTCTGTCGTCGCTACTGCCGGCGCATGCGATTGGAAATGCCCGCCAGGGCGATGGCGAGCGCTGCGCTGCCCAGGGTCTTCACGATCTGCGGGTGCTGCGCATAGTAACTCCCCACGCGGTCCATCACGCTGGGATCGTGCTGCTCGGCCTTTGCGGCAATCTCTTTCACCTGCTCTGGCGTGACCTGCTGCGCGACGTCGGGGGTAACCTGCGGCGCGGCGGCGTTCGGTTGTGCGCCCATCCGGCCGAGGACGCCGCCGGCCAGCGAAGCCAGAACCGCCGGACCGAGGGACCGGATGAGCTGGTTGAGCATGCCGGCCTTCTGCTGAGGGTCGGACTGGCCGAACATGTGGCTCACCATGTCGCCGAAGGGCGGCGTGGCGTCGGACCGGAAGGCGTCTCCGAGGCCCTGGCCGAGTACGTCGGCCGGCGCCGTATCCGAGACCTGGTCGAAGTCCGCATGCGCGCGGTCCGGGTTCGGCGCCGTACGGCTTTCCGAGTACTGCTGCAAGATGTCCATCAATGACATTTGGTTCTCCTGGTAAGGTCAGCCCAATTTTTGCACTTGTGTGAGGCGGCCTATACCCGGTTGCGGGTTATCGCGGCCCATATCGCCAGCACGACTATCGCGCCGACCACGGAACCGATAAAGCCTGCCGCCTCGCCCGCGCGGTAAAGCCCGAGCGCCTGGCCGCCGAAGGTCGCCAGCAGCGATCCGGCAATACCGATGATTGCGGTGACGAAGAAACCCGCCGGGTCGCGGCCCGGCTTGAGGAACCGCGCCAGCAGGCCCACGATGAAGCCGATCAGAATCGTCCAGATAATGCCCATGTCCTGCCTCCTTGCTTGGCGGAGCGGGATACTCCATGGCAGGCAGGGTGCAACCTTGCGGGCGCGGGGTCTGTATGGCGGGTCACATTTGGCGTAGAAAGATCCGGCTTATTTGCGCAGTCCACCGTCGCGCCTTCGGGAAGGCCGGTTTCGTCGCTCATGTTTCCGCCTCCTCGGGCGTGCCGCCGGATTTCAATCCCCCTCACATCAGGAGCGCGGCGAGAGATCTCATGACCGTGCAGAAGCGGGTTGATGCGACCGGCCGATCCGCTCGCGCAGGGCCTCGATGTCCTTGCGCTCGCCGCGCACGCGAAAGATCGCGCCTTCCGTGTCGACGCGCTCGTCCAGGACCTCGCAATGTGCGAACACCTCGCCGCGCAGATTTTGAGCGGACCATGGCAGGAACAACTCGGCCTTGACCAGGCGGCGGCCGAAAAACGCGCGGATCGTCTTGTGCAGCCTGGCAAGGTCATCCTTGTCGATGGCGCTCATCACGACGCACTTGGGGAAGCGGGCACGCAATGTCTTCGCGAGCTCGGCCCGCGCCCCGGCATCGCCGACCCGGTCGATCTTGTTGAACACGCGCAGCCGAGGCACCTTGTCCGCCCCGATTTCCCCGAGCACTTTCTCGGTGACCTCGATCTGGCGCTCGAACCCCGCGTCGCTGGCGTCGATCACATGCAGCAGCAACGACGCCTCGGCGGCTTCTTCGAGCGTCGACTTGAAGGAGGCGACAAGATCGTGCGGCAGGTTCTTGATGAAGCCCACCGTATCGCTCACCAGCACGCGCGGCACGCCCTGGGGCGCCAGCGCGCGCACCGTGGTGTCGAGCGTCGCGAACAGTTTGTTGGCCACCAGCACCTCGCTCCCCGTCAGGGCGCGCATCAGCGTGGATTTGCCGGCGTTCGTGTAGCCGATCAGCGCGACGCGCGCCACGCCCTGGCTCTCCTGGCGCCGCGCAACCTGTGTCCGGCGTTCGAGGTCGAATGCGACGATCTCCTGCTTCAGTTCCGCGATGCGGTCGCGGATCTTGGCGCGATCCGCCTCGCCGGCGGCTTCACCGGCGCCGCGGCCGCCGACACCGCTGCGCTGCCGCCCTTGCGGTCCGGCCAGCTTGGCGGCCTCGCGCAGGCGCGGCGCCAGGTAGCGCAGGCGTGCGATCTCGACCTGCGCGCGCGCCGCGTTGGAGCGCGCGTGGCGGTGAAAGATTTCGAGAATCACCATGGTGCGGTCCATCACGTCGCAACCGACCTCGTTTTCGAGGTTGCGGGCCTGGGAGGGCGAAATCTCGTGGTCCACCAGCACGAAATCGGCGCTGCCGGTGCTGGGCAGGGACTTTGCCGCTTCACGAGCTGCGACCGCGCCGTGATGCGCGATGCGCCGCCCCGGGGTTTGTTCCGCCTCATCCTGCACAAAGCGCCTTATCTCCTCGCGCTTGCCGGTGCCCAGGTAGGCCGTCGAGTCGAAACTTGCGCGCTTCTGCGTGAAGGTGGCCACCACTTCGAAGCCCAGGGTCTTGGCCAGTTCGCCCAATTCGTCCAGCGAGGCTTTAAACTCCTCGTCGCTGACCTTCGGCAGCTGGACCGCGGCGACGACGGCGCGCTGCAGGGGGGCTTTGATCAAAGCTATCCGCTTTTTTTGGCTTTGGACTTGTTCAGGGTCACGGCGGCACGAACCAGAGCCTTCAACGCCGTCGCGTTTATCTTCTCGCCCTCGTGGAAGTCGATGGCGCGCCTCGTGTTCCCTTCAAGGCTGGAGTTGAAGAGCTTGGAAGGATCTTCAAGTGCCGCCCCTTTTGCGAAGGTCATCTTCACGACGCTCTTGTACGTCTCGCCCGTGCAGATTATCCCGTCGTGCTCCCACACCGGGACCCCTCGCCACTTCCACTCCTCGACGACTTCGGGATCGGCTTGCCTGACCAGGGTACGCAGCCGGCCGAGCATCTTGCCGCGCCAGTCGTCCAGCGCCTCGATTCTCGCGTCTATCAGCTGCGAAGGCGATTTGCTCTTCTGCGATCCGATGTTCTTCATGGCTTCCTGTTGGTTTCTGCTGTTGCCGGCTCGCGCCGCATAGGGTTGTCAGGTGTCAACCACGATTAGCGGTCGGTATAAATAGCGTAGCGGCCAGCAAAACGATGGTATCAAGGCCAGCCCAGTTTAGCGCCGGGTTGGGCGACAACCCTTACCCCAACACTTGCGAATTGAGTTGCCACACAGAAAAATTGAGTGCAGCAGCGAAACTGACCCACAGCAAGTACGGAACAAGGAGAGCGCCTGCAAGAGGGCGCACCCGCCAGAAGGACACCAAGGTGGCAACGATAAGCAACCAAAGCAACACGATATCGGCAAATGCCAAAGCGCCGCGGTGCCAGGCAAAGAAGAGCCAGCTCCATAGTGCGTTCGCCGCGAGCTGTGCCAGGAACAAGGTAAGCGCAGAACGGTTGGCGCGAAAGCCGCCTGCCCGCCATACCAACCATGCGGAGATGCCCATCAATGCGTACAGGATGGTCCAGACTGGCCCAAAGACCGAGGATGGCGGCGCCCAACTTGGCTGAACAAGTTGACCGTAGAATAAAACCGCACGTATTGACGCAATTGCTCCGATACCGGACGCAACAAAACTGATCGCGAGCCAACCGACCAGTCCGACCATTTGCTTCGACTTTGACATTGGTGTCATGCGAATCCCTGTTTGTCGCCTAGGGTTCCCGGCAACCGGCGCGCGCGTCCGGGTTGGCTAGACGGTTAAGCCA
>JBBQNG010000350.1:0-4150 GCA_038329645.1 Burkholderiales bacterium
TCCGCCATAGCCGGCGCCCGCGTAGAGGAAGTGGTAGCCGATCCGCGCATCCGAGCCGATCCCGCGCCGCACTTCCTCGATGTCCGCGCCAATGCGCTCTGCCAGGTTGGCAAGGTCGTTCATGAACGAGATGCGCGTGGCAAGCATGGCGTTGGCGGCGTACTTGGTCAGCTCGGCCGAGCGCACGCTCATGACCATCACCCGCTCGTGGTTGCGCTGGAACGGCGCGTAGAGCTCGCGAAGGAGCGCCGTGGCACGAGGGTCGTCGCTACCGATCACCACGCGATCGGGGCGCATGAAATCGTCGATCGCCGCACCCTCTTTCAGGAATTCCGGGTTCGACACGACGCTGAACGGGATTTCCTTGTTGCGTGCCTTGAGCTCTTCCGCGATCGCGGAGCGGACCTCGTCCGCCGTACCGACGGGTACCGTGGACTTGTTGACTATGACGCGGTATTCGCGCATGTGCCGGCCTATCGAGCGCGCTGCGGACACCACGTGCGACAGGTCCGCCGAGCCGTCCTCGCCGGGCGGCGTGCCCACGGCGACGAACTGGAGCTGGCCATGCGCGACGCACGCTTCGACATCGGTGGAAAAGACCATGCGGCCTGCCGCTCGGTTGCGCGCCACTATGGCCTCGAGGCCCGGCTCGAAGATGGGCAGGCCGCCGGCATTGAGCTTGGCGATCTTCGCCGCGTCGATGTCGCAGCAGAAAACGGTGTTGCCCGCATCCGCCAGGCATGCCCCAGTGACCAGGCCCACGTAGCCTGTGCCGATGACGCTTACTTTCATTTTCCTATCCTCATGGGACCAGGTCGAATTCCTCGGATCGCCTCGGCGGGTAGGTCTCCCATCCCCCGCAAGCCGGGCAATGCCAATGGAACTGCCGTGCGCGAAATCCGCAGTTGTCGCACCTGTAGCGGGCCAGGCGCCTGGCGTGACTGTGCACCAGGTTCTTTACAAGCTCGAGATCCCTGCGGCGGTCCGGCGACGAAGCCCCGGCGATTTGGGCCTCCAGAAGACGGTCCAGCCCCAGCAGGGTCGGGTTGCGGCGCAATTCGTCGCGCACAAGGGTGTAGGCCGCCTCTGCTCCCTTGACGTCCAGCGTGTACTGGAAAACCGTGTCCAGCAGGTCGAGGGAGGGATAGCGCTCGAGATGCCCGGCCAGCAGGGTAAGGCCCTCTTCCAGCCGCCCGGTCTCACGAAAGACATCGAGAAGGCGCTGCGCAGCAAGCGCCAGATACGCCGGATCCTGGGTTTCGATGCGCTTCCAGTTCCCGATGGCGGCGTCGGTATTGCCCAGGCTGCGCTCGAGGTCCCCCTGCTGCAGGCTTGCGCGCACGCACTTGCGGTTCGATTCCAGCGCCGCCGCGAGGTGGCGGCGCGCGTCGTCGGGGCGCGAATGGGTGGCCTCGAAGGCCGCGAGCTCGCAGTAGAAGTGGGCGACTTCCTTGGCCCGCGATTCGCTCGGTCCCGGGCCGATCTCGGCGGCCATGTCGATCGCTTTCTGCCACTCTTTTTCCGCCTGGTAGATCTCGAGCAGGAAGCTGCGCGCCTCGGCAGCGAGGGGCCCCTGGCGCAGGCGGTTGAACACTTCCTCCGCGCGGTCGAGGATGCCGGCCTTCAGGTAGTCCTGGCCGAGCTCGAACAGCGCGGCGAGCCTCTGCTCGGCCGTCAGGTCGGCGCGGTCGATCAGGTTCTGGTGCATGCGGATGGCACGGTCGTACTCGCCGCGGCGCCGGAACAGGCTGCCGAGAGCGTAGTGGAGCTCGACCGTTTCCGGATCGACCTTGACCACCTCGATGAATGCCTCGATCGCCTTGTCGGGCTCCTCGTTGAGGAGGAAATTCAGCCCCTTGAAGTAGGAGCGCGGCAGCGCTCGCGACTCGGTCAGCAGGTGCTTGATGTCGATGCGCGCGGCAAGCCACCCAAGCCCGAAAAACAGCGGGAACCCGATCAGCCACCAGTATTCGAACTCCATCAGGCGCCCACGCTCGGAGGCGGCAACGGCTCCGCGGCAGCGGTCGCCGCCTTCTGCTTTTCTTCCGCCGCGCGCTTGAGCTTGAGAATTTCGCGTCGCTGCGCAAACAGGGTGGCGAGCGCGGCCGCCAGGCCGAACACGGCGCCGGCCGCGAAGAACCCGAGCAGGAGGACGATCAGCGGCGCCTGCCAGGCCAGCTCGAAATAGAACCGCAGCGTTACCGGGTCGGTATTCTTCACCGCAAAGGCGAGCAGGAAGAGGAAAACCACTAGCCGGACCGTCCAGGTGACGTAGCGCATTTCGGTTCGAGGTCAGGCGCGCGGTGAACAGGCCCGGCGCGGGCGAAGAGCCGCAACGCCCCTGGGCGGGCTTGGTGCCCGCTCAGGACGCCGCTGCCGCCGCCTCGGCCTCCGCAGCGTCGACGCGCTCGCGCAGCTCCTTGCCCGCCTTGAAGTGAGGTACGTACTTTTCTGGCACGTGGACCTTCTCGCCGGATTTCGGATTGCGCCCGACACGCGGCGGCCTGTAGTTCAGGCCGAAGCTGCCGAAGCCGCGGATTTCGATGCGATTGCCCTCCAGCAGCGCCTGGGTCATCGCATCGAGAATCATCTTCACCGCGTACTCGGCGTCCTTCGCCACCAGCTGCGGGTAGCGTTGCGCCAGCCGAGCGATCAGTTCGGACTTGGTCATGACCGGACTTCCCCTTTGTATTGCTTCCCAGCGCCGCCTGACTTGCGCTTCGCGCTCCCCGCGCTCCTACTGCTGCGGCGTGCTGTTCTTGTCGAGCTTCGCACGCAGCAGCGCTCCAAGGTTCGTACTGCCTGCGGCGCTTGCGGCGCTTTCGGTGCGCAGCGACTTCATCGCCTCGGTCTCGTCGGCCATATCCTTTGCCTTCACAGAGAGGTTGATGGAGCGGTTCTTACGGTCGACGTTGATGATCATCGTCTGGACCGCGTCGCCCTCCTTGAGCACTTTGCTCAGATCCTCGATGCGGTCGCGCGAGAATTCGGATGCGCGCAGGTAGCCTTCGATGTCGTCGGTCAACGCGATAACGGCGCCCTTGGCATCCACCGATTTGACGGTACCGTCCAGGATGGTGTTCTTCTCGTTGCTCGCGATGAAATTGGTGAACGGGTCGCCTTCCATCTGCTTGATGCCGAGCGAAATCCTCTCGCGCTCGACGTCGATCGCCAGCACCAGGGCCTCGATCTCGTCGCCTTTCTTGAAGTTGCGCACTGCCTCTTCGCCCTGCAGCGACCAGGACAGGTCGGACAGGTGCACCAGGCCGTCGATGCCGCCCGGCAAGCCGATGAAGACGCCGAAGTCGGTGATCGACTTGATCTGGCCCTTGACCTTGTCGCCCTTCTTGAAGTCGCGAGCGAAATCGTCCCAGGGGTTCGGCAAGCACTGCTTCATGCCCAGCGATATGCGGCGGCGGTCCTCGTCGATCTCGAGGATCATCACCTCGACCTCGTCTCCGACCTGCACGACCTTGGACGGGTGGACGTTCTTGTTGGTCCAGTCCATCTCGGACACGTGCACCAGGCCCTCGATACCGGATTCGACTTCGACGAACGCGCCGTAATCCGTAAGGTTGGTGACCTTGCCGAACAGGCGCGTGCCCTGCGGGTAGCGGCGCGAGATGCCGACCCACGGATCTTCGCCCAGCTGCTTGAGGCCCAGCGACACGCGGTTCTTTTCAGTATCGAACTTGAGGACCTTGGCCGTCACTTCGTCGCCTACGGCCAGCACCTCGGACGGGTGCTTCACGCGGCGCCATGCGAGGTCGGTAATGTGCAGCAGGCCGTCGATGCCGCCAAGATCCACGAACGCGCCGTAGTCGGTGATGTTCTTGACGATGCCCTTAACCGTCGCACCCTCGGAAAGGGTGGACAGGAGCTGTTCGCGCTCGGCACCCGCGGTCTCCTCGAGCACGGCGCGACGCGACACGACAACGTTGTTGCGCTTGCGGTCGAGCTTGATGACCTTAAACAGCATCGTCTTGCCTTCGAACGGCGTGGTGTCCTTGACCGGGCGCAGGTCGACCAGCGAGCCGGGAAGGAATGCGCGTATGCCGTTGGCCATGACGGTCAGGCCGCCCTTCACCTTGCCGGTGATCGTGCCTTCGATCTTCGCGCCCTCTTCGAGCGCCTTTTCCAGGTCCATCCA
>JBBQNG010000351.1:0-4126 GCA_038329645.1 Burkholderiales bacterium
CGCAACGCGCACGCCGGACGCGGTTTCCGCGACGAACACGCCGACCAGCGCGAAGCGCGAGGCCGGGTTCTTGAACTTGATGTAGCCGGCGCGCTTGGCCGTGGGAAACGTCACCGCCGTGATCAGCTCGCCCGTCTCGAGTGCCGTCTCGAACAGGCCCTTGAAGAAGTCATCCGCGGCGATCTTCCTCTTGTTGGTGGTGATGATTGCGCCCAGCGCAAGCACCGCCGCCGGATAGCAGGCGGCCGGATCGTTGTTGGCGAGCGACCCGCCGATGGTGCCCATGTGGCGCACCTGCCGGTCGCCGATGCCGCCGGCGAGGCGCGCGAGTGCGGGAATCATTTTCTTCACGTCGGCGTTGGTTTCGACGTCGGCGTGCCGCGTCATCGCGCCGATGGTGATCGTGTTGCCGTCGACCTTGATGCCCGTGAGGTCCTTCACGTCCGACAGATCGATGATGTCGGTGGGCGAGGCGAGGCGCAGCTTCATCGCCTGGACCAGGCTCTGGCCGCCGGCGAGGATCTTGCCTTCGGCGTGCTTGCCCGCGAGAGAAAGCGCGTCGCCGAGGGTGGCGGGCTTGTGATAGCTGAATGCGTGCATGGTGGTTCTCCTTACGCTGCTTTTTTCTGTTTGGCGTTCTGAATCGTTTTCCACACGGTTTGCGGGCTCGCGGGCATCGGCAGGTCGTTGATGCCGTACGGCTGGAGCGCGTCGGTAATCGCGTTCATGAGTGCCGCGGGGGCGCCGATCGCGCCCGCCTCGCCGCAGCCCTTGACCCCGAGCGGGTTGTGCGTGCAGGCCGTCTCGCGCGTGTCGAGGTTGTAGCTGGGCACGTCGGTGGCCCGAGGCATGCAGTAGTCCATGTACGAGCCTGTAATCAGCTGGCCGCTTTCCTGGTCGTACTTGCAGCCTTCGAGCAGCGCCTGGCCGATGCCCTGCGTGAGCCCGCCGTGCACTTGGCCTTCGACGATCATCGGATTGATGATCTTGCCGAAGTCGTCGACGGCGGTGAATTTCTCGATCTTCGTCACGCCCGTATCCGGGTCGATCTCGACTTCACATACATAGGTGCCGGCCGGAAAGGTGAAGTTGGTCGGGTCGTAGAACGCGTTCTCGTTGAGGCCCGGCTCGAGCTTGTCGAGCGGGTAGTTGTGCGGCACGTATGCCGCGAAAGACACCTCGCCAATGGTCTTCTGCTTGTCGGTGCCGGCAACCTTGAACACGCCGCGGTCGTACTCGATGTCCGTCTCGGCCGCCTCCATCAGGTGCGCGGCGATCTTCTTGCCCTTGGCGATGATCTTGTCCAGCGCCTTGTAGATGGCGGTGCCGCCGACGGCGATCGAGCGGGAGCCGTAGGTGCCCATGCCGAACAGGATCTTCGACGTATCGCCGTGCACGATGTCGACACTCTCCATCGGGATGCCCAGGCGGTCGGCCACGACCTGCGCGAAGGTCGTCTCATGACCCTGGCCATGCGAATGCGAGCCGGTGAACACGGTGCAGCTCCCGGTCGGGTGCATGCGGACTTCGCCGGCTTCGAAGAGTCCCGCCCGCGCGCCCAGTGCCCCGGCGATGTTCGAAGGTGCGATCCCGCAGGCCTCGATGTACGCCGCATAGCCCAGGCCGCGCAGCTTGCCCTTGGCCTCGGAGGCTTTCCGCCGCGCCGCAAAGCCGCCGACATCCGCCATGTCGATGGCCGCTTTCATGGTCGCTTCGTAGTTGCCAGTGTCGTACATCAGCGCGACCGGCGTCTGGTACGGGAAGGTCGTGATGAAATTGCGCCGGCGGATCTCCGCCGGGTCGAGCTTCATCTCGCGCGCGGCCTGCTCGACGATCCGCTCGACCACGTAGGTCGCTTCGGGCCGGCCGGCGCCGCGATAGGCATCTACGGGTACCGTGTTGGTGAACACGGCGGTGACTTCGCAGTGGATCGCGGGTGTCTTGTACTGCCCGGCGAGCAACGTCGCGTAAAGAATCGTCGGCACGCACGAGGCGAAGGTCGACAGGTAGGCGCCCACGTTTGCCGTGGTCTTCACCCGCAGGCCGAGGAATGTGCCGTCCTTGTCCATCGCAAGCTCGGCCGTGGTCACGTGGTCGCGGCCGTGAGCATCCGAAATGAAGGACTCGCTGCGCTCGGCGGTCCACTTGACCGGGCGGTTGATCTGCTTCGACGCCCAGGTCACCACGACGTCTTCGGCGTACAGGTAGATTTTCGACCCGAAGCCGCCACCCACGTCGGGCGCGACCACGCGCACCTTGTGCTCGGGCAGGCCGAGCACGAAGGCGGTCATGAGAAGGCGCTCCACGTGCGGGTTCTGGCTCGCGACATAGAGCGTGTAACTGTCGTCGGCGCGCGAGTACATGCCGTTGACCGCGCGCGGCTCGATCGCATTGGGGATCAGCCGGTTGTTGACCAGGTCGAGCTTCGTGACATGCGCGGCCTTGGCAAACGCCGCGTCGACCGCTGCCTTGTCGCCCAGCGCCCACACGTAGCAGGTGTTGTCGGGCGCAACCTCGTGCAGCTGCGGTGCACCCTTGGCGCGCGCCTTCACGGCATCGACGACGGCAGGCAACACGTCGTAGTCCACCTCGACAAGCTCGGCCGCGTCCTGCGCCTGGTCGAGCGTTTCCGCGATGACCACTGCAACCTGGTCGCCGACATGGCGCACCTTGCCCTGCGCGAGCGACGGATGCACCGGCTCCTTCATCGGCTGGCCATTTACGTCGGTGATCAGCCAGCCGCACGGCAGGCCGCCGACCTTGAGGTCTTCCCCGGTGAACACGGCGAGCACGCCGGGTGACTTGAGCGCCCTGGCCTTGTCGATCGACTTGATGCCGGCGTGCGCATGCGGCGAGCGTACGAACACGGCGTGAGTCTGGTGGGGCAGGGTCACGTCATCCGTGTACTGGCCCGCGCCAGTGAGGAAGCGGTAGTCCTCCTTGCGCTCAATCCTTGCTCCGATCAGCGGTGCATTCATGTCTGTCTCCTAGGTCTGTTCTCGGATGGGTCTGGAACTTCCTTGGAATGCGTTCACGGGGCTTTACTTTGCCGAGGCCATGGCTTTCGCGCCGGCGGCGATCGATTTGACGATGTTGTGGTAGCCCGTGCAGCGGCAGAGGTTGCCCTCCAGACCTTCGCGGATTTCGGTCTCCGAGAGGTTCGGGCGGCCCTTGGCGAGGTCGATCGCGTTCATCACCATGCCGGGGGTGCAGAAGCCGCACTGCAGGCCGTGGTTCTCCTTGAACGCGGCCTGCATGGGATGCAGCGTGCCGTCGGCCTTGGCGATGCCTTCGATGGTGACCACGTCGGCGCCCTGCGCCTGCATGGCGAGCATCGAGCACGACTTCACGGCCTTGCCGTTCATGTGCACGGTGCAGGCGCCGCATTGCGCGGTGTCGCAGCCGACGTGCGTTCCCGTGAGCCGCAATTCCTCGCGGATGAAGGTGACCAGGAGCGTGCGCTCCTCGACTTCCGCGGAAGCGGGTTTGCCGTTGACGGTCATGGATACTTTGATGGACATGAGACCTCCTGAAGCTTGGGTGACCTGAAATGCCTGGTTCTGGCTGGACGCACGGCCCGGCCGGTAGGGTTCAGATGCTAGCGCACGCGATTTGCACCTGCAATCGAATCCGCTGCCGGCTGCGCCTTTACATCATCCGGGCGGTGCAGTTTCGCGCTGCAGAATGACGCCGGCGAGGATCAGGGCTATGCCGGCGGCCTGCCAAAGGCTGAATTTTTCGCCGAGCAGGCCCCATCCCGCGAGTGGCACGAGCACGTAGACGAGCGCGGTGGCCGGGAATGCCGCGCTCAGCGAGCTCGAATGGAGGATCGCGAGCCACAGCACGAAAGTGGCGACATATCCCGCCAGCGAAACCCATACCAGCCATGAAGACAGTGCCGCCACTGCCCAGTCCCACCCGGGCGGGATGCCGTGCAGCCTGTCCCCCGCAAGCTTCATCGTGACCTGGATGGCGACGTCGAGCGCCAGCAGGAGTGCCCAAGTTGCATACAGGCGGTGGTGCGACGGGGCGGTCATGATGCGCCGCGGGAACCCCGCGCGAGGTCCTCGTCATGGCGGTCGGCGGCGAGCAGCGGGCCGGCCAGGCGCAGGCAGAAGTTCAGAAT
>JBBQNG010000352.1:0-4112 GCA_038329645.1 Burkholderiales bacterium
AAGGCGGTCGATGGGCCGCTGGCCGTGGAGGCCGAGACCTCGCTGGGCGGCTGAGCACCATGGCCGTCGACGTGGTCTCGGAAATCGTGATCGACAAGCCGCGCGCACTGGTTTCCGCGTTTGCCTCTGAGCCCGACAATGCCCCGGCCTGGTACGTCAACATCAAGTCGGTCGAATGGAAAACCGAACGGCCCCTGCGCGTTGGCTCGAAGGTCGCGTTCGTCGCCAATTTCCTGGGCAAGCGCCTCGAGTACACCTACGAGTTTGTCGAGCTGTTGCCGGGCAAACGGCTGATGATGCGCACGGCCGAAGGCCCTTTCCCGATGGAAACGACTTACACGTGGGAGTCCACGCCGGAGGGTGGCACCCGCATGACGCTTCGCAACCGGGGCTCGCCTGCCGGCTTTTCGCGGTTTGCCGCGCCGTTCATGGCGATGGCCATGCGCCGCGCGAATCGGAAGGATCTCGAAAGGCTCAAGGCCCTGCTCGAGAACGACGTATCCCGCAAATTCACGTGATTGCTTTTCATAGACCCGGAAGGCAAGCGACTGTCCTGCCAATCCGTATATCCGTTTCGTTATAGTCAGGGAGAGAAAGTTTGATGTGTCAATGTCCCCGATGACCGGGCCGAAGACATGATCGCTGACGTGTATCTGCCTTTGCGATAGGACGCCCGGCTTGTGCGCCAACGAACGGACATCGCTCCCGCCCGGACTTAGCCTTCCCTGGATCCCAGCAACAAGGAGACTAGCGATGGCCAAGTCCGCGCAAGAATGGAAAGTCCTGCCGCACGGCACGCTTTCCGAGATCGACCCGAACATCCTCACCGTGACCGGCAAGATCCAGATGCCGCTCATGGAGCTGCCGCGCCGCATGACCGTGGTGCGGCTCAAGGATTCCCGCCTGGTGATTTTCAGCGCGATCTCGCTTAACGAGACAGGCATGCGCACGCTCGAGGCCTACGGCAAGCCCGCCTTCCTGGTGGTCCCCAGCGACCACCACCGGATGGACGCAAAAGTCTGGAAGGAGCGCTATCCCTCGATGCAGGTCGTCGCACCCGCCGGTTCGCGCAAGAACATCGAAAAGGTCGTGCACGTCGATACGACGGACCCGGCGTTCGACGATCCGGACGTTCAGTTCGTCACTGTCGCCGGCACTGACGGCCGCGAGGCCGCACTCGTCGTGCGCACCGCAAACGGCACGACGCTGGTGCTGAACGACATCGTCGGCAATATTCGCGAGTCGTCCGGCTTCGGCGGCTGGTTCCTGCGCCTGATGGGCTTTGCGGGCGACGCGCCGCATATCCCCAAGCCGGTGAAGATGAGCATGGTCGGTGACAAGAAGGCTTTGCGCGCCCAACTGCTGGAATGGTCGGGCCTCGCGTCTCTGAAACGCATTCTCGTCTCGCACGGCTCGCCCATCGAGGAACACCCGGGCCAGGCGCTGCGCGACCTCGCGGGCTCGCTCGCCTAGGGCCTTCCTCCCCAAGGAGTTCGGCGATGCGGCGCAGGTGACCCGACGCCGGGGCAGGGCCACAATGGGATGGCTGGACCCCACCCAACCGGAGCCCGCCGCCATGGTCAGACCCGATTCCGACAAGGTCTTCACCGGCTCGATCCCGAAGCTCTACGAGTCGCACCTCGTCCCCCTGATCTTCGAGCCGTACGCAGCCGATCTTGCAAGCCGCCTCACCTCGAGGTCGCCCACGCGCATCCTGGAGATCGCCGCCGGCACTGGCGTGGTCACGCGCAGGCTGGCCAAGGTCCTTCCGCCAAGCGTGGCCATTACCGCCACCGACCTCAACCAGCCCATGCTGGATCAGGCCGCCGCGGTCGGCACCAGCCGGCCGGTCGAGTGGCGCCAGGCAGACGCCATGAAGCTGCCTTTCGCGGACGGCGCGTTCGACGCGGTCGTCTGCCAGTTCGGCGCCATGTTCTTCCCGGAAAAGCCGAAGGCCTTCGCCGAGGCGAGGCGGGTGCTGGTGAAAGGCGGCGTGTTCATCTTCAACGTGTGGGACCGCATCGAGGAGAACGAATTCGCCGACACGGTGACGACGGCGCTCGCAGCGCTGTTCCCGCAGGATCCGCCGCGCTTCATGGCCCGCACGCCGCACGGGTACCACGATGAGGCGGACATCAGGCGGGACCTCGCCGGCGGCGGCTTCGCGAACGCGCCGCAGATCGTAGTGGTAGCCGCCCGCAGCCGTGCGAATTCGCCTCTTATTCCCGCCGTGGCTTACTGCCAGGGCACTCCGCTCAGGAACGAGATCGAGGCGCGCGACCCTGCGAGGCTGGCAGAGGCGACGGACGCTGCGACCGAGGCGATTGCGAAGCGATTCGGTTACGGGGCCGTGGACGGCAAGATCCAGGCGCGCGTGGTCACGATCGAGGCATGACCTCGAATCCTGGACTTTATTTTACGTAGATTCAGTGCTGGTGCGGGTGTTAGGCCAATGCGAATAGTCGAACTGGTATAAACAGCAGGCAATTATCGTTTGCCCGCCGGCACGTACTCGCGCGCCTGCGGCCCGTTGTAGAGCGTGAGGGGCCGTATGAGGATGTTGTTCTCCAGCTGCTCGATCACCGACACGACCCACCCGGGCATGCGGCCAACGGCAAAGATCGGCACGAAGAGGTCCGCCGGGATGCCGTTGAGGTAATAGACGACGCCCGCGTAGAAATCGACGTTCACGTTCACGCCGTGGCGCGAGTAGGGCTTCATCGCCTCGACCAGCGCCTCGAGGATCTGGTACCACTGCGGCTGGCCCATCTCGCGCGAGAGCTTCTCGACGCCGGCGCGCATGTGCCGCGCGCGCGGGTCCTCGGCGCGGTAGACGCGGTGGCCGAAGCCCATGACGGGCTCCTTGTTGGCGCGCTTGTTCTTCACGTACTCGGCTGCCTTGTCGGGCGAGCCGACTTCCCTGGCCATGTGCATGACGTTCTCGGCGGCGCCGCCGTGCGCGGGACCTGACAGCGCGGCGATCCCGGCGGTGATAGCCGCGTGCAGGTTGGCCTCCGTCCCGGCCACCACGCGGGCCGCGAACGTGGAGGCATTCGACCCGTGCTCGGCGTGCAGGATCATGTCGGTGTCCATGAGCCGGGCGGTATCCGCGCTCGGCGGTTTGCCCGTCAGCATGTAGAGGAAATTGGCGGCGTGGCCGAGCTTCGGGTCGGGTGCCACAGGCGCGCGGTCGGCGCGGATGTGCGCGTGCGCCGCCACGATCATCGGCACCTGGGAAACGAGGCGAACGCCCTTGCGCAGCGTGGCCGCAGCCGAGTTGTCCGCCACCTCCGGGTCGGACGCGGCCAGCGCCGAAACTGCGGTGCGCAGCACGTCCATTGGATGCGCGGTGCGCACGGCCCGGATGACGTCGAGCACGGGCGCGGGCAGGGCACGGGCGGCTTTCAGCTCCGTGTCGAAAGCAGCCATTTCGGCAACCGTCGGCAGCTCGCCGTGGAGCAGCAGGTAGCACGTCTCCTCGAACGTGGAGAACTGTGCGAGGTCGTGGATTGAATAGCCCAAGTAGCGCAGCTCGCCCGCCCGGCCGTCGATGAAGCAAACCTTGGAGCGGTCGAAGTAGACGCCTTTGAGCCCGCGGTGGATGTCGATCTTCTCGATTTCTTCAGCCATTTCGGCCTCTTTCGTTGCGGTTTTTCGCGTGACTATTCGCGCAGGTAGGCTGGCAGCCAGAGTGCGATCTGGGGAAACACCAGGATCAGCAGCAGCCCGACGATCTGCAGCACCATGAACTGCATCATCCCGGCGTAGATGTCCTTCAGGTCCCAGTCGGGAACGACGCCTTTCAGGAAGTACGCGGACAGGGCCACCGGCGGGGAGAGCCATGCCGTCTGCAGGCAAACTGCGACGAGCGTACAAAACCAGACAAGGTCTATGCCCAGCTTGTTGACCAGCGGCAGGAAGATCGGCACCACGATGAGCACGATCGGCACCCATTCGAGGGGCCACCCGAGCAGGAAGATGATCGCAAGCATGATGAGGAGCATGACGGTGGGCGAAAAATTCAGCGTCAGGAGCGTCACGGCCAAGAGCGTGGCGCTCCCCAGCCTCGAGAACACCGCCCAGAAATAGTTCGACGCCGCCACCAGCAAAAG
>JBBQNG010000353.1:0-4071 GCA_038329645.1 Burkholderiales bacterium
GACCGACGAGGACAGCGGCGATGTCGACCGTGGAATCCGATGCTATTTCCCCGCCACGGCTATTGAAAGCTTCACCGTCGGCGAGAAGCTCGGCAAGCTGCTGCTGGAGAAGGAGGACCTTACCGAGGACGGTTTGCGCGCGGCACTCGGAGAGCAGCAAAGGTTGCGCACCCAGAAACTGGGCGACATTCTGGTCGAAAAGCGAGTGGTCGACCTGCGCCAGCTCGAGGAAGCGATCAAGGAGCAGGCGTCAAAGCCCGTGCGCAGGCTGGGCGAAGTCCTCGTCGAGGCGGGCATGATCAGCGAGCTGCAGCTGCGCGACGCGCTCGAGGAGCAGGGCCGCAGGCGTGGCAAGGTGCTGGGCGAGATCCTCGTGGACATGGGCCTCTTGGACAAGGACACGATCCGCGAGGTGCTCGCGCAGAAGCTCGGCATCCCGCATGTCGACCTTTCGAAGTTTCGAGTCGAGGAGTCCGCCTTCACAGCGGTGCCTATGGCGCTCATCCTCGAGCATCACGTGATTCCGCTTTACAAGACGGGCGGGGATCTCGTCGTGGCCATGGAAAATCCGCTCGATGCCCGCATCGTCGATGCGCTGCGTTTCGCCACCCAGCTGAAGATCATCCCTGTGCTCGCCAACCGGGATGCGATCGATTCGGCCCTGCAGCGCCGGCCGGATGGCGGCATTGCAGTGTGGACGCACGAGGGGGTGCGGGAAGAAGTCACGCAAGTGTCCGGCATCACGCCGCAAGGCGCCCTCGCGTTCGATCCCGGCATTGCGCTCGCCGAGGACCTCGCGTCGCGGCTCGAGATGGAGGCCGCGCCAGGCGATCTCGCCCTCGAAACATCCGAAAGCGCCGTGCGCGAAACCGACAATACGCTGGTCAAGCTCGTAAACAAGATCATCCTGGATGCGCGGGACCAGGGGGCTTCCGACATCCACATCGAGCCCAGGCCGGGCAAGGAAAATACGCGCATCCGGTTTCGCCGCGACGGGGCGCTGCACGACTATCTCGAGGTGCCGGCGACCTTCCGCAACGCGCTGGTGGCCCGCATCAAGATCATGGCGAGCCTGGATATTTCCGAAAAGCGGCGCCCGCAGGACGGCAAGATCGACTTCAAGCGCTTCGGGCCGGCGAGGATCGAATTGCGCATCGCCACCATCCCCACCAACAACAACCTCGAGAGCGTGGTGCTGCGCATCCTCGCCAGCGCCAAGCCGATGCCGCTGGAAAAAATGCAGTTCGCGCCGCGCGTGCTTAAGAACCTGCGCTCACTCGCCCAGAAGCCGCACGGCCTGATCCTGGTGTGCGGCCCGACCGGCTCGGGTAAGACCACGACGCTGCATTCGGTCCTGGGCTACATCAACACGCCCGAGCGCAAGATCTGGACCGCCGAGGACCCGGTCGAAATCACCCAGCCGGGGCTCTCCCAGGTCCAGGTCAACGCGAAGATCGGGTGGACGTTCGCCGCAGCGCTGCGCTCGTTCCTGCGCGCAGATCCGGACGTCATCATGGTGGGCGAGATGCGCGACGAGGAAACGGCCCGCATAGGCATAGAGGCTTCCCTCACCGGGCACCTTGTGCTCTCGACCCTGCACACCAACAGCGCGGTGGAAAGCATCACGCGGCTGCTCGACATGGGGCTGGACCCGTTTAATTTCGCGGATGCCTTGCTCGGCGTCCTTGCGCAGCGGCTGGCCCGCCGGCTGTGTCCGGATTGCGTGACCAGAAAGCCGGGCACCGAGGAAGCGATTGCCGCGCTCGCCGAGGAGTATTGCGCCGGGACGGCGCTCGATCCGGGGCGTGCAGTCGACGCATGGACTGCCGAGTACGGCCGCAACGGCAAGATCGCGCTCGCCGGCCCGGTGGGCTGCAAGGAATGCGGGGGCAGCGGATTCCGCGGTCGCATCGCGTTGCATGAACTGCTCGTGGTCACGCCTCCGGTGCGCCACCTGATGCGGACCAAATCTCCGGCCTCCGACATCGCACCGGTGGCGATGGAGGAAGGCATGCACACGATGAAGCAGGACGGCATCGAGAAAGTCCTGCAGGGGTTGACCGTGCTCGAGCAGGTGCGCGCGGTCTGCACCTGAGGCCGGACCCTGGATCAAATCAGAACTGGTAACGCCGCAGCCCTCCGTCGACCGGGATCACGGTCCCGGTGATGTAGCGTCCGCGCGGCGAGGCGAGGAAGCACACCAGGTTGGCGATGTCCTCGGGCTGGCCGTATTCGCCCACCGGGATCTCGTGCTCGGACTGCCACTTGCGGTACTCGGGCGTGTAGTTGCGCAGGATCTGCTCGCTGATGATGCGTCCCGGCGGGATCGAGTTCACGGTGATGCCGTGCTTGCCGACCTCGCGCGACAGTCCCTTGGCCCACGAGTGCATCGCCGCCTTGGCGCAGAACGCGCCGTTGATGCCTTCGGGCTCGCTCTTGCCGGTGATGTTCACGATGCGCCCCCAGTTGCGCTTCATCATCTGGTCGAGCAGCTTGTGCGTGAGCTGCCGCTGGCGCGTGAAGTTGAGCGTGAGGGCCTCGCTCCACTGGTCTTCCGCCGTGTCGAGCGAGAACTTGCGGCTGCCGCCGGCGTTGTTGACGAGGATGTCCACGCTGCCAAGGCCGGCAAGGGCTTCGTTTGCGATGGCGGCCGGCGCGTCCTCCCGCATGAAGTCGCACTCGATGACCACCGGCGCCGCGCCGCCTTTGGAAACGATTTCCTGCGCGACCTCCTCGAGCAAGGCCCTGCGCCGCGCGGCGATCGCCATCCTGACGCCTTCGGCCGCCAGGGCAAGCGCGATGCCGCGGCCGATGCCCGTGCTGGCGCCGGTGACGAGCGCGGTCTTGCCGTTGATGCCCAGATCCATGACTATCCTCCTTGGAAGGGCGGAGTTTACAGCCCCTCCGAGGAGCGCCACCGGATGGCAATCAAAGTCGTGCTTGCGGGCGTGGCGCTGGCGTTGATCGCCGCGGGCAGCGCTTGCGCGCAGACGGCCGGCTACCCCGCCAGGCCGATCCGCTTCATCATTGGATTCCCACCGGGCGGCAGCACCGACGTGGCGGCGCGCCTGATGGCGCCCAGGCTCTCCGAGCGGCTCGGCCAGCCGCTCGTCATGGACAACCGGGCCGGTGCGGGCGGCAACGTGGGCGTGGCCATCGTCGCCAAGGCCGCGCCCGACGGCTACACGATAGGTTTCGGCGTTTCGGGCGCTCTCGCGGTCAACGTCACGCTGCAGCCGAACCTGCCGTACGACCCGCTCAGGGACGTCGTCCCGGTGACGCTCGCGATGATCAATCCGCTCGTCCTGTGCGTATCCACCGAAACGCCGGTGACCTCGGTGCGCGAATTGATCGGCTACGCAAAACAGCGTCCCGGGCGGCTGAGCTACGCGACCGGCGGCAGCGGAACGGCAATGCATTTGGCCGGTGCGATGCTGAACCTGGTGTCAGGCATCGAGCTCGTCCATGTGGCTTACAAGGGCAATGGCGCCGCCGCCAAGGATCTCGTCGGCGGGCAGATCCCGGTGGCGGTCGTCGACCTCGCCAGCTCGCGCTCTTTCATTCGCGCCGGACGCATCCGCGCGCTCGGGGTGACGAGTGCAAGGCGGACGCAGCTTGCACCTGAGATTCCTACCATTGCGGAATCGGGCGTGCCCGGTTTCGATGTAACGAGCTGGTTCGGCGTGATCGCGCCGGCGGGCACCCCTGCGGACATCGTCGCGCACCTAAATGCCGAGCTGATCGCCGTGCTCGGGAACGCCGAACTGCGCGAGCGCCTCGCGGCAGCGGGCCTTGAGCCCGCGCCTGGCACGGCGGACGAATTCGGGGCGCTGATCCGCACCGAGATCGACAAATATGCGCGCCTGATCAAGTCCTCCGGGATCAGGATCGAATAGGCGGCGGGCGGCTTAGTCTGTCGTCGCCCCGGTCGACTTCACCACCGGCGCCCATTTCTCCATTTCGCGGCGCACGAACCTGTCGAACTCCCCGGGCGTCGAGCCGACCGGATCCATGCCGAACTGCAGCATGCGTTCGTTGAGCTCCGGCGTACGGATCGCCGCGACTACGTCG
>JBBQNG010000354.1:0-4063 GCA_038329645.1 Burkholderiales bacterium
TGGAATTCGATTCGGAGCGCGCCGGGACTTTCGAGCCGCTGCGCTACGTGCCCAAGGGCAAGAAGGTGGTCCTCGGCCTCGTCACCACGAAAGTCGGCCAACTCGAGGACAAGGACACGATCAAGCGCCGCATAGACGCGGCGGCGAAATTCGTGCCGCTGGAGGACCTGTGCCTCTCACCCCAGTGCGGTTTCTCCAGCACCTACCACGGCAACGACCTCTCACAGGACGACCAGTGGAGAAAGCTCGAGCGGATCGTCGAGGTGGCGCGCGAAGTCTGGGGCTGACCGTCTTACGTCAAGCGGGCAACGGGCAGGACTGCCAGCCGGTGAATTTCCAGCCGTCCGCCCGCATCGTCCAGACGTTGAGATAGCGCAGGCGCAACGTCTTCGGCGTCCCCTCGATCAGCGCTTCGAACTGCGCACGACCGGTCACCAGCGCGGCGTCGCCGTAGATGCGCACCTTCTCCTCGAAGCGCTCGCATTTCTTGTAGCGGAATTTCCCGGTCCTGAGCGCGTCGATGTAGCTCGCCTTGCTGTCGATCGCCCCCGAAGAATGCACGTAGACGAGATCGTCGGCGAATAGATTTGCGAGCTCGGCCTCGTCGAGCGCAATCATGGCCCGGTAGCGCCGTTCTTCGTGCTCGAGGATGTCTTTTTCGCCTGTCATCTATTTTCCTTTCGAAGGCTTGAGGACGAAATCGTAGTGGGTGGTGTATTCGCCCGACGGCGACTTCTTGAAATCCACGATGAGGGAATCCTTGACCCCGAACACCGCGTCGGAATCGAGGTACTTGTCGCCTTTAACGAACAGGTGGGTCACCAGCGTGTCGTAGCCCGGCGCCGTAAACATTGTGTGCAGGTGACCGGGGCGCATCGGATGGCGCTCGGTCGCCGTCAGCATCCTGCCGACCGGGCCGTCGTGCGGCACCGGGTAGCTCGGAGGCAGCACGCATTTGAAATGGAATTTGCCTTGCGCGTCCGAACGAAAGCGCGCGCGCAGGTTTACGCCCTCGTTCTTCTGCACGTCATAGAACCCGTCGCCGCCCGCCTCCCACACGTCGATCGCTGCGTTGGCCACCGGCTTGCCGTCGAGACCTTTGACCGTCCCGGTCACTGCGCAGGGTTCACCCGGCGTGCCGGGCTTGGCGATGTTTGCGCCAAGCGGCATTTCCGGCGCGTTCTCCAGGAAGAAAGGACCGAACACGGTGGACTCAGTCGCGCCGGCGGATTTCCCGTAGTGGAGGAAATCGACCAGCATCGACACGCCGAGCGTATCCGACATCAGGATGAATTCCTGGCGGCCGTCCTTGCACCAATGGCCGGTCTCGGTGAGGAAATCGATCCCGGCCTGCCATTCCTCCGGCGTCGGCTTTACGTCGCGCACGAACGAGTGCAGGTGCTTCACCAGGCTGCCCATGACCTCCTTCAGTCGCGCGTCCGGCGTGTTCTCCATGCGCCGCAGGACTTCCGCGGTGAGGGTCTCTGCGTTGAAATTGCGGATGCTCATGCTTTGTCTCCTGTCAATTCTGACGCCATCAATTCGGGTCTGACCCCGTTTACTTCGGAATTCGCGAAATTGAGCTCGACCTTGACTTCGTTGGGATCCATGAGGAAGAGCTGGAACAGTCCCTGGTCGTTGACCATGCGGCGCTTGAACGGGACATTGAGCCTAGCGAGATGCTCCATCATCTCGGGCAGGCCGGTGCAGCGGAACGCGACGTGGTCGACAACGCCAGTCCCTTTGACTGCGTCGGACTGCTGGCCGAGGAACTTCCTGCGGTTCTCGCTGGTGTTGGCGCCGCCCTCGGTAAGGTGCAGCACGTCCTTCTCGCCCAGGTACAGCCAGCAGACCGGGAACTTGAAATCGGGCGAAGGCCCTGCGCGCATGCCGAGAACTTCGACGTACCAGTCCCGCGTCCTGGCGAGATCCCCGGTCTGGATGAGGAAATGTTCGATATGGCTGAGCGGCATGAAGGCGTCCCGTTCTCGGCTGGAGCAGGCCTAGGTTACAACAAGCCCAGTTCGCCGAGGATGCGCCGGCCCGAAGCGCGCAGCTCGTCCTTCCTCTCGACGAGCCTGGGATACAGGAGCTTGCCGTGACGCTTGCGGATTTCGCCCGCGACCATGACCGTGTCGACGTTCCCTGTGCCGGCCTGCATGACTACGCTGGCGACCGGATCGTGCACCGGCCACATGTTGAGGTCGTCGGCGCGAATCATAATCACGTCGGCCTGCTTGCCCGGCGCAAGCGACCCGATGCGGTCCTCCATCTTGAGCATGCGCGCGCCTTCGATGGTGATCCAGCCCAGGGCCTCGCGGCAGCGGATGCTCGAAGTGTCGGGCAGCTTGCCGTACCTGGCGCGCGATTCGGCGTTGTCCATCGCGCGCTGGCTCGCGAGGGCGATGCGCGCGACCGTGAACAGGTCGCCGCTGACGCCCGATTCGAAATCCGGGCCCAGCGAAGGCTGCGCCCCGAGCTTGCGCAACCGTCCCGTGATCGAAAATCCGTGGCCTTGGAGCATCTCGGTCTCCGGCGTGAGAGAAAACGTCACGCCGCGCCCGAGCATGAGCTCGAGCTGCGCATCGATCAGCGTCTGGCCGTGTACGATGTTGATGTTGTCGCCGAGCAGGCCCTCTGCCGCGAGCCGGTCCCAGCCGTCGGGCGTGCGCGCCTCGCCGCCGGCGCAGTGCATGCTCGCGATCAGGCCGAACTCACGCGCCAGGCGAAAGTCCTGCTGCGCGACTTCGTAGGTCGAGTAGTGAGGACCGAGAATGGCGAGACCCAGCGAGACAAGACCTTCATTGGGCGGAAGCTTCTTCATCAGCCGCTCGACTTCGCTGCGGGGATGCGGCACTTCCCAGAAAGGCTTCTGCCCTGGCTTGGGATCAGGCTTGGGTGAGCCATGGAAGAACGCGGCTCGGATGCCCGACTCGACCAGGCCGTCGATCGCCCGGTCGCTGTGCGCTGGGGTCGGATTGTTATGGCACCAGTCGACCAGCGTCGTCGCGCCGCAGTTGATCTGGTTCAACGCGCCGACCAGCGTGGCAATGTAGATGTCCTCAGGAGTGAATTTCGTCGCGAGGCCCGCGTGCACGTGGTGGAAATATTCCAGGATCGTCCAGTTGCTCGCCACGCCGCGCAGCGCGGTCTGCCAGGTGTGCTGGTGGGCGTTGATGAGGCCGGGGAGCACGATGCATCCTGTGGCATCGATGATTTCCGCATGCGGCGCGGCGATTGACGGCGCGATCTTCTCGATCAACCCGTCCTCGACCAGCACGTCGCCGCGATCGAAGTCGCCGACACCCTCGTCCATGCTGACGACGATGCCGCCTCGGATGAGCGTTGCAGCCATTGCGGCTACCTTGGGGTCAGCCCGTCGCCGACCTTGACGTTCTCGGGCTTGAGTGTCATGCCGGCGGCCTTCGCCAGCTCGAGGAGCAGCACCGAAAAATCGACGTCCTCGTACCCGCGCCCGACCGTGTTTTGCACGCACTCGCGCGTGATCGCCGCGGCCGGCATCTGCACACCGTACTTGCGTGCCGCGCCCAGGCCCAGGTCCATGTCCTTGAGCAGCAGCTTGGGCGTGAAGGTGACGCTGAAATCCAGGTTGACCAGGGCGGGCGTCTTGTAGCGCGTGTACATCGAGCCCAGCACGCTGTTGTTGATCGAGTCGAGGAACACGTGGCGCGGAATGCCGGCTTTTTCGGCCAGGATGGTGATCTCGCACAGCGACTGGATGATCACCCCGAACATCGTGTTGTGCGCGATCTTCCAGACCCGGGCGAGTTCTCCCTCCCCCACATACGTCACGCCTCGCCCGAACATTTTCAGGTACGGCTCCGAAAGCCTGAACAGCTTCTGCGGACCGGAGGCCACGACCCACAGCAATCCTGCGGCGGCCACTTTGCCGTTGCCCGAGACCGGCGCGCACAGGTAGCCCACGCCGAGCCCTTCGCACGCCTTGCGCACTTCGGCCGAGCCGTCATCCGAGATGGACGAGCAATCGATGACGACCTTGGGCAGCTTCTTTCCGGACAGCAGCCCCCCCTTGTCGAACAGG
>JBBQNG010000355.1:0-4032 GCA_038329645.1 Burkholderiales bacterium
TAGTTCGGGTTTCGCCGCGTGCTTCTTGCCGGCTCGCCCGATTTCGGGTCCGGCCACTTGCTCTATGGCCTGGATCTCGAGCACAACAATGGCCCCTGGGATAACCCCAACAACGCGAGAAAAATCAGCGGCGTGTTGCGGTATTCGCAAGGCACGGCAGCGAATGCCTTCAGCGTTACCGGCATGGCCTATACGGCGAAATGGAATTCGACCGACCAGATCCCGCAGCGTGCCGTCGATGCCGGGTTGCTCGGGCGGTTCGGGGCGGTCGACCCGACCGATGGCGGGCGCTCGAGCCGATACAGCTTGTCGGCCGACTGGCGCCAGTCGGAAGGCAACATCAACCGCAATGCCTCCGTGTACGCGATTCGCTCGAGCCTGGACCTGTTCTCCAACTTCACCTACTTCATGAACGACCCGGTCAACGGGGACCAATTCCACCAGGCCGAAAAGCGCTCGACCGCGGGCGGCACGTTCAGCCAGACCTGGTCGCACAATATCGGCGGCCACCAGTCGCTCACCACCGCCGGCCTCCAGGTTCGGCAGGACACCATGTCGCCGGTCGCGCTGTACAACACTGCGGCCCGCCAGCAGCTGACGGTCGTGCGCGAGGACGCAGTACGCGTGCGCAGCATCGCCCCTTACGTATCGAACACATTCGAGTGGACGGAGTGGTTCAAGACCATTGCGGGCCTGCGTGCCGATAACTACAGTTTCGACGTCACCAGCAACAAGCCGGCCAATTCGGGCAAGGCCAGCGCTTCGATCGTCTCGCCCAAGATCACCCTGGCGTTCGGGCCCTGGGCGAAGACCGAGTACTTCCTCAACTGGGGGCGCGGCTTTCACAGCAACGACGCGCGCGGCACTACGATCGCGGTCGACCCTGCGACCGGAGCTCCGGCCAGGCGCGTCGATCCGCTGGTGCGCACCACGGGTTATGAAGCGGGGCTGCGCACCCAGCCGACGGCCGGACTGACCGCATCGGTTGCGTTCTGGGCCATCAACCAGGCCTCCGAGCTGCTTTTCACGGGAGACGCGGGCACCACTGAGCCATCGCGCGCATCGCATCGCACCGGCACGGAGGTGCTGGTGCAGTACCTGCCCCTATCATGGATCGCGTTCGATGCGACCGTGGGCCTGACGCGCGCGCGTTTCACCGATACCGACCCGGCCGGCCCTTACATCCCGGGCGCCCCGGACAAGGTGATGTCTGCAGGTGTGACCGTGGACAGCAAGTCGGGCTGGTTCGGGAGTGCGCGCTTGAGGTACTTCGGGCCGCGTCCTCTGATCGAGGACAACACTGCGCGTTCCAAGGCTACGTCAATCGTGAACGCGCGCGTCGGTTACGCCTTCGACAAGAAGACCAAGCTGAGCCTGGACGTGTACAACTTCTTCAATGCGAAGAATAACGACGTCGACTACTTCTACCAGTCACAATCGCGCGGCGAGGCCGCTCCGGTGGCGGACATTCACTTCCACCCGGTCGAGAGCCGTTCCATCCGGGCGAACCTCGCGTTGAATTTCTAAGAGGAGCAATGAAATGAAAAAGCTTGCGAGCATCATCCTGCTGGCCTCGGTGCTGGCTTCAGGCCTGTCCAGGGCTGCAGAGGCACCCGCCAAATTTGAAGGTGGCGTGCTGGTCGGGGCGAAGGGCATGACTCTCTACACCTTCGACAAGGACGCCGGCGGCAAGAGCGCCTGCGACGCAGGATGCGTAGCCAACTGGCCGCCGCTGATGGCCGATTCAGGCGCGGCCCCTGCCGGCGATTTCTCCGTAATGTCACGCGATGACGGGAAGAAGCAGTGGGCCTACAAAGGCAAGCCGCTGTACTACTGGTTCAAGGACCGGAAGGCGGGCGACAAGACCGGCGACAACGTCGGCAAGGTCTGGCACATGGTCACGCCCTGAGGGCGAATTACGAACTTTTTATATTCAAGACCTAGGTCTGGCGCGGCGTTCCCGTCAATTGTTTTATCGGTACCAGTACAATTCAATAGCCAGCGCCGAAATCCACCAGGTTCAGCGCTGGTCGGCCGGCACGAACGCGCTCGATGTTCTCCACGACCCTGGCCATCGCGGTGCGCGGTTCGGTCAGTGCCGCGGTGTGCGGCGTGACCGTCACGCCGGGATGCGCCCACAGTGGCGAGTCGGCCGGCAGCGGCTCGGTGTCGAACACGTCGAGGTAGGCATGCGCGAGGTGGTCCGAGTCAAGTGCCGCGATGAGGTCGCCGACGACGACCTGCGCTCCGCGCGCAACGTTGACGATCGCCCCGCCTTTGGGCATCCGCGCAAAAGCGGCAGCGTTGAGTACACCTCGGGTCTCGTCGGTCAGCGGCAGTAGGCTGACGACGACCTGGCTGCGCGCGAGGAGCGCGTCGATCCCGTTCGCGCCCGAAAATACCTCAATGGCAGCAATCTCGGCCGGACGCCGCTTCCAGCCTGTGACCTTGAACCCAAATGGCAGCAATCGATTGGCCACTGCGGTCCCCAGCTCGCCCAGGCCGAGGATACCTATGGTGCGGTCCGAGGCCATGTACTGCGGTAGCCGGTGCCACCTTTTCTGCGCCTGGTCGGCGCGGTAGGCATAGTGATGGCGGTGATAGTCGAGGACATGGGCGACTACGGACTCGGTCATGGCAGCGACCATGCCCGGATCGATGAGGCGGGCCAGCGGCCTGTCGCGCGGGAAAGTCGGGTCGGCGAGCAGCCCGTCCACACCCATGAAGAGCGACTGGACGAAGCGGACGTTGGGAAGATGGCCGACGATCCCTCGTTTAGGCGCGGCGATCAGCGCGATGTCGATGGCAGCCGGCTCGTACGCGTCGGGCGTGAAGAATCGGTCCTCGGGCAGGAGTTTCGAAAGGGCGGGCAGCCAGTCGCCGGGAGGCAGGATCTGGGATATGAAGAGGATGTTCATTGGGTTGGCTTGAATCCCGATGCGCGGATGACCGGCCCCCACTTGTCGTAGTCGGTCCTGAGGATCGCGCCGAGCTCGGCCGGGCCGAGGCCGGTCGGCTCGAGGCCCATCTGCTCGAGGCGCTGCTTCATGTCGGCCGAACGGATCACTTCGATAGCGGCTTTTGCGTAGCGGTCGACAATGTCCTTTGGCGTCTTTGCCGGTGCAAACAGCGCGTACCAGCCGTTGCCTTCGATGTTATAGCCGAGCTCCTTGAACGTCGGGACCTCGGGCGCAAGGCCGGAGCGCGTGCTTCCGGAGACCGCCAGCACGCGCGCCTTGCCGGCGCGCACGAGCGTGAGGGCGTCGGCCAGCACGAACATCGCCGCCTTGATTTCGCCTCCCGCTAGCGCCTGGAGCGCCGGTCCTGTGCCTTTGTACGGAATGTGCGTCATGTCGATGCCGGCGCTCCTGGCGAACAGCACGCCGAAATAGTGCGGCAGGCTGCCCGCGGCTGCCGACGCGTAGTCGCCCATCTTCGGGTCCTTTTTGGCGAGCGCGATGTACTCGGCGACGTTTTTTGCCGGGATCTCCGCGTTCACGAGCAGAGAGAGCTGGAAATTCGCCAGGTGTGCGACCGGCTCGAAGTCCTTGAACGGGTCGTAGCGCAGGCTCGCGCCGTGCGAATGGGGAAAAGCCGCCATGGTCGCCACCGGCGTGAGCAGAATCGTCGAACCGTCGGGCGGCGCAGCCTTCACAGTTTCGTTGCCGACGATGCCCCCGGCGCCGGGTTTGTTCTCGGGAATCACGGGTTGGTTGAGCAGGGGGCGGAGGCGATCGGCGAGCAAACGCATGAGCGTATCGCTCGAGGCGCCGGGCGGATAGCCGAGGATGATGTGCAGCGGTTTGTCCTGGGCTGCGGCATGGGTTGCGACAGTCAGGAGCGCCGCGACCAGGGCGGGGCGAAGTAATTTCATCGAACGGGTCCTCCCGAATGAAAAAGGCGGCAGGATGTTAGCATTCCCGCTCGCGAAAAATCGTACCGAAGGAACCTCAGTGGCACGCAAAGCGAAGCACAAAATCGGCTGGATCGGGATGGGACGCATGGGCTACGCGATGGCCTCGCGGTTGCTCG
>JBBQNG010000356.1:0-4010 GCA_038329645.1 Burkholderiales bacterium
GGCGTCGCCAACGGCGCCATCTATGCGCTGCTCAGCCTCGCGACGGTCCTGATTTTTTCCGTCACGCGCATCATCTTCCTGCCGCAGGGCGAGTTCGTTTCCTTCGCCGCGCTGACCTTCGTCTTCCTGCAGGAAGGCCGCGTGCCCGACACGGTGCCGCTGCTTGGCATCCTGATCGCCGTCACCGCCGCGCTCGAGATCGCGAGGGGACTGCGCACGCAAAACCTGCGCGCCGCCGCGCTGGGCTGCCTGCGGCTCTGCGCGCTGCCCGCGTCGGTGGCCGCGATTGCCGTCGTGTGCGCCGGCGCCGGGCTTCCTCTGGCAGTGCATGCGCTGCTGGCGGTCGCCATCGTGACGGCGAGCGGTCCGCTGCTCTACAGGCTGGTCTACGAACCGATTGCGCATGCTTCCATCCTGGTGCTGCTGATCGTTTCGGTCGCGCTGCACTTCGTGCTGGTCGGTCTCGGCCTGTATTTCTTCGGACCCGAGGGCGTGCGCTCGGCCCCGCTCGCAAGCGCGAAATTCAGCGTTGGGGGCGTGCCGGTGGCGGGGCAGACGCTGGTCATACTCGCCGTCACCATTGCGCTGATCGCGGCCTTGTTCTTCGCATCGCGGCACACTTACTACGGCAAGGCCATGCTGGCGGTCGCGATCAACCGCAGGGGCGCCCGGCTGATGGGCATCTCCTCGCCGCTCGCCGGGCGCACGGCCTTCCTGCTGGCCGCCCTGATCGGCGCCGTGTCGGGCGTGCTGATCGCGCCAGTGGTGACGATTTTCTACGACACCGGCTTCCTGCTCGGACTGAAAGGTTTTGTCGGCGCCATCCTCGGCGGTTTTGGCAGCTACCCGGCCGCCGCGATCGGCTCGCTCGCCGTCGGCTTGCTCGAAAGCCAGGCGTCGTTTTTCGCCAGCGCCTTCAAGGAAGTCATCGTCTTCACCCTGATCATTCCCGCCCTGGTCTGGCGCTCGCTCATGACGCGGCCTGTCGAACAGGAGGAGGAGCGCGAGGACAGCGACGGCGGCGACGAGGCGCTCGCGCCCGGGAAGCGGCGCGTGCTGGCGCAGCGCGGCGCCGCGGTCCTGATGGTTGTTGGCCTCGCCGCAGCGCCGTCCCTCCTGTCTGAATATCACGTCGCACTGCTGAACTATGTCGCGCTTGCAGCCATCGTCGTCCTCGGGCTCGTGCTGCTGACCGGCGCGGCCGGCCTCACGTCGTTCGGCCAGGCGGCGTTCGTAGGACTCGGGGCCTACGTCACCGGGTACCTGACCGCCGTCAGCGGGATGTCACCCTGGTCGACCTTGCCGATCGTGATCGGCGTCGTGTTCGCGCTATCGTTTGTCGCCTCGGCGGTGACCGTACGGCTGTCCGGCCACTACCTGCCGCTGTGCACACTGGCTATCGGCGTCAGCGCCTATTTCCTGTTCGCGAGCCTGCAGACCACTGGCGGGCAGTCGGGTATGTCGGGCATCCCGTCGTTCTCCGTGGCAGGGTTCGACTTGCGCGGCCCCAAGGCGTTCTATTTCCTGGTCTGGGGCGTCGTACTGGTATTGCTGTCCGGCCTGCGCAACCTCCTCGATTCGCGGCCCGGCCGGGCGATTCGCGCCCTGAAGTACGACGCCGGCATGGCCGAAGCCATGGGCGTCGACACCCACCGGGCCAAGATGGCCAGCTTCGTCCTCGCCTGTTGCCTGGCGGGATTGAGCGGCTGGCTCTATGCGCATTACCAGCGCTTCCTGAACCCGTCGCCGTTCTCGCTCAACCAGGGCATCGAATATCTCTTCATGGCGGTGATGGGCGGCGTCGGCACGCCCGGCGGCGCGCTGGTCGGATCGGGCCTGGTCGTGCTGCTGAAGGAATGGCTGCAGTACCTGCTGCCGCGTCTGCTCGGCACCGCCGGAAATTTCGAAATCGTGGTGTTCGGCATCATCGCGATCCTGATGCTGCAGCACGCCCCCGGCGGCCTGTGGCCGCTGCTGGCGAGGCGGCTGGGTTTTCGCCGCGTGCAAGCCGGTCTGACCATGGGTCCGGCAGAGCGGCTCACGGTCCGGCCGCGGCCGCCACGCGGACAGGTAGTCCTCGCCGTGCGCAACGTGCATAAATCCTTCGATGCCCTGGTGGCCAATCGGGACGTGAGCTTCAGCGTGGAAGCCGGCGCGATCGTGGCGTTGATCGGGCCCAACGGTGCCGGTAAGACCACGATGTTCAACCTGATCTCGAGCATGCTGCCGCCGTCGTCCGGCTCGATCGAGTTCCTGGGCGCCCCGACCAGCGGGCGCTCGACGCGCGCCCTGGCGCTCGCCGGCATGGCGCGCAGCTTCCAGCACGCGCAGATCGTGCCGGGCATGTCGGTGCTGGAGAACGCCGCGTTGGGCGCGCATGGGCGCGGCGCGGCCGGGATTGCAGCGGCGAGCTTGCGCCTCGACCGTAGCGAGGAGTGGCGCCTGCTTGCGGAAGCGCAGCGGCAACTCAAACGCGTCGGATTGGCGCATCTCGCGAATACAAGCGCAGGCAGCCTCGCCCTGGGCCAGCAGCGCATCCTGGAAATCGCCCGCGCGCTCTGCGCGGATCCCTGCCTGCTGCTGCTCGACGAGCCGGCGGCGGGCCTGCGCCTGATGGAGAAACAGTCACTGTCCGCCCTGCTGGCGCAGCTGAGGGACGAAGGCATGGCCGTGCTGCTGGTGGAGCACGACATGGATTTCGTCATGAACCTCGCCGACCGGGTCATCGTCATGAATTTCGGCGAAAAACTCGCGGAAGGCAAACCAGCCGAGATTCAGAGGAACCCGGCTGTCATCGATGCGTATCTCGGCGGCGCGGCATGAGCGCAGCGCTGCTTCTCGAGGCCGACGACCTGCACATTGCCTATGGGCGCGTCGAAGCCGTGCGCGGCGTGCGGCTGGCGATCGGGGCAGGGCAGATCGTCACCGTCATCGGCCCCAACGGCGCCGGCAAGAGCACCCTGCTCAATGGATTGATGGGTTTGATCGCCATCACCGGACGGACGAGTTTTTTCGGCGACAGCCGGCATCCCGGTTGCGAAGAGCTGGTCGCTCGCGGGGTGACGCTGATTCCCGAGCGCCGCGACTTGTTCGGCTCGCTGTCGATCGAAGATAACCTGCTGCTCGGAGCCTTTGCGCGCTACCGCCGCGGCGAGCGCGACCAGCGCTCAACTTTGGAAGAAGTCTTTGATCTTTTCCCGCGCCTGCGTGAGCGGCGCTTGCAGGCCGCCGGCACATTGTCGGGCGGCGAGCGGCAGATGCTCGCCCTGGGGCGCGCCATGATGTCGAAACCCAGGTTGCTCTTGCTGGACGAACCGAGTCTCGGCCTCGCGCCGCTGGTCGTGCGCGACATTTTCCGCGCCATCACCAGCTTGCGCGAGCGCGGCCTCGCCTGCCTCCTCGTCGAGCAGAATGCGCGCGCGGCCCTGGCCGCCGCCGACTATGTCTATGTGATGGAGTCGGGGAGTTTCGTGATGGAGGGCAGCGCAAAAGAATTGGCAGCGAATCCGAAAATCATCGAAAGCTATCTCGGACTGCGCAGCACCGGGGCAGGGTGAAAGCCCTCGTCCGGGGCTCGAGTCCAAAGGAGCCAGCAGGGTCGCGTCCGCGCGCTCTGGCGCGAATTTGTTCACCGCTGCGGCCTGCACGTCGACGTGCTTGCCGCAGTTCGGCACCCATGGGGTGCGCCACAACCTGATCGAGCCAGGCCGGCCGATGCAGAACGGCGGGACATGAGAACCAATCTCGGGGCGGCGGGCTACGCATCCACCGCCGAATATTCCGCACCCCTTGATTTAACCTCAACTGGCTGCCTTTGAAAAAGAAAAGTGCGATCTGAGTGCGACTAATTCGCGTCAGTGGCGTACACGCTACGCCAAAGCTTTCATACTGATTCCTCCGAAATGCACGCCTCGGCGCGAATGAGCTTTTTGTGAGCATCGAGATTCTCAGGTGATAAAATGCGTCGCCTTTGAGGGAGTGGCAGGTTATTGGTTGTTTTGTGGGTGGAT
>JBBQNG010000357.1:0-3984 GCA_038329645.1 Burkholderiales bacterium
TCTTCCCGGGCATCCAGGGCGGGCCGCTCATGCACGTGATCGCGGCCAAGGCGGTGGCTTTCGGCGAAGCGCTGCGGCCCGATTTCCGCGATTACCAGCAGCGCGTGCTCGACAACGCGAATGCGATGGCGAGCGCCCTCACCGCCCGCGGCGTGCGCATCGTTTCGGGCCGCACCGAATCGCGCCTCATGCTGCGCGACCTGCGCGCCAAGAAGATCACCGGCAAGGACGCCGAGGCTGCGCTGGGCCGGGCGCACATCACGGTCAACAAGAACGCGATTCCCAACGACCCGGAAAAGCCCATGGTCACCTCGGGCATCCGCATCGGCTCGCCGGCTATAACCACGCGCGGCTTCGGCGCCGGCGAGGCGAAGATCCTCTCGGGCCTGATTGCGAATGTGCTGGAGAAGCCTTCCGACGAGGCGAACCTCGCGCGCGTGCGCGGGCAGGTCGGCGAGATGTGCGCCGCCTTCCCGGTCTACGGCTGAGCGCGCCGTGCGCTGTCCCTTCTGCGCTTCCGAGGACACCCAGGTCCTCGACACGCGCTCCAATCCGGACACCAATTCGATCCGCCGGCGGCGCAAGTGCGCCTCGTGCGACAAACGCTTCACGACCTACGAGAAGGTCGAGCTGCGCATGCCGCGGCTGGTGAAGAAGGACGGCAGCCGCACGGACTTCGAGCGCGACAAGCTCGCCGGCAGCATGATGGTCGCGCTGAGGAAGCGCCAGGTCTCCACCGACAAGGTGGATGCGGCGCTCGACCGCATCGAGGAGAAGCTGCGCGGCTCGGGCGAGCGCGAGTTGCCCACAGCCAAGGTCGGCGAGCTGGTGATGCGCGAGCTGGCGAAGCTCGACAAGGTCGCCTATATCCGCTTCGCCTCGGTCTACCGCAGCTTCGACACGCCGGACGATTTCCGCGAAGCCGTGCTCGAAGTGAAAAAACCACGCCGCAAATAGCCGTGTTCAGCGATGCCGACACGAGGCACATGCGCCGGGCGCTCGAGCTCGCGGCCCTCGGTCTTTACACGGCGACGCCCAATCCGCGCGTGGGGTGTGTGATCGTCAAGGATGGCAAGGTCGTGGGCGAAGGCTGGCACCGCAAGGCGGGCGAGCCCCATGCCGAAGCCAATGCGCTGGCGGCGGCGGGCGAGAGCGCAAGCGGCGCGACCATCTACGTATCGCTTGAGCCCTGCAGCCATTACGGACGCACGCCGCCATGCGCCGACGCCCTGATCCGCGCCGACGTTTCGCGCGTGGTCGCGGCGATGCGCGACCCCAATCCCCAGGGTGCGGGCGGCGGCAGGAAGCTCGAGGCCGCCGGCATCCGCTTCGAATCCGGGCTGCTCGAAGACGAGGCGCAGGAGCTCAACGTCGGGTTCGTCTCGCGCATGGTGCGCGGGCGGCCGTGGGTGAGGATGAAAATCGCCGCCAGCCTCGACGGCCGCACGGCCCTTGCCAACGGCCAGTCGCAGTGGATCACCGGGCGGGAGGCGAGGAAGGACGGCCATGCCTGGCGCGCGCGCGCGTGCGCGGTGCTGACTGGGATCGGAACTGTCACCGCGGACGACCCGTGCCTGGACGTGCGCGAGGTGGAGACCCCGCGGCAGCCGCTGCGCGTCATCGTCGACAGCCGGCTCGAGACGCCGCCGACCGCCCGGATCCTGCAAGGCGGCAACGTGCTCCTGTTCTGCGCAAGCGACAGGCCCGAGCAGCGCGCGGCGCTTGAGGGCCGCGGCGCCGAGGTGGCTGTAATCGCGAATCCGCACGGCAAGGTCGACCTGCCGGCCATGCTTGTGGCGCTGGCTGCGCGCGGCATCAACGAGCTGCACGTCGAGGCGGGCGTCAAGCTGAACGGGTCGCTCCTGCGCGAGGGCTGCGTGGATGAAATGCTGGTTTACCTTGCGCCTTTGCTGCTGGGCGATTCGGCCCTGGGCATGGCCGCGCTCGCTTCGATCACCTCGCTGGACGAGAAGGTGCCGCTTGCTTTTCGCTCGATGGACCGGGTGGGTGACGATTTGCGCATCCTTGCGCGGACCAAGGAGGTCCACTGATGTTCTCAGGCATCGTCCAGGCGGTCGGTACGATAGAGAAAGTCGATGCGCTGGAGGCGGGCGTGCGGCTGACGATCGATGCGGGAGGTCTCGGCCTCAACGATTCGAAGGTGGGCGATTCGATCGCCGTAAACGGAGCCTGCATGACCGTCACGTCGATTGCGGGTGGCCGGTTTACGGTGGACGTCTCACGCGAATCGCTCGACGTGACCGCGGGCCTGGGTGCGCCCGGGGGCGTCAACCTCGAAAAATCCATGGCGCTGGGCGATCGCATCGATGGACATCTTGTCACCGGGCACGTCGACGGCATTGGGGAAGTGACCGCTTTCGAGCGCGTCGGCGAGTCGTGGCGCCTGGAGGTGCGGGCCCCCAGGGCGCTTGCGCGCTTCATCGCACGCAAAGGGTCGATCACTGTCGACGGCGTGAGCCTCACGGTGAACCGCATCGAGGATGACGCGGCAGGAGCCGTGTTCGAGGTGAACCTGATCCCGCACACGCTCGAGGTGACCACGTTGTCGCGCCTGGCGCCCGGCGCACGCATAAACCTCGAGGTCGATCTCGTGGCGCGGTATGTACAACGGCTTCTTGAGGCGTCCCAACCGGACACGAAACCCAGCCTCTAGCCCGATTCTCTCAATGTGCCAACCGCCTTACGGAGGGCATCATGGCCTTGGTTGCCGAACAGGACCGCGAGGCAATCTCCCGGCGCACCAAAGAGGCGTTGGCCGCAGCCAAGCGTCGAGGGGTGAAACTGGCCGTGTAGTTGCAGTTGTTCGGGCAATTTTTACCAAACCTTACTTGACCGAAAAGGTCTTGGTGCCCGCGGACTTGTCGGCGACGAAGACTTCCACGCGATAGTCACCGGTCGGCCAGCCGTCCGGCTTGCTGACATGGAACTCGCTCGTCGCGGGCCCCGAAGGCGCAATGGTCTGCGTGTCTTCCTTCACCAGGGCTTCCTGGCCGCCCTTCTGGTAGGTCCACTTGGCCTTCAGCGCAGCAGTGCCGGCGCCCGTCGTGTCCACCGACGCGTAGATCGTATCTTTCTTCGCGAAACTATCGGCGGGGCTGGTCACCTTCTTGTTCGCACCGAGGGCATTGCCCAGCGTGATTGCGCCAACGGCAACGCCCGCAGGGGCTGCGGTCGTGGTGGGCGCAGGATTCGACGCCGGCGTCGGCGCTTCCACCTTCTTGCCGCAGCCGCCAAGCGCAAGCACCAGCGCCGCCAGGAGCCCAAGAGCGAGTTTTGTTTGCATGGAAATTTTGTCCAGTGTTCGGGTGTATGCGGCGCGTCAGAGCGACGGGATCTTCAGCTTCTGGCCGGGGAAGATCTTGTCCGGATCCTTGAGGATGTCCCGGTTGGCTTCGTAGATACGCTTCCATTCGCTGGCATTGCCATACTCGCGCTTCGCAATTTTCGACAGGCTGTCGCCGGAAACCACTTCATAAATCTTCGTTGCCGTGGAACTGGAGCCGCTCTGCACATTCGAGAAATCCGGCATATCTTCGCTCATGGAGCTTCCTTCATGGGTTCGCTTGGGACCAGCTAAGCTTGGGACCACCTAAGAGTGCATTCGAATCGGCCGGAGGTCCGTTCGCCGCCGAACATACTGAAGATTTACTGCGGTGCGGGTACACGCGCCTCCGGCGGCCGCCTTACTTTCCAGACCAGGTAACCGACGACCATAAGATTGATCGAAAGTGTCGCGATGCGCGGCCAACTTACGCGCTGCAACAGCTCGTAGATTTCGAACGGGACCAATGACGCGGTGGGCAGTATGGTGCACTAGCGCACCGACGCGCCGAGTTTCCCCGGGCATCCTCATTCGAATTAACGCAACTTGCCTTTTCAGCGCCCTTACCCACCGTTAACCAGAATTGGAGAGTACTGCCATGAACTTCAGACACCTGATCGCTGCCGCCACCCTCGGCATCT
>JBBQNG010000358.1:0-3934 GCA_038329645.1 Burkholderiales bacterium
AGCGCGCCATCTCAACCTCCACCGTTCCAGAGATTGAATCAGACCACCTCAAACTTGAGAATCTCTTTTATGGGTCTATGACCTAGCCCGACGCGCTTTAGGGACCGTCGCTTCGGGGTGGCTGCTTTCCTGCGGCCAGCATCTTCAGCGCCATGTCGCGCGTGTCGAGGACGAGCTGGCGGGAGACGCGCTCAGCATCGGCGGCCTTGCCGCCGGTCGCGGCTTGGACGAACGCGCGCCATTTGTCGTACGACTGGCGGCGGCGTTCCGGCGTCGACAGGCTCAACCTCGTGTAGCGCGCGGTCTGGCGGCCGAACGACAGGATCAGATCGGCCAGCCGCGTGCTCCCGGCGTTGCGCACGCAGAATTCGCTGATCGCCAGGCTAGCACGGGCATAGGAAACGCCATCCTCGCGTGCTTCCCGGAGATTCTTCAACAGGATAACCAGCTGCTTATGTAGGACGGGCGTCGCTGTTGCGGCAAGCCGCCGGCAGGCCAGTCCCATCAAATGAGCGCGGATCTCGAATACGTCCTGAACTTCCTGGGAGGTGAGCGCCGTCACCTGAGCGCCGCGCTGCGGCAGGATCGTGACTAGTCCCTCCCGCTCGACCATGCGCAGGGCCTCGCGCACCGACGCCCGGCTGACGCTAAAATCCCGAGCGAGATCGACCTCGCGCAGCTTGCGGCCGGGCTCGAACTCGCCTTCGACGATGGCATGCCCAATCCGAACCGCGATCTGCGCCGGCAGGGTCGCGTAGAGCTCGTATGTCGGGGGAGCCGGCGGCTTCATGGTAGCAAGCTCTAGCGCCCCTTCGGTCTGGCTTCCAGCAGTTTGACAAAATGTCGACATTTCGTAAAGTGAACAACTGGAAGCGGAGGAAACGATGCAGGAACTGACTATCGACGAGGTCATCACGCGGGCGGCATGGCTGGGGCAGGACATCCAGGCGGGCGAGGAATGGCTGTACCACCTCGACGCCGCCGAGGTAGTCGAAATCGACGCCGCGCTGCGCCACCTCCAGGGCACAGGTCTGCAAATTCCCGCCATCGGCCGGGAGCATTTTCCGCTGAAGCGATTGGGCCGTACGCTGCGACTGCTGCAAACCGAGATCGAGAACGGGCTGGGCGTCATGCTCGTCCGCGGATTGCCGCGCAACCGCTACACGGCCGAGGAGATGGGGCTCATCTACTGGGGCATCGGTCAGCATTTTGGCCGAGCGGTGGCGCAGAACGCGCAGGGTGACGTGCTGGGCCACGTCCGCGACATGGGCCGCGACTATCACAAGGACATGCACGCACGCGGCTACCAGACCGCCTCGCTGCTGCCGTTCCACAACGATTCCTGCGACATCGTGGGACTCTGCTGCCTCGAGACGGCGAAGTCCGGCGGCCTCAGCAGCGTGTCCAGTTCGATTTCGGTATTCAACGCCCTTGTGCGCTCGCGGCCTGACCTCGCGAAGGTACTTTCGCAACCCTTCTATGCCGACCGCCGCGGCGAGGAATCGCCCGGCCAGAAACCCTATTACGTGACGCCGACCTTCATCTGGCACAAGGGCCGGATGTTCAACCGCTACAACCGCAATTTCATCAACTCAGCCCAACGCTTCAACGAGGTGCCGCGGCTCACGCCGCTGCAGATCGAGGCGCTCGATTCCGTCGACACGCTCGCCCGAGACCCGCGCTTCCGCCTCGATATGAATCTTGAGCGCGGCGACATGCAGTTCGTGAACAATTACTCGGTGCTGCATTCGCGCTCGGCCTACGAAGACAACAAGGACGAGGTCAGGAAGCGCCACCTGCTGCGGCTCTGGCTGCGCACGCCGGCCTTCGCCAACTATCCGGCGGCCCTGCGCGACCGCTACGAAGACATGGACCGCTGGCAGTCCAGTCCGCGCGCGCCGTCCTACCATTTCGTCGATATGGCCGAGGTGACGACGCACTGATCGACCAACAACCAGAAGAACAAAAAGAACAAGAAAAGGGAAGGAAACAATGGACGTGTTGAAGCGGGCGCTCGTAGCCGCCGTCCTGCTGTTTCTGTCATGCGTCGGGGCAATGGCCCAATACCCCGACAGGCCGGTCCGGCTGATCGTGCCGTTTCCGCCGGGCGGACCGACCGATGTCTTTGCGCGCGTACTGTCGGTCAGTCTGGCCGCCGAACTCGGGCAGCAGGTGATCATCGACAACAGGAGCGGGGCGGGTGGCAATCTCGGCACCGACTTGGTCGCGAAATCGAAGCCCGACGGCTATACACTCCTGTTCGGCACCGCGGCGACTCACGGCATCAACGTCTCGCTCTACAAGGAATTGCCCTATCACCCGGTCCGGGATTTCGAGCTGATCGCCCTCGTGGGCATTGTGCCCATGGTGCTGATCGTGCCGCCCGGCCAGCCACGCACCGTTGCGGCTCTCCTCGCGAAGATGAAGGCCGAACCGGGCAAGTGGAGTTACGCCTCCTCAGGCAACGGAACGACCAACCATCTCGCGGGCGAGCTCTTCAAGACGCGCGCCGACGTCGACGTCGTGCACGTACCTTATCGGGGGTCGGGTCCCGCCCTGCAGGACCTGCTCGCCGGCCGCGTGGCCTACATGTTCGAATCCTTCGGCACCACGCTCGAACAGATCCGGGCGGGCACCTTGTTCCCGCTGGCGGTGACGGCGGCGAAGCGCAGTGCCGTGGCGCTTGACGTGCCGACGATGGCCGAAGCGGGCGTGCCCGATTTCGAGAGCGCGACCTGGAATGTCGTGGCGGCCCCGGCCGGGACGCCAAAAGACGTGGTGGCCCGGCTGAGCGCCGCGGCGAACAAGTCGCTGCGCGATCCTGCCGTCGCGGATCGACTAAAGCAGCTCGGCATCGAAACCGTTCTCGATTCGACACCGGGCAGCACCAAGGCCTTCGTCGAGGCCGAGATTGTGAAATGGCGAGAAGTCATCGTGCACGCCGGCGCCAAAGTCGATTGAACAGGCGGAGAGCCGCCCCACAGGGAAAGAGGAAAAAGCGGATGCCCCAACTCGCCAAGCAGGTTCCGATGTCGGAGATCCACACGCCGCAAGCCTGGTACGGCGCCGAGCAGGCCCGGCGCACCGATTGGCTGCACGAATTGAACGACTCCGACCGCCAGGAACTGCGCAAGGCAATCGACGTGGCCCGCGCCAGCGGCCGGCCGCTGCAGGACCTCGAACGTGCGCAGTTCCCGCTCGGTGGCCTGGCGGCGCGGCTGGCCAGGATGCGGCGTGAGACGCTTGATGGCCGCGGCTTCTTCCTGCTGCGCGGCGTGCCAGTCGCGGACTATTCGCCGTGGGAGAGTGCCGCCGCCTTTTGGGGGATTGGGCTCTATCTCGGGGAGGCTGTGTCGCAGAACGGCAAGGGCCACGTGCTAGGCCATGTCGCCAATCTCGGCCTCGACTATGCCGACCCCGCGGTGCGCGGTTACCAGACCACCGCGCAGCTGAACTATCACACCGACTTCTCGGACCTCGTGGGTCTCATGTGTCTGCGCACGCCGCAGTCTGGCGGCCTATCCAGCATCGCCAGCTCCACCACACTCTGGAACGAGATGGTGCGCCGCCGCCCCGACCTAGCGCGAATCCTGCTCGAGCCCGTTTACTATACGCGCTGGAGCGAGGTCGGTGCCGGTATGCAGCCGTGGTACAGCATGCCGGTGTTCTCCCCTTGCGATGGCCGAATGGTCGTCACTTACGTGCGCAGCGCCATTCGCAAGGCCCAGTTGATGCCCGAGGTGCCGCGGCTGACGGCCCTGCAGGAAGAGGCGCTGGACCTGCTCGACAGCCTCGCTGTCGATCCCGCCATTCATCTCTCGATGGAGTTTGAGCCCGGTGACATCCAGATGCTTTGCAACCATTGGATCGTTCATTCGCGCACTGCGTACGTCGACTGGCCGGAGCCTGAACGGCGGCGGCATCTTCTACGCCT
>JBBQNG010000359.1:0-3932 GCA_038329645.1 Burkholderiales bacterium
GATTTACCCTAACCTGGGTGTGCGCGTGGTGGTGGTTTCCGTCATCAGCGGGCTGCTGTTCCTGCGCAACGCGCTGGAACTGCGCGGCGATGCGCCCGCCGAGCTGCGCGTTTCGAAGCGCTTCATGGAAGGCGTGTATTGGCTGGTTTTTGGATTGATGGTGTTCCGCGTGGCGGCGAACCTGTACCGTCCCGGGGTCGACCTGATGGCTCCGAGTGTTTCGCAAAGCATCTTCTTTGTCATGGTGCTCCTGCTGACGACGGCCGGCAGCTTCGGCATGTTCTGGATGGAGATCCAGTATCTTCATCTCGAGCTGGCCCGGCAGGCCGCGCGCGATTCGCTGACGGGCATGCTCAACCGGCGCTCTTTCATGGGCGAGCTCGAGCGCGAACTGGCGCGGGTGCGGCGTGGGGGAACAATGCTCAGCCTCGCGATCTTCGACCTCGATCATTTCAAGAACCTCAATGACACCTGGGGCCATCCCGCAGGCGATGAAGTGCTGCGCGGGATCGCCGCCAGCATGCAGGCGAGCATTCGCCAGCCCGACATCCTCGGCCGCTATGGGGGCGAGGAGTTCGCCCTGCTCATGCCCGACACCGATTCGGAAATGGCCTTGCGCGTGGCCGAGCGGATCCGCATCGCGGTCCAGTTGAGCGGGGTCGAATGGAACGGGCAGCGCCTGTCCATCACCCTCTCGGGCGGAATAGCGGCTTTCGCGGTCCATGGTGTGACGGCCGATGCGCTGATTGCAGCGGCCGATGCGGCCTTGTACGAAGCCAAGCGAGGCGGCCGCAATCGCATCGTCCAGGCTGCACCCGGCCGGTCCGCGTCCGCGGGCCCCCCCGAGGCGATCGCCGCCTAGCTCAGCGGTATTCACGCCACTCCGCAAGGATCCATTCGCAATCCGCGGTAAGCGCATCGATGCGCTTCGCCCATTCTGTCCCGAGCGCGGATTGCCATGCCGGATGGCGTGACACGCCCTCGCTGGCGAGGTCGTACAGCGTCACGTAGCGCGGCGAACCGACCGAAGCGCGAAAACGGCGCGCGCCAAGGACGCCGGGCACCTGCAGCAGGAGGGGCAGGTGCTCGATGTCGTACCAGCGGTTGAATTCCTCCTCGTGCGCAGCGGGCACGTCGCCGCAGGCAAGGAACAGCGCGCGGGCGCTCTGGTCGGGCGACTGGTTACCCGGAGCGATCTGCTCGCAGGCCCAGCGGCGGAACACCGTTGTCTTTCCCAAACATCGCTTGCTCCAGGGCGTGAAATGCTCCCCGACGTGCGCGAGGTACTCGGGCGTCTCCAGCACGCCCGGGTTGTTCAGCTCGTAGGTCGCCAGATAGCGGCCTTCGCCGGGCTTGCAGTCGCGGACCCAGCGGCGCGCGGAGAGGAAGCCCGGAATCGCCAGCCGCTCGCCCATGTGCTCGGTGTCGTACCAGGCGTTGAATTCCTCGTCCATGGCCGCCGGCGGCTCGGTCATAGTGAGGAGCAATCCCATGTTCGAAGTCACGCTACCTCCACCAGCAGGTTTCCAAGGTTATCCAGCTGCACGCGGTTGCCCGGCTCGATGACCGTCGTGCAGTCGAGCTGCTCGATGATCGCAGGGCCTTCGAAGCGCGCATCGGCGGGCAGTTTCTCGCGCTGGTATACGGGCGTTGCCCTGAAACCGCCGTCGAACCACACGTCGCGCGCGCCGTTCCTTGCCCCGGTCAGCGTCTTTGCGCGGTCTGACCGCCCGAGCACGGCCAGGTCGAACCGTTTCCTGAGGCCAATCACGGCGGTATGCAGGTTCACGAGTACCGCGCGGATTTCGGGCAGCTCGACACCGAAGCGCTCCAGGTAGGCCGCGTCGAAGCGCTTCTGCAGGTCGGGGCGCGAAATCCCCGTCCCGGGCAGCGCGACGGTCAGGATATGGCTCTGTCCCTGGAACTGCATGTCGGCGAAGTGAAGGAGCTTGACGCCTTCGATCGCCACGCCTTCGCGGTCGAGCGTCGCACGGCCTTCCGCGATCTGCGCCTCGAGCGTCGCCTTGACCAGGGATTCGTCGAGCGAGGGCAGGGGCTTGTTGACGGTATTGACGTAGTCGTGGCGCAGGTCGGCTGCCGCGCAGCCCAGCGCGTTCGTGATGCCCGGGCGCATCGGAACTAGAAGCCGGGGAATGCCGAGCTCCTTGGCCAGGGCCGCAGCGTGCAGCGGGCCCGCTCCGCCGAACGGGAACAGCGCAAAATCGCGCGGGTCGTGCCCCTTGGCCAGCGACACCATGCGGATCGCGCCGGCCATCTTGTCGTTGGCAATGCGCAGGATCGCGGCGGCGGCAGCGATCGCATCCAGGTTCAGCGCGTTGCCGACGCGCGACTCGAATATCCCTTTTACGTGCTCCAGGCTCACCGGAGTGTCGACGCCAAGAAGCCTGGCGGGATTGAGGCGCCCCAGCAGCAGGTTGGCGTCGGTGATCGTCGGCTCGGTGCCCCCGCGCCCGTAGCAGATCGGCCCCGGCATCGCGCCCGCGCTCCTGGGCCCGACCTGGAGCATGCCCGCCTCCGACAGGAACGCGATCGACCCGCCGCCCGCGCCTATCGTGTGCACGTCGACCATCGGCACGTGGATGGGCATCGCATATTCGATCTCGAGCTCGGCCGACACCGTCGGCACGCCGTCCTTGATGAGGCCGACGTCGGTCGACGTGCCGCCCATGTCGTAGGTGATCACGTTTGCGACGCCGGAAGCGGTGGCCGAATAGGCGGCCGCGATGATTCCCGATGCGGGGCCGGACATGACGGTATTGACGGCCGTTTCGGCCACCAGTCCCGCGGCGACGGTCCCGCCATTGCCTTGCATCACCAGCAGGTCGCGGCTGAACCCGCGCGCGCGAAGCTCGTCGACCAGGCGCCGGATGTAGCGGTCGAGGATAGGCTGCACCGAAGCATTCACTGCCGCCGTCACGCCGCGCTCGTATTCGCGGTATTCCGACAGGATCAGATGGCCCGCGGTCACGTAGCGGTTCGGCCAGATCTCACGGGCGATCGCGAGCGCACGCGCCTCGTGGGAGTGATTGATGTAGCTGTGCAGGAAATGGATCACCAGCGCTTCGCAGCCGGCGTCCTTGAGCTCGCGCACCGTGCGCCGCACCGCGTCTTCGTCGAGCGGGGTGAGCACGTTGCCATCGGCATCGACCCGCTCCGCGACCTCGAGCCGCAGCTCGCGCGGCACCAGCGGCTCGAACCAGCCGGTCAGGCCGTACGAATTCGGCCGCGTGCGGCGGCCAAGCTCGAGCACGTCGCGGAAGCCCCTGGTGGTGATCAATCCGGTTTTCGCGAGCTTGCGCTCGAGGAGCGCGTTGGTGGTCGTGGTGGTGCCGTGCACGATCAGGGCGAGCTCTGCAAGGTCGAGTCCGGCCGACTCGATCGCGGCGAGCACGCCGAAGGCCTGGTTCTGCGGTGTGGTGGGCACCTTGGCGAGGCGCACCGCGCCGCTTGCCGTCTCGATGGCGATCAGGTCGGTGAACGTGCCGCCGACGTCGATGCCTGCGATCCAGCTCAGGGGATTTTCGCTGCTCATTCGAAACCGCTGCTCGCCTTGTTCATGTCGGTCTTGCCGTGGAATGGCGCGCTATGCAGGCCTTGAGAGGTAATTGTACCGGTATAGATACACAAACTGACAGGAGAGTCAATCCGGGAGCCGATCTTGCAAAGTGAATTCATGACAATTGGCGCGGGGCGCAGGTCATAGCGAGAGTCCTGCGTACGCTCCACGCATTGTTTGGAAGAATACACCCAATGGACGATATGTCTTCCCGAGGGTTCGCCCAATCATTGCCGCTGATTTTTGACCTGACCCCATCCCCGAATTCGGGACCGTTTAAAAGTAAAGATTCCGGCATGATTTACGTGTTTATGGGGAGCCAATGCCGTGAAGAGATCGTGGTTTACCGAGAGCA
>JBBQNG010000360.1:0-3928 GCA_038329645.1 Burkholderiales bacterium
GTCCGCGAGTTTCCAGACCTCGCTGAGCTGGCCTTCGGTGAGCGCCGTGCCGAGCGGCGCCACCGCGCCGGTGAAGCCCGCGACGTGCAGCGCGATCACGTCCATGTAGCCTTCGGCCACGATCACCGGCTGGTCCTTGGTCACGGCCACGCGCGCGCGATCGAGGCAGTAGAGGTTGGCGCCCTTGTGAAAAAGAGGTGTCTCCGGCGAGTTGAGGTACTTGGGCTCGCCCGGTCCGATGACCCTGCCGCCGAACGCGATCACGCGCCCACGCCGATCGTTGATCGGGAACATCACGCGGCCGCGGAAGCGATCGTACGGATCGCGATGCGTGTCCTCTGGCTGGATGGCCAGGCCCGCCTCGACGATCTTGTCCATCGTCGCGCCTTCGCGCTTGAGCGCCGCGATCACGCCGTCGCGGGTGTCGGGTGAGAAACCCAATCGAAAGTCGTCGATCGTTTCGTCGGATAGTCCGCGGCCGCGCAAATAGTCGAGACCCGCGCGGCCGACCGGCAGGCGGAGCTGCTTCTGGAACCAGCGCGCGGCGTGCTCGACGACTTCCTGCAGGCTCGAGGCTTGCTGGGCGCGTTCGCGGTCCTGCGGCGTCGATTGCGGCACCGGCAGGCCGACCTCGCGCGCGAGCTTCTCGACCGTTTCGGGGAAAGTGAGACCCTCGGTCTTCATCACGAAGTCGATGGCGCTGCCCTTCTCGTGGCAGCCGAAGCAGTAGAAGAAACTCTTTTTGTCGTTGACCGTGAACGACGGCGTCTTCTCGTTGTGGAACGGGCAGAGGCCGGCGTACTCCGAGCCCGAACGCCGCTTCAGCGAGACCTTGCGGCCGACGACGTCGCTCAGGCTCACGCGCGCTTTCAGTTCTTCGAGGAAGGCGGGAGGGAAGGCCATTACCTAAGATGGTCTCGCGGTCAGGGCTGAACCAGAGCGCAAAGCGGGGACACATGCACTTCGGCGCGAAGGGGTGGTTACGAAAAGTAACGCTTTTAAAAAGGGAAATATAAGGGACCGGCCTTCAGCAACAGGATGAAGCGGCCATTGTTGCGATTACCGCAATATAAGTCAAGCATTCTCACCGGCGGCGGCGGCAAGCTGATAAGCACTTCAAAATGATGGCGCGTCTCATGGGGCCGGCGGGGACCTTCCGCTCGCTGGCCAACTATAACTACCGGCTGTGGGCGGGCGGCGCGGTCGTTTCCAACGTGGGCACGTGGATGCAGCGCGTTGCCCAGGATTGGCTGGTGCTCACCCAGCTCACCCATAATAGCGCGAGCGCGGTCGGTCTGGTCATGGCGCTGCAGTTCGGGCCGCAGATGCTGATGCTGCCCTTCAGTGGCTTCGCCGCCGACTTCTTCGACCGGCGCAAGCTCCTGATGGTGACGCAGGCCGCGATGGGCTGCTGCGCCCTTGGGCTGGGCCTGCTGACCGTCACAGGCGTCGTACAGCTCTGGCACGTTTACGTGTTCGCCTTTCTCCACGGCTGTGCTGCGGCATTCGACGCGCCCGCGCGGCAGACTTTCGTTTCGGATCTCGTGAGCGAGGCCGACCTGCCGAACGCGGTGGCGCTCAACTCCACCTCGTTCAACGCCGCGCGCATGGTGGGGCCCGCTCTCGCGGGTTTGCTGATCGCCGGCGTGGGAACGGGCTGGGCCTTCCTGGCAAACGCTTTGTCGTTTGGCGGTGTTCTCTTCTCGCTCACGTTCCTGCGCCGGGGAGAGCTGCGGCACAATCGGCGGGCGGTTCGCGCTCCCGGTGGTTTCGTCGCTGGCTTTCGCTATGTCTGGAAACGCCCCGACCTCAGGGCGATCCTTCTCATGCTGTTTCTGGTCGGCACGTTCGGCATGAATTTCCAGATCTTCATCTCGACCATGGCGGTGACTGTTTTCCATCAAGGCGCGAGCGGATACGGACTTCTGGCGTCGATGATGGCGATCGGCACGGTGACGGGCGCACTGCTTGCCGCCGGTCGCGAGAGGCCGCGCATCGAGTTGTTGCTGACGGGCACGGCGGTATTCGCGGTAGGCTGCGCGCTCGCCGCGATCATGCCCAACTACTGGCTGTTCGGCCTGACGCTGGTCGTCATCGGTGTCTCGGCGCTCACCATCACCAACTCGACCAACAGCCTGATGCAGCTCTCGACCGAGCCCGCCATGCGCGGCCGCGTCATGGCGATCAGGCTGGCCATCGCGATGGGCGGCACGCCGATCGGCGCTCCTGTCGTGGGCTGGATCGCCGACCGTTTCGGCCCGCGCTGGTCACTTGGCGTGGGCGCCGCCGCGGGCGTGTGCGGGGCGATCGTGATGATCCACTATCTTGCGAAATATCGCGGCCTGCGCCTGTCCTTCGCCGGTGGGCGCCCGCGCTTCAGCCTGAACGAGGGTGAAGCTTTTCCCGTGCCGCGATGAGCGGCATGACCTCGCGAGAGGCTCAGCCCGTCAGCGTTTTCTTCTTCTTCGCCGGTTGCCGCTTCGGCTTGGCCGGGAGGGTCGCGACGGCATCCAGGCCGCGCTGCACCCACTTCTTCAAGGCGGCGTGCGTCCGATAGCCTTCCGGCATGACCCGCACAAAGCTGCTCACCGGGCGGCCGCCCATGACCATCGGCCGAACATGGGGCTTGGCAATCAGCTGTGGCTGCTCATCGGCAGTGACCCGCACCAGCAGGCCGCCACGTCCGCTCACGGAACAGCACATCCCGCCCTTCGCGAGGAAGGCGAGGCCTCCCATCATCTTCTTCTCATGAACATCGCCGCGATCGGCCAGCAAGTGACGGATGCGTTCGGCGAGGCGCAGATCGTACGTCATTGCGACCTCGACTTGTAGGCAGTCGACGTCATGGCTCGATATCCCTGCTGCGCACGCAACCCATGTATCCAGGCGAATAGTAGCCCCCGTTTACCTGGGCGCAGTAAGCGCGAATGGAGTTCTGTCGCTGTCCTTCCCGCTGGTCCTCGCGGTGTTTGAGCAGAGTCGAATCGTTATTCACGTGTTCGAGCTGGGCCTGGGCGCCCGGCAGCAAGCTCACGCAGGTGGCGGCGTACGGGCTGCGCTGGCGGATACAGTCGCGCAGATTGTCGATCAGGCTCTCGGCGACATACTGGCATTCGTCGAGTTCCATTGCCGTGCCGGCGGTCGCGCAGACCTGGTGCATGTACGCGTTCTGCTTGGCCGGATGCCACCAATCGGCCACGCGGTGCAGGAGCGGCGATTGCGCTATCGCGAGGGCGGGGGCGAGTAGGCCGATCACTGCGGCAAGACCGGTAAGCCTCATCTCTCCTCTCCGACCAGCCGGCCGCTCTAGCCGCCGGTGAGTGCCTTCTTAACCGCGCCGGACGCTTTGGCGAAATCCATCTGGCCAGCGTACTTGCCCTTCAGCGCGGCCATGACGCCGCCCATGTCCTTGATCGAGGTGGCGCCCGACGCGGCGATCGCGTCCTTCACTGCGGCGGCGACGGCGGCCTCGTCCATCTGCTGCGGCAGGAAGCGCTCGATCACGGCGATCTCGGCCTTTTCCTTGTCGGCCAGATCCTGGCGCGCGCCCTTTTCGTAGAGCACGATCGATTCGTTGCGCTGCTTGATCATGCCCTGCAGCATCGAGAGGATCTTGTCCTCGGCCACGCCCTCGCGATTGGCCTCGGTGCGGGCCGCGATATCGGTGTCCTTGAGCTTGGCCAGGATCAAGCGAATCGTGCCCAGCGCCGCAGTCTCGCGGGCGCGCATGGCATCCTTCATGGCCTCATTCAGCTTTTCGCGGAGCATCTTTGCATCCCGTTGGTAGAAGCTGGCGAAACTAATCGCCCGCGACACCCTTGGCAAAGTAAATAAGTTGTTGAAATAGCTTAGGAATTATCCCCTTCGCGCGCCTTGACCCTATGCGACCGCTTGGTTACAAACCGCGCGGTTCGCAGGTCCCCTCTCC
>JBBQNG010000361.1:0-3925 GCA_038329645.1 Burkholderiales bacterium
TTCTTGCCGATCACCACGCCAGGACGCGCCGAGAATATCGTGATGCGGGCGTCCTTCGCGGGACGCTCGATCAGTACGCGGCCCACGGAAGCATGCGCCAGCTTTTTCTTGAGGAATGCGCGGACCTTGATGTCCTCCGCGAGCATGCCGGTGTAATTGGCCTTGTTGGCATACCAGCGCGAACCCCAGTTCTTGTTGACCGCGAGGCGGAAACCGATCGGATGGATTTTTTGTCCCATATAGTCTCTCAGTCCCCGACCGTGACGTAAATGTGGCAGGAGTGCTTGAGCACGCGGTTACCGCGGCCCTTGGCACGCGCCTGGAAGCGCTTCAGGAACGCGCCCCGCTCGACGTAAATCGTCTTGACCTTGAGCGCGTCGATGTCCGCGCCGTCGTTATGCTCAGCATTGGCGATTGCAGATTCGAGCACTTTCTTGATAAGCACCGCGCCCTTTTTCGGGCTGAACTGGAGCACGTTGAGCGCCCGGTCCACGGGCAGCCCCCGAATCTGGTCGGCGACCAGCCGGCCTTTCTGCGCCGAAAGGCGCGCCCCGCGCAGGGATGCTTTGGTTTCCATGGCTGCTCCTTACTTCTTCGGCGCCGCCGTAGGCGTGCCGGAAGTCTTTTTGTCGGCCGAATGGCCCTTGAAGGTCCGCGTAAGCGCGAACTCCCCGAGCTTGTGGCCGACCATGTTTTCCGTAACGAACACGGGGATGTGCTGCTTGCCGTTGTGCACGGCAATCGTCAGGCCCACGAAATCCGGGACGATCGTCGAGCGGCGTGACCAGGTCTTGATCGGCCGCTTGTCGTTGGTGCCGCGGATCGCATCGACCTTGTCGAGCAGGTGGTGGTCCACGAAAGGACCCTTCTTGATTGAACGCGCCATATTTTTCCTCGCGCCTTTGTTATGAGCGACGGCGGTCGCGGACGATCATGCCCTGGGTCCGCTTGTTGCGCCGTGTCTTGAAGCCCTTGCTCTGAGTGCCCCACGGGGAAACGGGGGGACGCCCGGAGGACGTGCGGCCTTCGCCGCCGCCATGGGGGTGATCGATCGGGTTCATTGCGACCCCGCGGACCGTCGGGCGGATGCCGCGCCAGCGCTTGGCGCCCGCCTTGCCGATGGAACGCAGGTTGTGCTCTTCGTTACCGACCTCGCCGATGGTCGCGCGGCAGTCGACGTGCACCTTGCGGATCTCGCCGGAACGCAGCCGCAGCTGCGCGTAGCTGCCTTCACGCGCCAGCAGCTGCACGCTGGCGCCAGCTGAGCGGGCGATCTGCGCGCCCTTGCCCGGCAGCATCTCGATGCAATGAATTGTCGTGCCGACCGGAATGTTGCGCAACGGCAGCGCATTACCCGGCTTGATCGGCGCTTCGGGGCCGGACACCAGCTGCGTATCCACGCCGACCCCCTTCGGGGCAATGATGTAGCGGCGCTCGCCGTCCGCATACAGTAGCAGGGCAAGGTTGGCGCTACGGTTCGGGTCATACTCGAGCCGCTCGACCTTGGCCACAATTGTGTCCTTGCCGCGCTTGAAGTCGATGATCCTGTAATGCTGCTTGTGACCGCCGCCCTGGTGGCGCATCGTAATGCGGCCATGGTTGTTGCGGCCCGCCTTCTTGCTCTGCGGGGACAGCAACGGCGCGTAAGGCGCGCCCTTGTGGAGATCCGGGCTGACGACCTTGACCAGCGACCTGCGGCCGGGCGAAGTTGGTTTGACTTTGATGAGTGCCATGGTTTACTCCAGCGCTCCGAAGTTGATTTCCTGCCCCGGCGCGAGGCACACGTAAGCCTTCTTCCAGCTGCGGCGGCGGCCCTGCATGCGGCCGAAGCGCTTTTCCTTGCCCTTGACGCTCAGAACCTGGACCGACTCGACCTTGACCTTGAACAGCAATTCGACTGCGGCCTTGATTTCCGGCTTGGTGGCGGCGTCGGCCACGCGGAACACGACCTGCTCGTGCTTGTCGGCCACCATCGTGCTCTTTTCGGAGACGATCGGGGCGAGCACCACGTTCATGAGCTGCTCGGGGTTGTACTTTTTCGGCGCGCTCATTTGAACATCTCCTCGAATTTCGCCACTGCCTTTTTGGTCAGCAGCACGTTCGGGTAGCGGACCAGCGACACCGGATCGGCGTGACGCGCTTCCATGACTTCGACGTTGATCAGGTTGCGCGATGACAGGTAGAGGTTTTCATCGACTTCGTCGGTGATCACCAGCAGCCGGTCGAACCCGAGCGACTTCACTTTTTGTGCCAGGACCTTGGTCTTCGGGGTATCCAGCTTGAAGTCTTCGACCACGCGAACGCGGTCTTCGCGCACGAGCTGCGAGAGGAGCGACGCCATCCCGGCCCGGAACATCTTGCGGTTGACCTTGTGCGAGAAATTCTCGTCCGGGCTCGAAGCGAAAATCTTGCCGCCTCCGCGCCACAACGGGCTCGACGCCATCCCTGCGCGCGCGCGACCGGTGCCTTTCTGGCGCCACGGCTTGCGGGTGGACTTGGCGATCTCGCTGCGCTCTTTCTGCTTGCGCGTGCCCATGCGCGCGTTCGCCTGGTAGGCGATCACGATCTGGTGGACGAGGTCCTGGTTGAACTCGCGCCCGAATACCGCATCGGGCGCATCGAAGGACGCGGCAGTCGCGCCTTTGTCGTTGATCAGTTTCAGTTCCATGGCGTCCCTTTAACCCTTCACCGCCGGACGCACGATCACATCGCGTCCCTTGGAGCCGGGCACCGCGCCCTTGATCATGAGCAGCCCGCGCGTCGCATCGACGCGCAGGATCTCGAGGTTTTGGGTAGTGCGCTTCACATTGCCCAGTTGGCCGGGCATGCGCTTGCCGGGAAACACGCGGCCCGGATCCTGCGCCTGCCCCGTCGAACCCGGCTTGCGCGTGGAGCGCGAATTGCCGTGGGTTTCCCGGTTGGACGAGAAATGGTGGCGCTTGATGACACCAGAGAATCCCTTGCCCTGGGTGACGCCGCTCACGTCGACCATCTGGCCCGGCTTGAACATGTCCACATCCATCTTGCCGCCGACCTTGAGGGCGGCGACCTCCTCGGGCTTGGCGCGGAATTCCTTGAGGATGTGCCCGGCTTCGACGCCGGCCTTCGCCAGGTGGCCTGCCAAAGCCTTGCCGACGCGGCTGGCGCGGCGCTTGCCGAACGTCACCTGGACGGCGGCGTAGCCATCCTTGTCCGGCGATTTAATCTGCGTGATCCGGTTGTCGGACACGTCGAGCACCGTCACCGGGAGGGTATCGCCCTCGTCCGTGAAGATGCGCGTCATGCCGACCTTGCGGCCGACGAGTCCAATTGTCATGACTGAACCTCTTGTTTGTTACCCGGATCGCTCCGGGCGCTGGCTGCAATTGGCCGGCAAATCACCTAGTACTGCGTAAAAAAACCATCTGAACCTTAACCCACCATGCCTTACTGAACCTTGATCTCCACGTCCACGCCCGCAGGCAGGTCGAGCTTCATGAGCGCGTCCACTGTCTTGTCCGTCGGGTCGATGATGTCCATGAGCCGCAGGTGCGTGCGGATCTCGAGCTGGTCGCGCGAGGTCTTGTTCACGTGCGGGCTGCGCAACAGGTCGAAACGCTGCTTGCGGGTCGGCAGCGGCACCGGGCCGCGCACTACCGCTCCAGTGCGCTTCGCCGTGTCGACGATCTCGAGCGCCGACTGGTCTATCAGCCGGTAGTCGAACGCCTTGAGGCGGATGCGGATGCGTTGGCTTTGCATTTTCTGTTCGTGGGGCTCGCGCCCCTCCTTGTGTTTTTACTCGATTACTTTGGCGACGACGCCGGCGCCGACGGTCTTGCCGCCCTCGCGGATGGCAAAGCGCAAGCCCTGCTCCATCGCGATCGGCGCAATCAGCGTCACCACCATCTTGATGTTGTCCCCCGGCATCACCATCTCGGTGCCCGCG
>JBBQNG010000362.1:0-3922 GCA_038329645.1 Burkholderiales bacterium
CGACCCCCCCGCCGAAGACAGGCGATCCAACGCTGAAGTCGAAGTGCTACTCGCCGAGTTCCACCTGGCGCGAAACGGAGCGCAACGAGCACCTCAGTAACGAGATCCGCGTGAGCACGCCGGATGACTGGCGTGTGCGCGGCATTGTCGGTGCCTTTTTCGAAACGAACCGGCTCTTCGACCAAACCGATTGGTTGTACAAGAACATTCCGAACTGCACCGCAAACGGCGTGCCTGGGACCGGATCGCTTGGCAACACGGGTTGCATGTCGAACGTCGGCACGACGCCCGGTACCACCACTGAAAATCCCGGTGTGCGCAACGACAACACCGCGTTTTTTGAGGACACCCAACGCACGGTCAAGCAGACTGCGTTTTTCGGGTCTGCCGATTTCGACATCATTCCCAAGGTGCTCACCGTCACTGCCGGGGCCCGTCATTATAAATTCGAGAACTCGTTGAAGGGCAGCGTGAGCAGCAGCTTCAGCTGCTTCGAAGCCGGCATCCCGGCGGGAGGCTGCACCAGCGGCAATACCAATCTCGATGCCAAAAACCTCAACGATACGGAATCCGGAACCAAGCCCCGCTATAACATCACCTGGCATGTCACTCCGGACATCTTGTTGTATTACACTTATTCGCAAGGATTTCGGCCAGGCAACTTCAACCGGCAAGGCAGCGACAACGCCGCTTACATACCGGGCCCCGATGGAAAAGCGCAGTTCGCCATCCCGAAGCACTATTCGTCGGACGACCTGACCAACAAGGAAATTGGTTGGAAGTCGGAGTTTTTCGATCACCGTTTCCAATGGAATGGTGCGGTGTATCAGGAGAACTGGGACAACGTGCAGATCGGCTTCTTCGATCCTGGTCAAACGGGTAACTTGGCCTTCGGCACCAACGGTCAGAACTTCCGAATTCGCGGCGTGGAGACCTCCATCGTGGCGCGCGTCTTTTCAGGGCTGACGCTGCAAGGCGCAGCCTCGTGGAACTCCAGCGAACAGACCAACTCGCCGGCTCTGCTCGACACCAATCCGGCCAGCGTGAATTTCGGCAAACCGATTACCGTCCAGTGTAAGAAGGACGGCACCGGTTGCGTGCAGATCAGTAACCTGTTTGGCCCGCCGCGCAGCCCCAGCGCCAACTCGCCACCGATCCAATTCAATCTGCGGGCGCGCTACGATTGGAGCATGAACGGCTACAATGCATTCGTGCAGGCTGGCGCGCAACATACCGGCCATTCGTTCACGCAAGCCGGCAACGATCCTTCGCTCGCAGTCGGAGGTGCGATCAACACCACGCTGTTGCGCTTCGAAAACCTCGCATACACGACCTATGATGCGTCGCTCGGAGTCGCCAAGGATGCCTGGAGCGCGCATCTATTCGCCCAGAACTTGACCAATAACAACACACCTCTGTTTACGAACACAGCTCAGTTTGTGGTCGCACAGTCGGTGCTCCGTCCGCGGGTCATCGGCGTGAAGATTGCCTATAAATTCTGAAGGAGCTTGCTCCGTTTGCGGCTACCCAGCACGGAAGGACCCAGTAGAATAGAAGGCGGGCTTTGAGCCCGCCTTTTTTTCTATGACGCAAGCCGCCTCCTCACCGCCAGTTGCCTCTCCCGTGGAAGCGGAAGTGCTGCGCATCCGCGCGCTTCTCGAGCAAAATCAATTCGCGGCGGCGCTCGGTGCCGGGCAAGCCTTGGCCTCTTCGGTTCCGGAAAATCGCGACGTCTTGTACATGATTGCGGTTGCGCAACGGTATTTGCAGGAAATTCCCCAGGCACTCGCCACCCTCGAGCGTCTCGGGCGACTTCATCCTCGTTTCAGCCGCGCGATGCAGGAACGTGGCCACTGTTATGTTGCTCTGCGCGATGCACCGCGCGCCATCGATGCGTTCTTGAGCGCCGTGAACCTCAATCCGGCACTGCCGGCGAGTTGGCGAACCTTGCAGTCGCTGTATCGCATGACCGGGCAGACGGAAAATGCCGAAACGGCCGGCGAGCACCTCGCCACCCTGGCCCGGTTACCGCCTGAGATCGTCACGGCAACAGCGTTGTTTTCCGACGGCGAACTCGTGACGGCGGAAAGTATGGTGCGGGCCTATCTGCTAAAGCATGGGGATCATGTCGAGGCCATGCGTCTCTTGGCGCGGATCGGTCTGGCTCACGACGTGTTGGATGACGCCGATACCCTTCTCGAAGCCGTACTCGCATTGGCCCCGGACTACCGCGCCGCGCGCTACGATTACGCCGTTGCGCTGTTGCGGCGCCACAAGCATGTGCAGAGCGTCGCGGAATTGGAGACGCTGTTGCGGCTCGACCCGGCCAACCGGGCGTATAAAACGACCTACGCCACGGCCAAGGTGGGTCTCGGCGAACACGAGCAGGCGCTCGCGCTTTATCGGGAACTCGCAGCAGACGCGTTGCAACCGATTCACGCAAGCGAGTTGCACTTGTCGGTCGCGCACTCATTGAAGGCGCTCGGCCGACAGCAGGAGGCGATACAGGCCTACCGCAGCGCCGCGGCGATTCGCCCCGATTTCGGCGATGCCTACTGGAGCCTTGCCAATCTCAAGACGTACCGGTTCACAGAGAGCGAGATCTTGCGGATGCGTGACGAAGAGACAGCCGCCACAACCGCTGCGGTCGACCGCTACCACCTATGCTTCGCCTTGGGCAAAGCGCTCGAGGACCGGGGCGAATTTGCCGAGTCATATCGCTACTACGAGCGAGGCAACGCGCTCAAAAAATCGGAGAGCTGCTATCGGCCGGAACCGGTCGAGCGCAATACACGCTTGCAAAAGGCGATCTGCAACCGGGAGTTCTTTGCCGCGCGGCGGGGAATGGGTTGCAGCAGTCCGGACCCGATCTTCATCGTCGGCCTGCCCCGCTCCGGTTCCACTCTCCTCGAGCAGATCCTCGCATCACACTCGATGGTTGAGGGCACGATGGAACTCGCCGACATTCCGCGACTGGTGCTCGAATTGCAGGGGCGGGAACCCGACACCGAAAACCCGCGATATCCGCGCGTGCTCCAGGACTTGAAGCCCGAGGACTTCGCGAGATTGGGCCAAAAATATATCGGCGACACGCGGGTGTATCGGGCAGGAAAACCCCACTTCATCGACAAAATGCCGAATAATTTTCGGCATCTCGGGCTGATTCATTTGATTCTGCCCAACGCCAAAATCATCGACGCTCGCCGCAGCGCTATGGCTTGTTGTTTCAGCAATTTCAAGCAATTGTTCGCGGCCGGACAAGAATTCACCTACGGGGTGGAAGATATTGCGCGTTACTACCGTACTTACATCGAGCTGATGGCGCACTGGGATTCTGTGATTCCCGGCAAAGTGCTGCGGGTCGACCATGAAGACGTGGTCGACAATCTCGAGGCGAACGTGCGGCGGATCCTCGATTTCTGCGGGCTCGAGTTCGAAGCGAGCTGCGTCGAGTTCTACAAGACCGAGCGCAGCATTCGCACCGCGAGTTCAGAGCAGGTGCGACAACCCATCTTCAAAGAAGGCATCGATCAATGGCGAAACTTCGAGCCATGGCTTGGCCCCTTGAAGGAGGTATTGGGACGGGATTCATAAAGGGCCAACAACAATATGACCACGACAAACTGCAGCGCCATCCTGTTATCTCTTGTCCTGGCCGGTGCGGCAGAGGCGGCCGCAACGCCGGCGCCCTATCGGCCCATCGAGCCCAGCCAATCGGATAAAACTATCGTGCTGTCGGGACACGATCTGAGCCTGGAACAAGTCGTGCAGGTGGCGCGCTATGGCGCCAAGGTGGCATTGACTACGGAGGCGCGGCAACGCTCCGCCGACGCCCATGACCTGCTGCTCGAAGCGGCCGCCGAGGGCGTATCGGTGTATTGGTTCAATCGCGGATCCGGCTCGGGGCGCGAGAAATTCATCT
>JBBQNG010000363.1:0-3876 GCA_038329645.1 Burkholderiales bacterium
CGAGCGTCGGCAGCCCGCCGTTCCTGACGATGCCGAGCGCCCAGTGCGGCTTGGTAAAGGCCTCGAAGATCTGTCCGGCACGCGGACGATAAGGCTGCACGAAGCGGTTGTAGGAATCGCGCTCCCGCTTGCCGCCCACCGGCAGGTCCACCGTAACGACGAGCGCTTCGTAACCCGCCGCCCACGCCCGCGCCACCAGCTTGTCGGTGAAATCCCGGTCGTAAAGGATGTAGAGCTGGAACCAGCGGCGGCCGTTGCCGTTGGCCTCGGCCACCGCCTCAATGGTCGAGGTGGCGGCGGTCGACAGCGTGTAGGGAATCCCGTACTGCGCCGCCGCGCGCGCGATCGCGAGGTCGGCCCCCGGCCAGGCGATCCCTATGCCTCCGGTCGGCGCGATCACGAGCGGAATTTGCGACGGACCGCCGAGGATTTCGCAGGACATGTCGATCTTCGACACGTCGCGCAGCACCCGGGGCGCGAGCCGCACGCGGTCGTAGGCGGCGCGGTTGTCGCGCAGGGCGATTTCGTCCTCGGCCCCGCCGTCGAAGAAATCGAAGATCGCGCGCGGCAGGCGCCGTTTCGCCGCAACGCGAAGGTCGCCGATGTTTACCGCGCTCGCGAAATCGGGCATGGGATACCGTGGGCTGTGGAGGAAAGAGGCGATTTTGCCAGTCCGCGGCCCACGCGCATAATTGCGCCTTCGTTCCATGCATTCAGTCCGAGGAGACAAATAAAACCATGAACAAACTGCTGGCGGCGTTCGCCGCCCTGCTCGCCCTGTCGACTGCAGCGTCAGGACAGACCTTCCCCTCCAAGCCCCTGCGGCTGATCTGCCCCTTTCCGCCCGCGGGAGCGGTCGACATCGCATCGCGCGCCACCGCCCACGAGCTGCAAAAGCTGCTCGGCCAGCCTGTCACGGTGGAGAACCGGCCCGGTGCGGGCGGCAACCTCGGCGGCGAGCAGGCCGCCAAGTCGGCGCCCGACGGCTACACCCTGTTCATGAATACCAGCGGCATCCACGCAATCAACCCGCTGCTGTATTCGAAGATGGGATTCGACCCGGCCAAGGACCTCGCCCCGATCGCGCCCCTGGTCGCGCTCAACAACGTGCTCGTGGCGAACCCCGGATTCAAGCTGGCTTCGGTGAAGGACCTGATCGCGCAGGCCAAGGCGCAGCCGGGCAAGATCACCTATGCCTCGAGCGGCAGCGGCACCTCGATCCACATGTCGGGCGAATTGTTCAAGTACATGACGGGCGTGGATCTGCTGCACATCCCCTACAAGGGCAGCGCCCCCGCGGTGACCGACCTGATCGGCGGGCAGGTCAACGTCATGTTCGACAACATTCCGTCGTCGCTGCCGCACATCAAGTCGGGCAAGCTGCATGCGCTCGCCACCACCGGGGTGAAGCGCGACCCGGCGCTGCCCGACCTGCCGACGATTGCCGAGGCCGGGGTACCGGGCTACGAAGCCGGCGTTTGGTTCGGCCTCTCGGTGCCGGCGGGGACCCCGAAAGACGTCATCGCCAAGCTCAACGCCGAGAGCGTGAAAGCCACGCGCTCGCCCGAGTTCGTCAAGCGCATGGGCGACCTGGGCTACCTGATCATCCCCGGCACCGCCGACCAGATGGCCGACATGCTCAAGGCCGAGGTCGTGCGCTGGACCCCGGTGGTCAAGGCCTCCGGCGCCAAGGCGGATTGAGATGAATGCCGCCTTCATCGGCATCGGCATCATGGGCGTGCGCCAGGCGGCCAACCTGATTGCGGGCGGCCACGCGCTCACCGCCTATTCGCGCTCGCCGGACAAGGCCGAGCCCCTGGTCACCAAGGGCGCGCGCCGGGCCTCGACCATCGCCGACGCCTGCCGCACGGCCGATGCGGTCATCACCATGGTCGGCGCGCCGGTGGATGTGGAGGAAGTGTATTTCGGCAAAGGCGGCGTGATCGAGTCGGCCAAGGCCGGTGCGCTGCTCATCGACATGACCACATCGAGCCCGAAGCTGGCCGAGCGCATCCATGCCGCTGCAAAGGCAAAGGGGCTGCGCGCCATCGACGCTCCCGTGACGGGCGGCGAGCAGGGCGCGGCCGACGGCACGCTCACGATCATGGTCGGCGGCGACAAGCCCGATTTTGAGGCGGCGCAGCCCCTGCTCACGAAGATGGGCAAGACCATCGTCCATTTCGGCGCGGCGGGCCAGGGCCAGCGCGCCAAGCTCGTCAACCAGGTGATCGTCGCGCAAAACGTGCTCGCCGCCATCGAGGGCCTGTTCTTCTCGCGCAAGGCGGGCCTCGACGGCGAGTTGATGCTGGCGACGCTGCAGACGGGCACCGCCGATTCGAAGGCCCTGCGCATCCAGGCGGCCAGGGCTTTCCGCGGCGATTTCACGCCCGGCTTCTATCCCAAGCACCTGGTCAAGGACATCACGCTGGCGATGGAGGAGGCCGATTCGCTCGGCATCGACCTGCGCGGCCTGAAGACCGTGCGCGCGCGCTGGCTCGAGCTGTTGTATAAATTTCCGGAAGCCAAGTCCATCCAGGACCTCGCCCGGCTTTACATGTAACCCCATGAACGCAAGGCCGCAGTAACCCAACCGCAGAATCACAAAAGAGTCCTTTCATGCCCGCAGCCCAGCGCATCACCGGCGTCCTCTCGCCCGTCGTCACCCCGTTCCGCAAGGACCTGTCCCCCGACACCGACCGGTTCGTCCGCCACTGCAAGTGGCTCATGAACCACGGCTGCTCGGGCCTCGCGGTGTTCGGCACCAACAGCGAAGCCAACTCGATGTCGGTGGACGAAAAGCTCGAGCTGCTCGAGGCGCTCATCAAAGGGGGCGTGTCCGCCTCGGCGCTGATGCCCGGCACCGGCGCCTGCGCCCTGACCGACTCCGTGAGGATGACCGCGCAGGCGGTCAAACTCGGCTGCGGCGGCGTGCTCATGCTGCCGCCGTTCTACTACAAGGGCGTGTCCCACGAAGGCCTCTACCGCAACTTCGCCGAGATCGTCGAGCGCGTCGGCGACGACCGCCTGCGCCTGTACCTGTATCACATCCCGTCGGTGTCGAACGTGCCGATCACGCTCGCGCTGATCGAGCGGTTGCTGAGCAAGTATCCCGGCATCGTCGCCGGCGTGAAGGATTCCTCCGGCGACTGGTCGAACACCAAGGCGATGCTCGACGCTTTTGCGAAGAACAATTTCGACGTGTTCGCAGGCTCTGAGGTATTCCTGCTCGACAACATGCGAAACGGCGGCAAAGGCTGCATCACCGCCACCGGCAACGTCAACCCCGGCGCGATCAATAACGTGTTCCGCAACTGGCAGGGCGCGGACGCCGACAAGCTGCAGGCGGGCATAACCGCCACGCGCAACATCGTGCAGAAAGTGCCGATGATCCCGGCGCTGAAGGCGATCATCGCGCACTTCGGCAACGACCCGCAGTGGAAGACGGTGCGCCCGCCGCTCACCGAGCTCATCCCCGAGCACGAAAAGCAGGTCATCACCGACCTCAAGGCGGCGGGCTTCTCGATGCCCGGGCTGTAGCCGCCGCGTGCGCACCGCCCTCGTGACCGGCGCCGGGCGCGGGATCGGCCTGGCCACGACCCGGGCCTTTCTCGGCGCAGGCTGGCGCGTGCTCGCGCTGGACAAGGATTTTGCGCAGTTCGATGCGACCGGAAACGTCGAGCGCGTCGTCTTCGACCTGACCAACATTGAAGGGATCGGCGCGCTGGCCGCGCTCATCGGCCGGGTCGACACGCTCGTCAACAACGCGGGCGTCCTCTACTGCGATCCCTACGAGGCCATCCCCGAAGCCCACAAGCGCGAGATCCTTGCGGTCAACATCGAAGCCCCTGCGGCACTGATCGCGGCCCTCGCGCCGCA
>JBBQNG010000364.1:0-3875 GCA_038329645.1 Burkholderiales bacterium
CCCTCACACACTTTATGGCAATGCGCTCGTCCCGGGGGCATTGATATCCGACACACCGTTAAACTGGATCCCTTGCGTTTAGGCGAATCAATGGCGATCCGATGAGGGTTCTTGTTACGGGAGCAGCGGGGTTTATCGGGGCAGCGCTTGCCCTCGAACTCCTGTCGCGCGGAGACGAAGTTGTCGGCATCGACAACCTGAATGATTACTACGACGTTGGACTTAAGCGGGCGCGCCTATCCCGCCTGACCTCGAGCCCGAAGTTCACGTTCCTGCCACTCGATGTGGCGTCGCGGAAGGAAATGGGCGGAGTGTTCAACTCCACCCGGTTTGACGTCGTCGTGCATCTGGCGGCCCAGGCTGGAGTGCGATATTCGATTGAAAACCCGCATGCCTATGGCGATGCCAATCTGGTTGGGTTCCTGAATATTCTCGAAGGCTGCCGCCAAGCCAAAGTCGGGCATTTGGTGTTCGCCTCGTCGAGCTCGGTCTATGGCGCGAGCGTGGATATCCCGTTTTCCGAGAACGACAACGTTGATCATCCCGTTTCGCTCTATGCGGCGACGAAGAAGGCCAACGAGCTGATGGCGCACAGCTATGCCCATCTCTATGGCCTGCCGTGTACCGGCTTGCGGTTCTTTACGGTGTACGGCCCATGGGGCCGTCCTGACATGGCGTATTTCAAATTCACGCGCGGGATCCTTGCGGGCGAACCGATCCCGGTATTCAATAATGGCCAGATGACACGTGATTTTACCTATGTCGATGACATTGTTGCCGGTGTATTGCGCGTTATGGACAGGCCTGCCGCGCCCGACCCTGCCTGGAATCCGGCACGTCCGGACCCCGCCACGAGCAACGCCCCATACAGGATCTACAATATCGGCAACAACCAGCCCATGGAGCTCATGACGTTCATCGGCTTGCTGGAAACGTGTCTTCAAAAGAAAGCGGTGGTCGAGTTTCTGCCGATGCAAGCGGGTGACGTTCCCGCGACGGCTGCCGATATCTCCGCAATAAACACCGCCACCGGCTTCGCTCCCTCGATCCCTGTCGAAACCGGCATTGCGCGCTTTGTCGAGTGGTACAGGGAGTACTACAAGGTCTGAGGAGACGAGCATGGGCTCTATTGAAGACGATGACATATCCGCAAGCACTGCCGAGTCCCTGGGCTACCAAAGCGGCTTCGGCAATGAATTCGCCACCGAGTCGGTTGCCGGCGCGCTGCCCGTCGGCCGGAATTCGCCCCAAATCGCTCCCCACGGCCTGTACGCCGAAGTCCTGTCGGGAACGGCTTTTACTGCGCCGCGCGCCGAGAATGTCCGCACCTGGCTATATAAGATCCGCCCCTCTGCGATGCACGGGCCGTTGCGGAGAATCGAAAATGGCCTGGTAAGGTCCGGCCCGTTCGACGAGGTCGAAACACCGCCCAACCGGCTGCGCTGGGATGCGTTCCCAATCGAATCCAGCGCCGTAGATTTCGTTGACGGCCTGGCGACTATCGCCGGTTCGGGCGATCCTGCATCGCAATCCGGTGTGGCCGTACATATTTACCGCGCGACCCGTTCGATGACGGACCGGTGCTTCGTCTGCGCAGATGGCGAAATGCTGCTGGTGCCCCAGCAGGGGGAACTCGTTGTATTCGCTGAAACCGGAAGACTGGCGGTAGCTCCCGGCGAGATTTGCGTTATTCCGCGCGGCATGAAGTTCAAAGTCGAACTGCTTTCCGGTGCTGCGCGCGGGTACGTCTGTGAAAACTACGGTGCGCAGTTTCGCCTTCCCGAGCTGGGTCCGATCGGTTCCAACGGGCTGGCCAATGCACGCGATTTCCTGGCGCCAGTGGCGGCCTGGGAGGACAAAGGAAAAACCGAGGTGGTAACGAAATTCATGGGCGGCCTGTGGGCGGCGGAATGGCCGCACTCGCCGCTCGACACAGTCGCCTGGCACGGCAACTGCACCGCGTACAAATATGACCTGTCGCGTTTCATGGCCATCAATACCGTGAGCTTCGATCACTGCGACCCTTCGATCTTCACCGTCATGACGTCGCCTTCGGGCCAGGCCGGGGTGGCCAATGTCGACTTCGTGATCTTCCCGCCGCGCTGGATGGTGGCCGAGAACACCTTCCGTCCGCCCTGGTTCCATCGCAATTACATGAGTGAACTCATGGGGCTCGTGCACGGCGTCTACGACGCAAAGGCCGAAGGGTTCCTGCCCGGCGGGATATCGCTGCACAATTCGATGACGGCGCACGGGCCGGACGTAACGACGTTCGAGAATGCGTCCAAGGTGGAGCTCAAGCCGCACAAGATCGAAGGGAGCCTCGCCTTCATGTTCGAGTCGCGGTATGTATTCCGCCCAACCCGGTTCGCAATGGAATCGCCCCAGTTGCAGAAGAATTACGACGGCGCCTGGACCGGTTTCAAAAAGAACTTCAAGGGAAGGTAAGATGCCGCTGGACGAAACGCACGACCCACACCGACGCAGCTGGGTCGAATCGGCGAACTCGCCCGGGTGCGATTTTCCGATCCAGAACCTCCCGTTCGGAATTTTTGCGACGAAGGGCTCGCCCGGCCGCGGCGGCATCGCTATCGGCGACCAGGTTCTCGATGTAGCTTCGGCATCGGAAGCGCTTGGATTTGAAGGCCTGGCCGCGGCAGCAGCCGCCGCCTGTGGCGAGGTCACGCTTAATCACCTGATGTCCCTCGGCCGCCCGAGCTGGAAGGCCTTGCGGGTGGCCCTTTCGCGCGCGCTGTCGTTGGAAACCGGTTGGGAAGGACGCAAAGCCAAGGGCTCGGCATGCCTGGTCCCGATATTGCAAGTCGAAATGCTGCTTCCGGCGCGCATTGGCGACTACACCGATTTCTATACGTCCGTTTTTCACGCGGCCAATGTCGGAAAATTTTTCCGGCTCGACAATCCCTTGTTGCCCAACTACAAATGGATTCCGATCGGTTATCACGGACGCGCTTCCTCAATCGTTCCAAGCGGCAAACCGGTAATCCGACCGAGCGGCCAGCTCAAGCCGCCCACGGCGGATACTCCGGTCTTCGGGGCATGCAGAAATCTGGACTATGAGTCGGAGCTCGGCTTCTTCATCGGCACCGGCAACGAATTGGGCAAATCCATCGGAATCGTCGAGGCCGCCGACCACGTCTTCGGCGCGGTCCTTCTCAACGACTGGTCGGCGCGCGACATTCAGGCCTGGGAATACCAGCCCCTCGGGCCTTTCCTTGCAAAGAGCTTTGCGACAACGATCTCGCCTTGGATAGTAACAATGGAAGCGCTGGAGCCCTACCGTACTGCGGCGTTCCAACGTTCGGCCGGCGACCCGGCGCCCCTGCCCTACCTGGATGACGCGGCGGATCAGGCGCATGGGGGATATTCGATCGACGTCGAGATGTACCTGCGCAGTGCGAAGATGCGAGAAGCAGGCCAATCGCCCTTGCGTCTGTCACGCGGCAATTACCGGGATGCCTACTGGACCCTGGCGCAGATGGTCGCCCACCACACCTCCAACGGGTGCAACCTGCAGCCTGGCGACCTGCTTGGTACCGGCACCCTGTCCGGCAATACTAAGGATAGCGTCGGCTCCATGCTCGAACTGACCCAGCGCGGCGCGGAACCCCTAGTGCTGCCAAGCGGTGAGACACGGGCGTTTATCGCAAATGGCGACGAAGTGATCGAGCGCGGCCGTTGCATGCGCGAAGGCTTCGCCACGATAGGCTTTGGGGAGGCTTCAGCAAGAGTGCTGCCTGCAGTCTCCTAGATCCGCGCGGGGCAGTCGCAGTCTGAGATAATGCGCGCCTTTCCCACGCAGCCCGCCCCATGAAACTTGCCACCCTGAAAGACAGCACCCGCGACGGTTGCCTCGC
>JBBQNG010000365.1:0-3864 GCA_038329645.1 Burkholderiales bacterium
TACATGACCCAGCGCATGGACATGTATCTGCCGAAGGTGTGCGTCTGGGAGATGAAGGCGCCATCGGAGAAAGAGCTTGAGAAGCACCACGAGCAGCTCCTCAGCTACTGGGCCCGCACGCGGACGCGCTACATGGTCCTGTGCAACTTCCACGAGTTCTGGATCTACGACACCAACGACGAGAACGGCCAGCTCGCTCCCAAGCTACGCTTCATGTTGACCGAGCTGCCGGGCCGCGGAGATGCGCTGCTCTTCCTGCGCGGCGAGCAACCCGATCTCGCCGCCCGGGCCGAGCAGGTGACCTCTGAGGTGGCCAGCATGCTGGGCCGGATCGTCCGCGAGGTGGTCGAGGCGTCAGCCAGTCCGGAGCGCGACCGCGAGCGGATCACCAAGTTCGTGCTGGAGTGCGTCTTCGGGATGTTCGCCGAGGATACCGAACTCATCCCGTCGGGGATGTTCGCCGGGGCGATGAAGCACGCGGACCAGGCCGGCGACTTGGACGCGGTGTGGTCCCTCTTCGACGATTTCGGTCGAAAGGACCCGGACGACAGGGGCAACCGCTTTGCGCCCTACGTCAATGGTCCCCTCTTCGATCGCAACCAGCCCAAGCTGAAGCTCTCGCCGGGACAGATCCATGACATCTACTGCGCGGCGCGCGACTTCGACTGGCAGGGGGTCCGCCCCGAGATCTTCGGATCCATCTTCGAGCAGGCGCTGAACCCCGTCGAACGCCACGAGGTGGGCGCCCACTTCACCCGTGAGGCCGACATCATCCGCGTCGTCGGCCCAACGGTGATTCACCCCTGGCAGGAGCGCATCGGCGCCCTGCGCATGCCCAAGGACGCCGAGCGCGCGGTCGCGGAAATGCGGGCCTACCACGTGCTCGATCCGGCGTGCGGATGCGGCAATTTCCTCTACGTCGTCTATCGTGAGATGAAGCGCCTCGAAGCGGCGCTGGCGGCGAAATGGCTTGAACTTCAGCGGAAGGTGGCGAAGCGACGGGCTGACATCCGCCCCGCGCCACCGCGACCGTACTTCACGATCCAGCAGTTGCACGGCATTGAGATCAACCCGTTCGCGGCCTTCCTGGCACGAGTCGTGTTGTGGATTGGCGAGCACCTCGCCAAGCGGGAACTCGGGCTTGAGGAAGAAACGCTTCCGCTCAAAAACCTCGATCAGACCATTCGCCATGCTGACGCACTCCTCATCGACTGGCCGCGCCCTGCGGGGGAACTTGCCATCGTCGGGAACCCACCCTACCTCGGGGTGCGCAAGTTGCGGCGTGAACGAGGCGACGAGTACGCCGAAAAGCTCTTCGCAAAATACCCCGCCAACCGTGCGGCCGACTACGTTACCTATTGGTTCACTCGCGCGCTCGATGGGCTCAGGCCAAAAGAGCGCGCAGGGTATGTCTGCACCAACTCGATCGCGCAGAACGAAAGTCGCGAGGCGAGCATCGACCGTCTTCTCGAACGGGGCGGCTCCATGACCGACGCATGGAAATCGTATCCCTGGCCCGGCGAGGCCGCCGTCCACATCGCCATCGTCAACTGGGTCATGTCGCCCTATGACGGGATTCGCATGCTGGACGGGCAGGAGGTCGCGACGATCTCACCAGGGCTGACCGCGTCTGCCGATGCGACGGCGGCGTGTACGCTGACCGCGAATCAGAAGCTGTGCTTCATGGGGGTCACGCCGGGAAACGAAGGGTTCGTGCTGACCGGGGAGCAGCGTGACGAGATTCTCGCGAGCGATCCGGACTCGGCGGCCGTGATTCGGCCGTTCCTCATCGGCCGCGACGTGAACCGCGAGATCGAAGCGGGGCCGACACGGTGGATCATCGACTTTGGCGTCCTGACCAAGAGCGAGGCGCAGGCGTTTGGCGGGGCGTTCCGGCACGTCCAGCGTCACGTGTACGGAATCAAGCAGGCCGAATCCGACAGGAAGACGGAGGCCGAAAAGAACCGCTGGTGGCAGTTCGTGCGTTCGCGGCCGGAGATGCGCAAGGCAATCGATAAGCTTGAGCACGTCCTGGTGATCCCGCGCGTCACGCCCCACCTCATCATCTCGCGCCACAGGGGCGAGGACTGCTTCGATTGCCAGCTCATGGTCGTCGCCCTCAGCGACAACTACCACTTCGGCGTCCTCCAGTCGCGCCTGCACTCCATCTGGGCCTGGGCGCGCGGCTCGACGCTCGAAGAGCGGCTGCGCTACACCAATACCACCATCTTCGAGACCTTCCCGTTCCCGTCGCAGAAGGAGGGGCACTATAATCCGCGGGGCCGCCCGAAGACCAGGGAGGCGACCTGGGTCGCCGAGGCCGCCGAGAACTTCGTTCGCCTGCGCTCTGCTACGTGCCGGGAGCGCGGCCTGGGTCTGACAAAGGTTCACAACCAGCTCGAAGCCGGTGAGCCGGCCGAACTGCGCGCTGCATATGATGATCTCAATGACGCGGTGACGGCCTGCTACGGATTTCCGGAGGGCACGTGGCGTGATGAACGGGAGATGCTGCGGCGGCTCCTGGAACTCAATCGCCGAATCGCCGGAGCGCAGTGAGCGAACAAGGGCGGACAAAGCGGCTCAGCACAAGTGGCAGGGCCCGGCGCCGTCCGATGCTTCCCGGAGAGCTCGATTGGCAAGAGCAGACAAAGCAAAAGCGCGCACGCCGCCACCGGGAGCGCGGCCCGGTTGCAGGACAGCGCCCCGGCAACATCTCCGTGCAAGGCGCCGCCACCCCCCCGGTACCACTCGGGCTACTACGGCGCCTTCGTGCTGGACCCGGACGGGCACAACATCGAGGCGGTCCATCACGGCTGAGTGCGCGGCAACGCTCCTTTACCGCTTCCAGCAGCGCTGCTTGATGAGCCGCACGTGCACCCTTGCACAGTTATTCAGTTTTGGAACAAGGCCACGTAAGGAAGCCAGAATAAGGACGCCCCCTGTCAAGCCCCACGGCAAACCGGACATAAGGTTGAGCTTGACAAAGCCGACTTGAGGCAGGTTCCATGATCGGCTATGCGAGTCTGCCGCATCTCGGTTACTAAGCTCTTTGGTGTCTTCGACCATGTGATCCCGCTCAACAGGGACGAGCGAATCACCATCATTCATGGACCGAACGGCTATGGCAAGACGGTCATCCTGCAGCTGCTGAACGCGATGTTCGATGGGCGTTGGTCGTACCGCTTCGATAAGCGTCATCCTGCATGTCCTCTAGCAGGGTGTACCGGCCTTCCGCTCGGCATGGGGGTAAGCGGATCGGCTGGCGGGACGGAGTTGTCAGCGTCGGCCGCCGAATGTCGCGTGGGAACGCGCGCGGAGTTCGGCAGTTGGCGCGAGCTGCCGATCCCCGGCGTTCAGATACCGCTTCGACTACTAATCCCCAGCCTCCAGGGACCCGGGGACCTGGATGTCTCCGGTGATGACATAGTGAAGGTGCTCAAAGCTAGGCAAGGCTTTGAAGAAGAAGTTCTCCGCCATGGGGCCTACAATGCAGCCTAACACGTCGTTGCAGTGGACCCAACGAGATGGCAAGAAGTAATTGTCGCTGATCACAGCTCGCATGAGGAGGTAGAATGCCCCCCACAAGTAATCCGAACCTGGCGCTGACCGATCTCCTTGCATCGCTCGCGAACCTCGCCGCCACCGATCTCCTCAAGGATATTCGTGCCGAACTCGCCAGGGGAACACTCGAGGTGGTCGAGGCTCCGAGAGGGAAGAAGGAAGAGGCTCGCCGCCCCTACATGCCCGAAGAAGCGTACCTCTTGGCAGTAGACATGATCCTTGCTGCCTTGGACCCAGTCATGATGCTGCACGACACCCGCGCGTTATTGCTGAAGATCGCGCAACAGCCTATCGCGGTGGTTT
>JBBQNG010000366.1:0-3858 GCA_038329645.1 Burkholderiales bacterium
AGGCGCTGGATCGGATCGACCGCGAGGTTGCAGCATGAACGCGCTGGTCGAACTCCCGCGGCCGCCGGCCAGCATCGAAGCGGAGCAATCGATCCTCGGGGCGATCCTGCTCGACAACACGGCGCTCGACCGCATCATCGACACCGTGTCCGGGAAGGACTTCTTCCGGCTCGGACATCGAAAGATATTCGAGGCCTTGTCCCGGATGATCGAGGCCGGGCGCACGGCGGACCTGGTCACGGTGCTGGAGGTGTTGAAGCACGAGCAGTCCGAGGAGTGCACCGTTGCCTACCTCGGGGAGTTGATGCAGAACTGCCCGTCTCCGCGAAACGTGGTCCAGTACGCGCGGATCGTGAGAGAGAAGGCCGTACAGCGCGAACTCAGCACCGTGTGCTCGGACACGCTGGACACGCTCTACCGGCCTGGCCTGAAGAATATCGAGGAACTGCTCGACACCGTGGAAAGCCGGGTGTTCGAACTGCGCGAGAGCCAGACGAGCGGGGCCTCGGATATTCGATCAATCCTCGCGCGGGTGATGGAGGACATCGATCGCAAGTATCACGAGGCCGATCCTCATAAGCTGCCGGGCCTGTCGACCGGCTTTGTAGACCTGGACGATCTGATCAGCGGCATGGAGCCCGCCGACCTGATCATCGTGGCCGGTCGTCCCTCGATGGGCAAGACCGCCTTCGCGATGAATGTGGCCGAAGCAGTTGCGGTCGATCAGGGTCTGCCGGTCGTCGTCTTCTCGCTTGAGATGGGCGACAAGTCCCTTGCGCAGCGGATGCTCGGCTCGATATCGAGGATCGACCAGCACAAGCTCAAGCGAGGGCAGCTCAGGGACGAGGACTGGATTCGCTTGGGCACCTCGATGGGCAAGCTCGGGGATGCACCGATCATGATCGAGGAGACGACGGGCTTGTCGATCGGCGGGCTGCGTGCCCGGGCGCGCCGCGCGTACCGGGAAAAGGGAAAGATCGGCCTGATAGTGGTCGACTACCTCGGGCTGATGGCCGCGCCGGGGGAGACCCGCTCCATTGGGATAGGGGCGGTCACCCGAGGATTGAAGGCGCTGGCCAAGGAGTTGGACGTCCCGATCATGGCGCTCGCACAGTTGAACCGCGGGCTCGAGGCACGCCAGAACAAGCGCCCGATCCTCTCCGACCTTCGGGAGTCAGGCGACATCGAGCAGGACGCGGACAAGGTGCTCTTCATGCATCGAGACGAGGAGCACAACCCGAACAGCGTCGAGAGGGGCTTGGCCGACGTGATCGTCGGCAAGAACCGGAACGGTCCGACTGGCACCGTGATGCTGACTTGGCTTCCCCACATCACCAGATTCGAAAACTTTGCGGGCGATCGCCCGCGGCCGGTGGCGAAAAGCCGAGAGCGCGGATTCCGGCCGGCAGACGGCGTGCGCATTGGTAAGGACGCGGCGTATGTCGATTAGGGCGACCGCATGCGCAGCGAGCGCGTGATGGCTGGAGACACGAAACCCTTTGGCATGCCGACGGAGCACACGGTCCAAACGCTTCTCCGCATCCATGCGCTGACGTTGCACATGATCGATGCGGCGCGCGGCGCCATTGCAGAGCAAGCGCCTGGCTGCGGCTGCGCGGCCGGCATGGAAGGGATCCGAAGGCAACTTGCCGAACTGGAAAGCACGGTTGCGGCATGTCGGGAAGAATTTCTGGAGGAGTGGCGGCGGACGGCTCAAGGTTTCCTTGACGACGTATATGCGCGCGCGCGACATGATCTTAGAAGGGTTTTAGACGGCGAGGCGGATCGCTTCGAAGCCGAGCCCGCCGACAAACCGAAACGGGCTATTCACTGAAACAGGGGGATTTATGGGCTTAGGAATAATAGCCGGGGCGATTCAAGGATTTGGCGAAGCGGCCGAGAAGTCTGGCGCCATGCTGCAAAAGCATTTCAGCGACAGGGACTTGGTGGAATTGAAGATCGACGCGGACCGCAAGCTGCAGGTCGTGTTGTCCGAAATGCGCCGAGGTGAATTTCGCGATCAACAAGCTGCAAAGGTCGAGTACGCCCCGCGCATGGCTCAGGTCGAGACGGCCGCGCTTGTCGAGAGACAGGACGCACTCCGCCCAGGCGAAATGGAATCGACGCGACAAAAGGCTGACATCGATGTGCGCACTGCCGAGCGCAAGCCGCGCACGCTGGCGCCTGGCTCGTCCGAAGTCGTCGATGGGGAGATTCGGATAACGGCTCCGCAGAAGGAGATGGACCCCGCCCAGCAATCGATGTATGAGGCGCACGCTTCCTATTATCGAGCCATGGCGAGCAAGGCTTCACAACTCGGCGTCGACAAGACAGCGCTGATATCGAACATTGAATTCCTCGTGAAAAGCGGGGTCGCCAGCGATCCGACGGAGGCATACGAAAAGCTGCGCACCGGCATGAGCAAGCCCGAAGATTCGCAGATTCAAGACCTCACGAAAACGCTGTTGCGCGATACCGCCCGATACCGAGGCGATGAAGGACGGCAGAGCGCCGTTCGCGACGCCACCGGCATGGTTCGCTCTATGCGCGGCGGAGAGTCCGACCCCGCCACCGGTGCGCTCAAGTCCGCCGATGATGTGCGTAGCGCTTTCAAGGCCAACAAGATCGACCGCGCCACTGCGCTCCGTGAACTGAAGCGATTCGGCTACGAATGAACGCGGCGGAGTTTCTCGACGATAGGACGTCAGCCGGCGGCCGGCCGCCCCCGCCCGCTCGATCCGGCGCACGCAAGAGCGCGGCTGAATTCTTGGGCGACGGACCGGCGCCCGGTGCTGCTTCATTTCTGGATGAGGCACCCGCGCCCAGCGCCGAGGAATTCCTGACCGCCGAGCGCCCGGCGCGCATGACGCTCTCTCGAGGCGGTCAGCCGGCGCTGCAGGCCAACGATTCGGCTCCGGAGGAAAAGCCCAGCGCCGACTGGGGCGACGTGGGGCGCAGCCTGCCCGCTCAGTTCGTCGCTGGCACCAGATCCGCCACGGCCAACCTGCGACGCATGGCGGCGGAGGAAAGCGTGGCCCAGCGCGAGGAGGCCGTGATTCCGCCAGAGTCCGACCCCTCCGGCTGGGGCGCGATCGTCCGCGCGAGTGCGATCGAGCGGCAGCAGCGCAGGCTGGGCACGGACCGCGCGGCGTTGACGTCCGCCGAAGCTGACGCGGTGCAAGCCGGCCGCGACGTGCGCCTGGTGACGCCCGAGGACATGAGCACCGCACAGCAGGCGTTGTCCTCGCTCGCGCAGTCGAGCGGCCCGACGCTGCTTGGAATTGCCGCGGGCATCCTCACGCGAAACGTGCCCGTGGCAATGGCCATCGCGGGCGGCGGGGGTAGTTCCATGCAAGCCGGATCCACCTACGGGGAGGCGCGGGGGCACGGCGCAACCCACCGGGAGGCCAGCGTGGCGGCCACGATGGACGGGCTCCTCGAGGCCGGCGGAGAAATGCTGCCGCTTGGCTATGCGCTCAGGGCCGGTACGCCGATCTTCGCCCGCATCTTCGGGACGCTCGCGCGCGAAGCCGGGCAGGAGGCGGCTACGCAGTTCGCACAGGACATGCGTGCGATGTCGATGGAGAACCCGAAGCTCACGCTGGGCGAGGTTTGGCAGAACGTCAAGGTGGCGGCGCTGGCCGGCGCCGGCGGCGGCGCGGTGTACGGGGGCCTCGGCGCCGCCGTGAACACCGCCCGGGAACACGAAGCGCAACAGGATGCCCGCAGCGCGGTGGCTTTGGGGGACGTCGTGAACGCCGGTTCCGTCGACGAAGCGCTGTCGGCCGCCGACGTGGCCACGCAGGAGCCCGGTCCGACGGCGATGCAGCTCGCGCTCGAGCGCGCCATGGCCGGGCG
>JBBQNG010000367.1:0-3854 GCA_038329645.1 Burkholderiales bacterium
CATGCAACGGCTCAAGGCCAACGTCGTATCGCACGTCATCGGCCTGGGCGATGCGCCCCACATGGACAAGCTGATCGGCGCAGTCAAGGTCATGCTCAACGGCTACACCGACGATCGATTCGATCGCCTGGTGATTTTCTACACCAGGTTCCTCAACACCATGAAGCAGGAGCCGGTGATGGAGCAGCTCCTGCCGCTTTCGGGCGAAAAGATGGGCGCACCCGAAGGGTTGTGGGACTACCTCTACGAGCCCGATGCCAAGGTCGTCATCGACCAGGTGCTCACGCGCTACATCGAGGCGCTGATCTACCAGGCGGTGTCCGAGAACATCGCCTCCGAGCAGAGCGCGCGCATGGTCGCCATGAAGGCAGCCAGCGACAACGCCGGCAATGTGATCGGCGAATTGCAACTCATCTACAACAAGTCGCGCCAGGCGGCGATCACCAAGGAACTCTCGGAGATCGTCGGCGGCGCCGCAGCCGTATAGCTTTTATACAAGATCCTGTCTTTGTGCGGATGGATTTTCATCCGCACAAAGACAGGATCCAAAACGAACTTGAATTTTAGGAAATAGCCATGAACCAAGGAACAATCGTTCAGTGCATCGGCGCAGTGGTCGACGTTGAATTCCCGCGCGACCAGATGCCTGCGATCTACGACGCGCTGAAGATGGACGAGATCGGCCTCACGCTCGAAGTGCAGCAGCAGCTCGGCGACGGCATCGTGCGCACCATCGCATTGGGCTCCTCCGACGGCCTGCGCCGCGGCATGACGGTGGTCAACACCAAGAACCCGATCCTGGTGCCTATCGGCCCGAAGACGCTCGGCCGCATCATGGACGTGCTCGGCCGCCCGATCGACGAGGCCGGCCCGATCGGCGCGGAGAAAACCTCCTCGATCCACCGCACCGCGCCCAAGTACGAAGAGTTGTCGCCCTCGCAGGATCTGCTCGAAACCGGCATCAAGGTGATCGACCTCGTCTGCCCTTTCGCCAAGGGCGGCAAAGTCGGCCTGTTCGGCGGCGCTGGCGTGGGCAAGACCGTCAACATGATGGAGCTCATCAACAACATCGCCAAGAAGCACTCGGGCCTGTCGGTGTTCGCCGGTGTTGGCGAGCGCACCCGCGAAGGCAACGACTTCTATCACGAGATGAAAGACGGCGGCGTGCTCGACAAGGTAGCGCTGGTGTACGGCCAGATGAACGAGCCGCCCGGTAACCGCTTGCGCGTGGCGCTGACCGGCCTGACGATGGCCGAAGCCTTCCGCGACGAAGGCCGCGATGTGCTCTTCTTCGTCGACAATATCTACCGCTTCACGCTGGCCGGAACGGAAGTGTCCGCGCTGCTCGGCCGCATGCCTTCGGCGGTAGGTTACCAGCCGACACTGGCCGAAGAGATGGGCCGCCTGCAGGAGCGCATCACCTCCACCAAGACCGGCTCGATTACCTCAATCCAGGCCGTGTACGTGCCCGCTGACGACCTGACCGACCCCTCTCCTGCGACCACGTTCGGCCACTTGGACTCGACTGTGGTGCTCTCGCGCGACATCGCGTCGCTGGGTATCTATCCCGCCGTCGACCCGCTCGATTCGACCTCCCGCCAGATGGACCCGCACGTCGTCGGCGAAGAGCATTACAACGTGGCCCGATCCGTGCAGGCGACGCTGCAGCGCTACAAGGAATTGCGCGACATCATCGCGATCCTGGGCATGGACGAACTGGCGCCCGAGGACAAGCTGGCCGTGGCGCGCGCGCGCAAGATCCAGCGATTCCTGTCGCAGCCTTTCGACGTGGCGAAGAACTTCACTGGCCAGGACGGCAAGTACGTGCCTCTGGCCGAGACGATCAAGGGGTTCAAGGGCATCGTTGCCGGCGACTACGACCACCTGCCCGAGCAGGCGTTCTACATGGTCGGCGGCATCGAGGAAGCGGTCGAGAAAGCGAAGACCCTGCAGTAATGGCGCACACCATCCATGTCGACGTAGTCAGCGCCGAAGAGCAGATCTACTCCGGCGAGGCGGAATTCGTCGTCCTGCCGGGCGAGGCGGGCGAGCTGGGGATCTATCCCCGGCATACCCCGCTCATCACGCGCATCAAGCCGGGCACCGTGCGTATCAAGCCCGAAGGCGGCGGTGCGGAAGAGTTGATCTTCGTTGCGGGCGGCATCCTCGAAGTACAGCCGAAAGTGGTCACCGTGCTCGCCGATACCGCGATTCGCGGCAAGGATCTCGACGAAGCCAAGGCGCTCGAGGCGCAAAAGCGCGCCGAAGAGGCCATGCATGACCGTAGCGGCAAGATGGAATACGCTAAGGCCGCCGCCGAACTGGCCGAAGCGGCCGCGCAGATCGCCGCCATCCGCAAGCTGCGGCAGAAGCGATAACGTCCCTTCAGGTGCGACCCGGGGGGCAGTGCAAGCTGCCCCTTTTTATTTGGAGCCGGAACCATGGCTGACGCGCTGCTCATCCTGAACGCGGGATCCTCGAGCCTCAAGTTCTCGCTCTTCGACGACCGCACCCTGGACCTGCGCCTGCATGGCGAAATCGAAGACATTGGCGGTGCAACGCATTTTGTTGCGCGCGACAGCCGCCAAACAATGCTGGGGGAAAAGCGCTGGGATGCGCCGCTCGGTCACCCGGAAGCGTTGGAATTCCTGCTGGATTTCCTTCCCAGCGCGGCCGCGTACGACAGGCTGGCGGCGGTAGGACACCGCGTAGTCCACGGCGGCAGCGAATTTGGCGGCCCGATGCTTGTCAGCGAGGCGATCCTTGCCGAACTCGAAAAGCTTGTCCCGCTGGCCCCGCTCCACCAGCCGCATTGCCTTGCCGCCATCCGCAGCGTGGCCAAGCTCGACGCTTCGCTACGTCAGGTGGCGTGCTTCGACACCTCGTTCCATCGCACCCAATTGCCCGTCGCACAGGCGTTCGCGCTCCCCGCGTCCATCACTTCCCGCGGTGTGCAGCGGTACGGCTTCCATGGCCTTTCGTACGAATATGTCGCCTCGGTGCTGCCGGAGCTTGACTCGCTTGCGGCGACCGGCCGCACCATCGTCGCCCACCTCGGCGCAGGATCGAGCCTGTGCGCCCTCTCCACGGGGCGCAGCGTGGCCACCACGATGGGTTTCACGGCGCTCGACGGCTTGCCTATGGGAACCCGCTGCGGCACGCTCGACCCCGGAGTCGTCCTCTACATGATCGACCAGCTGGGCATGACCACGCGCGAAGTCGAGCATATGCTCTACAACGAATCGGGCCTGGCGGGAGTCTCCGGTATTTCCGGCGACATGCGCGAGCTCATGGCGAGCGACAAAGCCCCCGCGCGAGCTGCCATCGACCTCTATGTCTATCGCATCGGTCGCGAAATCGGCTCGCTCGCCGCCGCGCTGGGCGGGCTGGACGCCCTGGTGTTCACGGCCGGGATAGGGGAACACCATCCCGCCATCCGCGCAGGCGTGTGCGCAGCTGCCAACTGGCTTGGCGTGGAAATCGAACCCGCAGCCAACCAATCAAATGGACCGCGCATCAGCACCGAATCGAGCCGGCTATCGGCCTGGGTCGTCCCAGCCGACGAAGAAAGGGTGATCGCGCAGCACACCATGGAAACCCTGCGCGCCCACTGATGGAAACATTCGATCTTCTGCTGGTGGGGGGCGGCATCAACGGCATCGGCATTGCACGCGATGCGGCCGGGCGCGGTCTTTCCGTCCTGGTGGTCGAGAAGGACGACCTTGCCTCGCACACCTCATCGTGGTCGTCCAAGCTTATCCACGGCGGCCTGAGGTATCTCGAGCAATACGAATTCCGTCTTGTCGCCGAAGCGCTGGCCGAGCGCGAGGTCCTGCTTGCGATCGCGGGCCACC
>JBBQNG010000368.1:0-3828 GCA_038329645.1 Burkholderiales bacterium
ACGGTCGGTGAGCGAGCGTGACGTCGAGTGCCGAACGTCGGACGGTCGCTACCTGGTCGTCAGGGGTCGCCTCTGGCGTGCGACCAACCCGCACCTGCCGGAGCCAAACAAGGAGCGCCTGGTCACTGCGCTGATGAACGCGCGGCGGCAGCTTCGCGGCGAGCGCTCCGCGGCAGATCGGGCGGCGGCGCGAGCGGCTGTCGACGCGGCCAAGGTTGCGCTAGGCGAGCGAGGTCCGGTGTGGTGGGACGACGGCGAGCCCGACTTCAATCGGCGCCTAGTGCGGAACACGCCCTACGCGGTTTGGTACGCCGTTCTCAAGGCGTTTGCATGACCGTCTGGGTCGCCGGGTCGGTTGAATGGCGGTAGCCACCCCCCCTCGCAAATTCACGCCTGGCCACTTCGCGTTCATGCGCGCCGTGGTCCAGGGGATCGACCTGCGCGCGAGCTGGGACCGGTACCTGCGGACGGAGGGCGAGCACGGAGACCTGCGCAAGGTGCGCTCGACGATTGCCAGGATGCGCACCGAGTTCGCGGCGGCGGCGCGCCGGCATGCGCGACCGGGAACGGCGCGGCTCATCCTTGTTGAAGCCGACGATGTCACGGAAGCGCCGGGTTTGCCGAGTCTTGCGGCGTTCGCCGCGGAGCGAGGTCTCGAAGACTTCTCGGAGCCCGAGCAGCAGGAGGCGTTTGTCGAGGCGTACGGTCCAGGCACGGACGTCGAACGAAAGTCGCGCCGCGCCCGCCTCATCCGCCGCCAGCTCGAGGCACTGCAATGGCTGGAGCGCCTGGTCGCGCAGGACCCGGGACCAGACGACGGCGTGACCGCGTGGTTCGCACCGGCGATCGCGACCCGGCTCGAGAAAGCCAAGCTGCGCACGCTGAGGGACCTAGTCGACCGCATCAACGGCGTGGGCGCCCGCTGGTGGACCTCGATCGCCGGCGTCGGTGACCTGAAGGCTGCACGGATTCTCGATGGGCTGCGCCTGTACGAGCCGTCGATCGGCGTGCCCATCGGCAGCCACGTCGCGGTGCCTCGAAGCCAGTTGCAGCCGGCTCAGCTCGCCAAGGTGGTGGCCAGAGCCACGGCGATCGTGCCCTTCGAAAAATTCCTGCTGCCGGCCGAGCTCGACGGCAGCGACGGCCGCTTCCGGGCGCCGCTACACCAGTGCCTTCTCGAGGCGAAGAACGACTACGAGGCGATTGCCGCCTGGCTCGCCACGAAGCATGATCCCAACGGCACAGGAAAGACTGCGACGCATCGGGCCTACCGAAAGGAGGCCGAGCGGCTACTGCTCTGGGCCATCGTCGAGCACGGCAAGCCGCTCTCCTCCTTGACGGTGGAGGACGTGAACGCGTTCAAGTGGTGCCTCGCGGCGCCGCCGGCACGCTGGTGCGGTCCGCGGCACCGCCAGCGCTGGTCACCGCTCTGGCGGCCGCTCGAGGGGCCGCTCAGCTCGGCGGCGCTGCGGCAGTCGATCGTGATCCTGAGAAGCTTGTTCGCTTTCCTGGTTAGCCAGAACTACCTGCTCGGAAATGCCTTTGCCGGTGTTGCGTTGCCTCGCGAACAGGCTCGGCCGCTCGGCTCCAAGAGAACGCTGACCTTCGATCAGTGGGACGCACTTGAAGAGCAGCTCGACGAGTCTTCGGGCGACCCGCTCGGGCGGCGGCGCGCGAGAGCGATCCGGTGGCTGTACGCAACCGGTCTTCGTTTGGCAGAGATGGCGGACGCACACTGCGGCGATCTGCAGCAGGTCGACTATCGGCTGCCCAATGGGACCGAAGACAGCGGCTGGATGTTGAGCGTCGTCGGCAAAGGCGACAAGCTGCGTCAGGTGCCGGTTCCGACACGCCTCGTCGAAGAATTGCAGGACGAGCTCGAGCAGAACGGGCTGGAGGCTGATGTGCGCCACGAGTCGAACCGAGATGTGGCGATCCTCACGCGTTTCGAGGCAGGCGTGGCTCGGCCTTGGTCTGCCTCCGGACTGGCTAAAGGAATCAAGGATGTTCTCGAGCACTGCGCCGCGACTATGGACGTGGATGACGCCAAGCAGTTACGCAAGGCCAGCACGCACTGGTTCAGACATACCCACGGGTCACACGCCCTCAACGGCCGAACTGGTGGCAAAGGGGTGCCGATCCAAGTCGTTCAGAACAATCTTGGGCACGCCTCGATCGGCACGACGTCGGGCTATCTGACTACTGAATTAGACGCGCGGCTTGCGGCTATGAAGGGATTCGGCGACAAAGTCGCGGCCAGGAGAACCAGCAAGTAAGAACAGAGGAGAGCGTTGTCGATCGCCTGGCCGAGCACCTGAGCCGTGCAGTCCCGGTGTTCGCGGATTCTCGGCGCAGAACTTGTGGCGGATGCCGGTTCGTCGAGACTTACCTTTTCAGGTGAAGTTGTCGACGAACGAATGAAAGAACGTTCAGGACGTTCGGCACAAAAAGCCCCGTTCAAATATGGCGAACTCGACGCCCCAATACAAGCGAAGTAAGGAGTGTCACGCGCTTAAGCGTTGCTGAACCGGCTGCGAGAGAACGCGAGCCAGCAGGTCATCGGTAGGAGCACTGCCGTACCTTTCGCCAAGCGAATCCCGCAGCTTGAGCAGGCGCCGGTTTGCCGTGTCCACTAGTGTCCCGTACGTCGTCGCCCGGACTCTTCCATATACCCGCGGGCCATCGAGCAAGTTCTTGTCCTTCGCCACGCTGGCGGCAATCTTTTGACCCACCACCCACGCACTGATGTGCGGTTGACCCATGATCGCACCGGAACCAGCGATGTCCTGCACATACCCATCGGCTTGGTTCATTTCCTTGCGCGTCAGCTCGAAGCCGCCCTTCTTCAGCTCGATGATCAGCACATGCTGCAGCTGCGTCAGCGTCGGGTCCGAGTGGTCGAAACCCTCGATGCCTGTTAGCTGCAGAGTAGTCTTGTCCGAAAGAACGATGACATCCGGTCGGTTTCGATCGTTGATGAACTGGGCTTGCTGACTCTTGAACAACTCCTTGGCGATGGTCTGCAACGTGCTGTTCGATCGGTACTCGTCTGACTCAAACTCAGGCCCGAAAAGCCACCGCGAGCGGAGGACGAGTGGATGTAGCGTGTGCAGCTCGTCGGTAGCGGGATCGTCGGCCAGCCGCCTGATGGTCTCGATGACGCTAAGCCGGCTGTCGATTTCGTCCAAAACGCGCAGAGCATCGCGGACGGTCCACTCTGTCAGGAGCCGGTCCAAGCCAGCAACATCGTCGGACGAGAGGGACGAGAGCTTCTGCAGTAGCGCTGCACCGCTTTTCGAGCGTTCAAGGTTAATGACCGCCTTGACAGCAGTAGCGAGGAACTCCGGCGAGATGGTTGGATGAGCCTGAGCGACAGCCTTAGTGAATTCGGCCACCTCTCGTTGAGCTCCGCTCCCAAGCACAGCAAGCTCGCCCCGGCTCTGAGATAGGGCATCAGCAGATGATTCCTCCACGACCTCGGCGGCGAGCTCGTGAGCAACGCGACCGATTTCGTCTGCAGTTCGGGCAAAGAGCTCGCGAGACGCTTCGCCGGGCTTGAAACCGGTCCAGTCTTGCTCGACCTCGGACTCGAAGCCCTGCGTGTCGACGATGACCTTGTAGCGCCTGGCAAACCGCGTGCGTCCGTCGAACGTGGCCGCTTGCCCAACGGTCCAGGATGGCGCGCCTACGAGCCGCTTCTGGACCCAGAACGCGACGCCTTGATGCACCGATGACTGGTTCAACCGAGTCGAGTCGATGACGATCACGTTCGCTGATCGCCCGCCACCCAGGGCAAGCGATGTCTCGCTCACCTTTCCTTCCAGTTCT
>JBBQNG010000369.1:0-3812 GCA_038329645.1 Burkholderiales bacterium
CGCGCACGCCGCCGACTTCGGTCTTGTGCGCGATGTCGGCCGATTCGATCTTGAGCACTACCGGGAAACCGATTGCGTTGGCGGCCGCGACGGCCTCGGCCTCGGAGCGGGCCAGTGGTTCGCGCGTCACGGGGAGGCCGGCTGCGGCGAGGAATTGCTTGGCCTCGCGCTCGGTGAAAGGCGCGCCGGTGGCAAGGCGATCCCGCCACGCCGGATCCGGCGCGAGGACCGCAGACGCCGCCGGACCTTTCGCACGCCGCGCGCGGGTGTATTCGAGCGTGTATTCAAACAGGCGCCGGATCGCAATGAGGCTCGCGCGGGTACCCTGCATTACGGCGACGTCGGTGTTCTCGAACGGCTCGATCACATGCGGATGCAGGCCGCCGGCCGTGGGATTGAAGAACGCGACCGGCTTCTGCAGGCGGGCGGCGACGCCGGCGACGGTCTGCGCAATCCGCCGGTAGTTGCCCGAGCCGAGCGTGGACAATCCTGGCGAGCAGTCCTGCGCGACCGCGACGAGCGAGATCTGCGGGTCGCAGGCGAGCGCTTCCATGCACGCCTCGTAGACGCTCACGTCGTAGACCGCGTTGCCGGTGGTATCCAGCGGGTTGGAAGCCGTGCCGAAGCCGGGCAGGGCGGTTTTCAGTCGCGCCCGCGCCTCTGTTCCCGGATCGGGCAGCTTCACGCCGGTGCGGTCCGCCACGTCGCAGAGCATCGCGGTCTCGCCGCCGCTGACCGAGATGATGCCCAGGCCGTCACCTTCGGGCAGCCGGCGTACCGCGAGCATGAGCGCGATGCTTTCGGCCATTTCGTCGAGGTCGTCGACCGCGATGACACCGTTGCGGCGGAAAAAATCGGCATAGGCCTGCGCGGAACCGGCCAGCGAGCCGGTGTGTGCAGCCGACGCCGCTGCACCTTTGATGGAACGGCCCACCTTGAGCGCGATGACAGGCTTGCCGGCCGCGTGCATGGCGGCCATGGCTTTCTCGAAGCGGGCCGGGTCGCGCATCTGCTCCATGAACAGCGTGACTACCCGCGTCGATTCGTCCGTCGCGAGGAATTCGAGGTATCGGGCCATGTCGACGACCGCCGCATTACCGGCCGACACCATGTACGACATGCCGAAGCGCCCGAGGGTCGAGATCGCGATGCAGCCGGAGCCCGAATGCGAAACGACCGCCAGGCCGCCGGCGCGCAGGCCTTCGGGAACGGACGAGCTGTAGAGCGAAATCCGCTCGGTGACGTTGACCAGGCCGAGGCAATTCGGTCCGCAGATCACCAGGCCGGTGCGCTCGCACAACGCTTCCAGCTCGCGCTGGAGCGCCTTGCCGGCTGCATCGGTCTCGGCAAAGCCGCTGGCGAACACCACCGCCGAGCGCACGCCGCGTTCCACCGCGTCCGCAAGCGTTGCGGCCACCTTGTCGGACGATAGCGCGACCACCGCGCAGTCCGGCGCCTGCGGCAGCGATGCAAGATTTGCATAAGCGGCCAGGCCCGCCACTTCGGGCGCGCTCGGATGGACGGGGTAGATCTTCCCCGTGTATCCGAAGCGCACCAGGTTGGCGACCGCATTGTTGCCGAGCGTATTGGGTCGCGGCGAGGCGCCGAGCACCGCGATCGAGTGCGGCCGCATGAGCGGCGTCAGGGGGGATTGCGTCATCGACAGGCCGGATTCGAAATGTCGCGGGGGCGGGTGGTATATGGATTGCTTGACGCATGGTAGGCGCCCCGCCTACAGTCGATCAATCGCAATTCGTTATGCGAACAAGGGAGATACGATGAATTCAGCCGGCAGGTTTTCGGTTTCGCTGGTCCTGGCGCTCGCCGCGGGATCGGCCGCCGCGCAGTACCCAACCAAGCCGATCACGATCGTCAGCCCGTTTGCACAGGGCGGCACTTCCGATTTCGTCGGGCGCATCGTTGCGCACCGGATCGAGGAGAACAATCCCGGATGGCGGTTCATCATCGACACCCGTCCCGGCGCGGACGGCCAGATCGGGACCAACTTCGTCGCCAAGGCGGCGCCGGACGGGTACACGCTGCTCCTCGGCCCGAGCTCGACCAACGCGATCCAGCCCAGCGTGTTCAAGAAGCTGCCGTACGACGTGCTGCGCGACTTCACCGGGATAACGATGCTTGGCGCGACCGCGAACATCATTGCGGTCCACCCCTCGTTGCCCGTGCACAACGTCAAGGAGCTGATCGCCTATGCCAAGGCGAACCCGGGCAAGCTCAATTTCTCGTCGCCCGGGACGGGCACTTCGGTGCATATCTCCGGGGAAATGTTCAACGATGCCGCCGGCATCGACATGTTGCATGTGCCATTCAAGGGCAGCGGACCCTCTATGACCGCGGTGCTCGGGGGCCAGGTGCAGGTCCTGTTCGAGAACATCTCCGCCGCGGCTCCGAACGTCAAGGCGGGAACGTTGCGGGCCATCGCGGTCACTTCGATGACGCGCTCCAGTGCGCTGCCTGAAGTGCCGACGCTGAATGAGGCGGGGCTGCCGGGATTCGAGGTGCTGGCGTGGTTCAGCATGTTCGCGCCCACCGGCACGCCGAAAGACATTGTTGCGAGGCTGAATGCGGAGTTCGTCAAGGCGCTGCGCGATCCTGGCGTGCAGGCGCAGATGCTGACCCGCGGGCTCGAGCCGCGGCCGATGGCGCCCGAAGAATTCAACGCCATCTGGCGCAAGGACGTGGAAAAGTACGCCGTGATCGTGAAGAAGGCCAGGATCTCGATTGACTAACTCTCGGTAAGTCCAAGCGAGGGGGTACGGGGGAGCCCGCAGGGTTCCCCTGTGCCGATCGTCCCGCAGGGTGCCCCTGTTCCGATCCGATCGGCTACCTGTTCAGGCGCTGCAGCTGCTCGGTCCAGGTCTCCGATATTGCCTTGATCCAGTTCACATCCCCCGGCGTGTCGTAGCCGCTGAACGCATACAGATAAACTGCGCGCCCGCCGATGTTCATCAGCGTGAGTGTGGATATCTTGAAAAGCGGCGGTTTATCGGCCGCCCACCAGGCTTGCGGCTGGGGAATCATGGTTCCGTACAGCAGGGTGATGACCTGGGCGTCGCGCCTGAAATCGGCGAGCAAATGGGGCTGCCCGGGGGGGCGCCCCTCGAGATACTTCTTGAAGTCGGTCACGCCTTGGGGAGGGATGCCCAGGTTGCGGCCCGACTCCTCGACCAGCGTGGCATATTGCGCCGCGTCCATGCGCTCGCGTTCCTTGGAGCGCGGCGTGACGGCCAGCAGGTAGTTGCGCAGTTGCAACGAGTCGCCGACCGAGAAGCGCCGTGCATCGGCGTCCGACAACGCAAAGGCCAGCACGCGGCTGCTGGCCTCGGCGAGGTTTTCCGCGATTTCGGTGAGCCGCGGCGAACCGTAAGCGGCGGTCTCGGAAAAGCCCGGCGGGGTGTCGAGGGTCACCCGGTTTGAGCCCAGCTGCACGCTGAAAGGCGCCGCACCCGCCGCCAACGATAGCAGGAGCGTGGCACCCGCAATCAGACCCGCGGCCAGACCACGGCGCATGGCTAGCTTTCCCCCCTCTTCCTGCCGGCGGCGAGGTTGGCGGCAATCCGGAGGCGCAGGGCGTTGAGCTTGATGAAGCCGCCCGCGTCCGCCTGGTCGTAGGCGCCGCCGTCGTCGTCGAAGGTGGAGATCTTCATGTCGAACAGCGAGTCCTCCTTCGACTCGCGCCCGACGACCATCATGGTTCCCTTGTAGAGCTTGATCCGCACCTTGCCGTTGACGGTCTTCTGCGAATCGTCGATGAGCACCTGCAGGAGCTTTCTCTCCGGGCTGAACCAATAGCC
>JBBQNG010000370.1:0-3793 GCA_038329645.1 Burkholderiales bacterium
CGAAGACCTGGTGCACCAGATCGTCGTCGCCTTCCAGGCGAATGCCCGCCAGGGCACGCGCGCCCAGAAGGACCGCGAGCAGGTCAAGCACTCGACCAAGAAGCCGTTCAAGCAAAAGGGCACGGGCCGCGCCCGCGCCGGCATGACCTCCTCGCCCCTGTGGCGCGGCGGCGGCCGGATCTTCCCGAACAGCCCGGACGAGAACTTCACCCAGAAGATCAACAAGAAGATGTACCGCGCCGGCATGGCGGCCATCTTCTCGCAACTGGCGCGCGAAGGCCGCCTGGCCGTGGTCGAGTCCATGAAAGTGGATTCGCCCAAGACCTAGCAGCTGGCCGCCAGGTTCAAGGCCATGAACTTCGAATCGGTTCTGGTCATCGCCGAAGAAGTCGACGAAAACCTGTACCTCGCCTCGCGCAACCTCGTCAACGTGCTCATCGTCGAGCCCCGTTACGCCGATCCGCTGTCGCTGGTGCACTACAAGAAGGTGCTCGTCACCAAGGGCGCCGTCGACAAGCTCAAGGAGATGTTCGCATGAGCACCGCCAAAAAATACGACGAAGGACGCCTGATGCAGGTCCTGATCGCCCCGATCGTGTCCGAGAAGGCAACCATGGTCGCCGACAAGACCAACGCCGTCACGTTCAAGGTCCTGCAGAACGCCACCAAGCCTGAGATCAAGGCCGCCGTCGAACTGATGTTCAAGGTCGAGGTGAAGGGCGTGTCCGTGGTGAACATCAAGGGCAAGAGCAAGCGCTTCGGCAAGTCCATGGGCCGCCGGGACAATATTCGCAAGGCCTACGTGATGCTCAAGCCGGGTCAAGAGCTGAACCTCGCAGGGGAGGCCGCGTAAGCGCGGAACACATCATGGCAGTCATCAAGATGAAACCCACTTCACCAGGCCAGCGCGGCATGGTGAAGATCTCCCGGGACCACCTGCACAAGGGTGAGCCTTACGCTCCTCTGCTGGAGCCGCAGTTCCAGAAGTCGGGCCGCAACAACAACGGCCATATCACCACCCGGCACAAGGGCGGTGGTCACAAGCACCACTACCGCGTCGTGGACTTCGTCCGCGCCAAGGACGGTATCCCGGCCAAGGTGGAGCGCATCGAATACGACCCGAACCGCACGGCGCACATCGCGCTGGTGTGCTACGCCGACGGCGAGCGCCGCTACATCATCGCCCCGCGCGGCCTTGAAGTGGGTGCGTCGCTGCTGTCCGGCGCCGAGGCCCCGATCCGTGCCGGCAACACCCTGCCGGTGCGCAACATTCCGGTCGGCTCTACGATTCACTGCATCGAACTCAAGCCGGGCAAGGGCGCGCAGATCGCCCGTTCGGCCGGCACTTCGGCGACTTTGCTGGCGCGCGAAGGCACCTACGCCCAGGTCCGCATGCGGTCCGGTGAAGTGCGCCGGATCCACATCGAATGCCGCGCCACGATCGGCGAAGTCGCCAACGAAGAACACAGCCTGCGCCAGCTCGGCAAGGCCGGTGTGAAGCGCTGGATGGGCATCCGCCCGACCGTGCGCGGCGTGGTGATGAACCCTGTGGACCACCCGCACGGCGGCGGCGAGGGCAAGACCGGCGAAGGCCGTCACCCTGTCGATCCGTGGGGCAATCTGACCAAGGGTTACCGGACCCGCAACAACAAGCGCACGCAGGTCATGATCGTGTCGCGTCGCAAGAAGTAAGGGGTAGCCAATGACTCGCTCACTCAAAAAAGGTCCGTTCGTCGACCACCACCTCGTCGCCAAGGCCGACAAGGCAGTGACGACCAAGGACAAGAAGCCGATCAAGACCTGGTCGCGCCGCTCCATGATCCTGCCCGAGTTCATCGGGCTGACGATCGCCGTGCACAACGGCAAGCAGCACGTGCCGGTCTACATCACCGACCAGATGGTGGGCCACAAGCTGGGCGAATTCGCCCTGACGCGCACCTTCAAGGGTCACCCGGCGGACAAAAAAGTCCAGAAGAAATAAGGAAAGACCATGTCAGAAACACGTGCAGTCCTCAGGGGCGTTCGTCTGTCGGTCGACAAGGGACGGCTGGTGGCCGACCTGATCCGGGGCAAGAAGGTGGACCAGGCGCTCAACACGCTCGAATTCACCCAGAAAAAAGCCGCCGTGATCATCAAGAAGGTGCTCGAGTCCGCGATCGCCAATGCCGAACACAACGACGGCGCCGACATCGACGAGCTCAAGGTCAAGACCATCTACGTCGAGCAGGGCGCTTCGCTCAAGCGTTTCACCGCCCGCGCCAAAGGCCGCGGCAACCGAATCGTCAAGCCCACGTGCCACGTGTACTTGACGGTCGGCAACTAACAGGCTCAGGAAAGATATGGGACAGAAAATCCATCCTACCGGCTTCCGCCTGTCGGTGAGCCGCAACTGGGCCAGCCGCTGGTACGCCAACAACCGTGACTTCGCCGGCATGCTGGCGGAAGACATCAAGGTGCGCGAGTACCTCAAGGTCAAGCTCAAGAACGCGGCCGTGTCGCGCATCCTGATCGAGCGTCCCGCCAAGAACGCCCGCATCACCATCTTCTCGGCCCGTCCGGGCGTGGTGATCGGGAAGAAGGGCGAAGACATCGAGGCGCTCAAGAAGGAACTGGGCAAGCGCCTGGGAGTGCCGGTGGCGGTGAACATCGAGGAAGTGCGCAAGCCCGAGATCGATGCAAAGCTGATCGCCGACAGCATCACCCAGCAGCTCGAAAAGCGCATCATGTTCCGTCGCGCGATGAAGCGCGCGATGCAGAACGCAATGCGGCTTGGCGCCCAGGGCATCAAGATCATGTCGTCGGGCCGCTTGAACGGCATCGAGATCGCGCGCTGCGAGTGGTACCGCGAAGGTCGCGTGCCGCTTCACACGCTGCGCGCCGACATCGACTACGGGTTCTCGGAAGCCAAGACCACGTACGGCGTGATCGGCGTGAAAGTCTGGGTCTACAAGGGCGACACGCTCGGCCGCAACGATGCGCCGGCCGTGGAAACCCCGCGCCCGGATGACGAGCGTCGTCCGCGCGGTCCGCGTCGCGACGCCCGCCCGGGCGACCGCCCGACGGGCGACCGCCGTGGTCCCGCTCCCCGCCGCCCCGCAGCAGGTGCGGGCAATGTCGCGCCGGTTGATGGCACCGACAAGCCCGCCGAAGCAACCCCAGGTGCAGAAGCACCGAAAACTACCGTTAAGCGCGTCCGCAAGGCAGCCGCGCCAGCCTCGGGAAGCGGCACCCCCGCGACCCCGGCTGACGGTAAAGGAGAATAAACATGCTGCAACCCGCTCGCCGCAAATATCGCAAAGAGCAGAAGGGCCGTAACACCGGCATCGCCACCCGCGGCAACTCGGTGGCATTCGGTGATTTCGGCCTCAAGTGCACGGACCGGGGCCGCCTGACGGCCCGCCAGATCGAAGCCGCGCGCCGCGCGATTTCCCGCCACGTCAAGCGTGGCGGCCGGATCTGGATCCGTGTGTTCCCCGACAAGCCGATTTCCCACAAGCCCGCCGAAGTGCGGATGGGTAACGGCAAGGGCAACCCAGAGTACTACGTCGCCGAAATCCAGCCGGGAAAGGTCGTGTTCGAGATCGTCGGTGTGCCCGAAGAACTCGCCCGCGAAGCGTTCCGCCTCGCGGCCGCCAAGCTGCCCCTGCGCACGACATTCGTCAGCCGCATGATCGGCTCGTAATTCAGGAGTATTGGAACAATGAAAACTGCTGAACTGCGAAAGAAAGACGTTGCCGGCCTCGAGAACGAAGTCAAGGAGCTGCAAAAAGCCCACTTCGGCCTGCGCATGCAGA
>JBBQNG010000371.1:0-3793 GCA_038329645.1 Burkholderiales bacterium
TCGAATAGCCCGGCGCCACGATGGCCGGCGATTTGCCGCCGAGCTCGAGGGTCACTGGCGTGAGGTTCTCGGCGGCGGCAAGCATCACATGCCGTCCCACCGCGGTCGAGCCGGTGAACAGCAGGTGGTCGAACGGCAGCCGGGAGAACTCGGCGGCGACCGCCGCATCGCCGTTGACCACGGCAACCTCATCCGCGGCAAAGCCTTTCGCGCAAACGCTTTCGAACAGCGCGCCGAACGCGGGTGTGAATTCGGAGAGCTTGAGCATCGCGCGGTTCCCGGCCACAAGCGCCGCGCAGAGCGGCCCAATGGCGAGGTAGAGCGGGTAGTTCCACGGCACGATGATGCCCGCCACACCGAGCGGCTGCGGGGTCACGCGCGAGCTGGCCGGCAGGAACCACAGGCCGGTCGAGCGCCGCTCGCCGCGCATCCAGCGCCTGCCGTGCGCCAGGGCATGGTTGATGCCGGACAGGCTCGGGAACACTTCGAGGAGATCGGTCTCGTGCGCGGAACGGTGGCCGAAGTCCGCGCTGATGGCGCGCGCGAACTCCCCGGCATTCGATTCGACCAGCCGCGCGAGCCGCCTCAGGCGGTCTTCACGCCGCGCCCACGGGACCTCGGGCGCCGCAAGGCTGGCCCTTTTCAGCAGGTCGAAGGTCGCGCCCAGCATGGTCATCGGAAATGTACCGGTACCGATACAGAAATATGCCGAAGAACGGCTCCTGGAGCCAATCTCCAAAAACAAATTGGGAAGATTCCCGACCGGGCTACTGCTTGGGGATCTTCGCGTCGATTCATCCTCTTGCCGGCCCGCTGACGATGCCGCGCGCGTGGAGTTCGCCGACCTCGGCTTCCGAAAGCCCCGCTGCGCGCAGGATCTCGTCGCTGTGCTGGCCGATTGCTGGCGCCTGGCGCCGCAGCCCCATGTCGTGGCCTCCCATCTCCAGCGGCAGGCGCGGGATCTTCGCCCGCACGCCGTCCTTGAACTCCACCTCGAGCATGCGGCCGCCCGCGTTGAGCTGCGGGTCCTCGAACAGGTCGCCGGGCTTGGCTACCGGCGCGAACGGGATGCCTATTTCGTCGAACAGGGCCGTGAGCTCGGCTAGCGTGTGCCGCGCCACGCACTCTGCCACCACGGGGCGGATGGACGCCCTTTCCTTCACGCGATGCTGGTTGTTGGCGTACTTCGGGTTGTCGAGCAGGTCGCTGCGCTGGAAGTGGTGGCAGAAGCGGCGCCAGTGGTTGTCGCTGGTGAGCCCGATGAAGATCAGTTCGCCGTCCGCGGTCTTGAACGTCTCGTAGATGCCCCACGCGCCTTCGCGCGCCGGCATCGGCGGCGGCGGACGCCCCGTGACCGCCTGCCCGGCCATGTGCTGGGTCATGAGGTAAGCCGTCGTTTCGAACAGCGCCGACTTGACCAGCTGCCCCTTGCCCGTGCGCTCGCGCTCGCGCAGGGCGGCCTGTACGCCGATCACCGCGAACATGCCGCCCATGATGTCGATCACCGAGGCGCCTGCGCGCAACGGCTGCCCCGGCGGACCGGTCATGTAGGCGAGGCCCGCCATGTACTGCACCACCTCGTCGAGCGCCGGGCGGTGCTCGTACGGCCCGGAGAGGAATCCCTTGAGCGCGCAGTAGACCAGGCGTTCGTTGCGCTTGGAAAAATCCGCGTAGCCGCAGCCCAGGCGATCCATGGTGCCCGGCCCGAAATTCTCCAGCACCACGTCCGTGTCCGTCACTAGGCGATAGACGAGGTCGCGCCCGTCGGGCGACTTGAGGTCGACCGCGAGGCTACGCTTGTTACGGTTGAAGGCGAAGAAGAAGCCGCTTGCGAACCCCTGCAGTCGCCGCGTGTTGTCACCCTCGGGCGCCGACTCGATTTTGATGACGTCGGCGCCAAGGTCGGCGAGCAGCATGCCCGCGCTCGGGCCCATGATCGTGTGGCAGAACTCGAGGACGCGGACACCCTCGAGCGGTAGCGGTGCGGTGCTGCTCAAGCGCGCGCCGCTTCCGTAATCTTGTTGCGCAGAGCGCGCAGGCTGCCGCCTTTCATGACCGAGCCCGGCAAGGGATGCCCGACCACGTCCTCGGCCAGGCGCCCGCACGCGGCCAGCTTCTCCAGGTCGATGCCGGTCTCGATGCCGACCTCGTCGCAGAGGAACACGAGGTCTTCGGTACAGACATTTCCCGCGGCCGCAGCGTGGCCCGCGAACGGGCAGCCGCCCAGACCCGCGACCGACGAATCGAAGCGCGCGACGCCCATCTCCATTCCGGCATACGCGTTGGCCACGCCCATGCCGCGCGTGTCATGCAGGTGGAGCTCGAGCTCGAGGTCAGGATATTTTTCGCGCACGGCGCCGACGACGCGCTTGATCGACAGCGGCGTGGCCCACGCCATGGTGTCGGCGAGCGAGACGCGCTTCAACGGCACGCCCTGCTCTTTCGCCAAACCAAACAGGCGATCGACGTATTCGACCACGCGTTCGACCGGAACATCGCCTTCGAAGTTGCAGCCAAAGGCCGCCATGACCGTTGCGCGCTCGATCGCGATGCCCCGCTCCTTGTACGTGCCGATCATGCCGCGCGTGACCGCGAGCTGCTGCTCGGGCGTCCGGTTGAGGTTCTTCTTGAGGAATTTCGCCGAGGCCGTGAGCGAGATCGAGCCCTTGATGTCGAGGCGACCCGTGCCGATCGCACGCGCGAGGCCCTGGTCGTTGAACCACAGGCCCGTGTACGAGACGCCTGGCTGCATCGTGAGGCCTTTGACCACCTCCTCGGCGTCGGCCATGGTGGGCACGGCTTTCGGGCTCACGAACGACACGATCTGCATCTGCCTCACGCCGGTCTTCGACAGGGCGTCGATGAGCTCGATCTTGCGCGCCGTGGGGATCGGTCCCTTCTCGATCTGGAATCCCTCGCGCGGACCTTCTTCCTTGATCTGGACTGTCCTGGGCAAATCAGCCATGGAGGCCTCCCGTCGTTCGCTGCGTCGTCATACCCATAGTCGTCATCCGGTTCTTCGATGCGAGGGGCACATTAGATGCGCAGCGTCACTGCAACACAATACCCTGCCGCCAAACACAGCGCCCGTTGACCCCGCAGGGACGCGGCGGTGATCTTTGGGTTCCAAAATGGCGCCAGAGCCTGAAGTAAGTTGCGTGCTAAAATGTACCGGTATCGATACACAAATTGACATTACAGCCGCGTCAGACCTAGACTTTTGAATACGAAAGTTCAGGATTTACGCTTTCGTTCGAGCCCTTTCAGGTAACAATAAATTTCGGTGTGATCCGCGCCAGCGGGACGCCCACCCTCCGCCGCGCGCCACAGCTCCCGAGTTTTGCGCGTGAACGGCGCGTCCACCCCAAGCGAACGCGCCAGAGCCGCCGCAATGCCCACGTCCTTCGCCATCAAGGACAGCGCGAACCCGGAGCCGAATTTCCCGCTGAGCACGTGCTGCTTCACCTTGTTCTCGGTCGTGCTGTTCCTGCCCGCCGAGGCGTTGAAGATGTCCGTCATCAGCGCCGCGTCGAGCCCGAACGCACGCCCGACGATCACGGCCTCGAACGCCGCAATCGTTCCTGCCGCCGCGATGTAGTTGTTGAGCGCCTTCACCGCGTGACCGGCCCCGAGCGGGCCGGCGTGGAAGATGCGGTTTCCGACGTTTTCGAGCAGAGGCCGGACTTTCTTCAACGCCGCAGCCTCGCCGCCCGACATGATTGTGAGCGTCCCTGCCCGCGCGCCTTCGACGCGGCCTGACACCGGCGCATCGAGCAGTTCTATCCCCGTGGCC
>JBBQNG010000372.1:0-3779 GCA_038329645.1 Burkholderiales bacterium
GGCACGACCTCGGCGCAATGGCCCGCGCCGTGGCCGGCGATACGCGCATGGTCTTCATCGCCAACCCGAACAATCCCACGGGGACCTTCGTCGCCTACGACGAGATCGCGGCGTTCCTCAAAGCGGTTCGGGGATGCATCGTGGTGCTCGACGAGGCATACAACGAATACCTGCCGCCCGAGCTGCGCGGCGACACGGTCAAGTGGCTCAAGCGCCATCCCAACCTCATCATTACGCGAACCTTCTCCAAGGCCTACGGCCTGGCCGGGCTGCGCGTCGGTTATGCAATGGCGCATCCGTCGGTTGCCGATCTCATGAACCGCGTGCGCCAGCCGTTCAACGTCAATAGCATCGCGCTTACCGCGGCCGCTGCAGCGCTGGACGACATGGAGTTCGTTGCGCGCAGTTACGCGGAGAACCGCTCGGGGATGAAACGCATCGAAGAGGGCGCGCGTGCCCTGGGCCTCGACTACATCCCGTCGTACGGCAATTTCATCACGATCCGCGTGGGCAAGGCGGGCGAGATATTCAAGCGCTTGCTCAAGCGCGGGGTTATCGTGCGCCCGGTCGCCGGGTACGAGCTGCCCGAGCACCTGCGCGTCTCGATCGGCACGCCGGAGGAAAACGAGCGTTTCCTCGCGGCCCTCGCGGCGAGCCTGCGCGGGTGACGATCCGCTTCGAGCGGGTCGCCGTCCTGGGCGTAGGCCTGATCGGCGGATCGTTCGCGCTTGCGCTTCGAACAGCGGGCGCGTGCGCCACCGTCGTCGGAGTGGGGCGCAATCCGGGCAACATGCGCGTTGCGAAAGAGCGCGGCATCGTCGACAGCGTAGAGACCGACGTTGCGGTCGCGGTCCGCGATGCCGACCTGGTGCTCGTTGCTGCGCCGGTTGCACAGTTCCCGGACCTGTTCGCCCGTGTCGTCCCCGGCCTCGCGCCTTCTGCGCTGGTCATGGATGCGGGCAGCACGAAGCAGGACGTCGTGGCGGCCGCGCGTGCGGCGCTCGGCGTGCGGATCGCCCAGTTCGTGCCGGCGCATCCGATTGCGGGCGCCGAGCACAGTGGCGCTGCGGCGGCAAAAGCGGACCTCTTTGCTGGAAAGCGGGTTGTCCTCGCGCCCCTTGCCGAGAATCCGGCAGGGCTCGTTGAGCGTGCCGCGGCGGCCTGGGAGGCCTGCGGTGCCCGGATTTCGAGCATGAGCGCTGCCGAGCACGACGCGGTATTCGCTGCCGTCAGCCACCTGCCGCACGTCCTCGCTTATGCCCTCGTGCACGAATTCGCCGGGCGGGAGAATTCGGGCCAGCTCTTCGGATACGCGGCGGGCGGATTCCGCGATTTCACGCGCATCGCATCGAGCTACCCCGAAATGTGGCGCGACATCTGCGTGGCGAACCGCGATGCGCTCGTCACCGAGCTGGACCGTTACGTCGAGAAGCTCCGCGCCCTGCGCGTTCCCCTCGCAGCCGGCGACGGGGTTGCGCTCGAAGCGGTCTTCGACCAGGCGCGCAATGCGCGCAACCGCTGGCTCGCGGGCGACTTCGACGCCTGAGTCCCATGGATCACCTCGACCTGCAGCCCATCCGGAACGTGTCCGGCAGCGTGCGCATGCCGGGCTCGAAAAGCATCTCGAACCGGATACTTCTGTTGGCGGGCCTCGCGAGCGGCGAGACGGTCGTGCACGACGCGCTCGAGGCCGATGACACCCGGGTCATGCTCGCCGCCCTCCAGGCGCTTGGCATCGAGGTGTTTTCGAGCCGCTCCGAGGGGACGCGCGTGCAGGGCTGTGCCGGCGCGATCCCTGTGAAGCAGGCCAATCTTTTCCTCGGCAATGCGGGCACCGCGTTCCGGCCACTGACCGCGGTGCTGGCTGTCGCTGGCGGCGATTACAAACTGTCGGGCGTGCCGCGGATGCATGAGCGCCCTATCGGCGATCTGGTGGTCGCATTGCGTCAAATCGGTGCCGCCATCGACTACTTGGGGACTGAAGGCTTTCCGCCCCTTGCGATCGGCCGCAGCAGCATCACGCTCGAGCGGCCCGTACGCGTGCGCGGAGACGTGTCGTCGCAGTTCCTCACGGCGCTCCTGATGGCGCTACCGCTTGCACGTCGCGACGCGGTGATCGAAGTCGACGGCGAGCTTATTTCAAAGCCCTATGTGGAAATCACACTCAACCTGATGCGGCGCTTCGGCGTCGCGGTCCGGCGTGAAGACTGGCGCAAGCTCCACATTCCCGGCAACCAGGGCTACACGAGCCCCGGCGCCATCCACGTGGAAGGCGATGCTTCCTCCGCGTCGTATTTCCTCGCGGCCGGAGCGATTGCGGGCGGACCGGTGAAGGTCGAGGGAATCGGGCAGGACAGCATCCAGGGCGACGTGCGATTCGTCGAAGTGATCGAGCGCATGGGCGCCAGCGTGCGCTGGGGGCCCAACTGGATCGAGGCCAGCCGCGAAGGTCCCCTGCGGGCGTTGGATGCCGACCTCAATCACATCCCGGATGCCGCGATGACGGCCGCGATGATGGCCCTGTTCGCTGATGGACCGAGCACGCTGCGCAATATCGGGAGCTGGCGCGTCAAGGAAACCGACCGCCTCGCGGCCATGGCCGCCGAATTGCGCAAAGTCGGCGCATTGGTCGAAGAGGGCGCGGACTACCTGCGCGTCACGCCCCCAGTCCGGTTCAAGCCGGCCACGATAGACACCTATGACGACCATCGGATGGCGATGTGCTTTTCGCTCGTCGCGCTGGGCGGGGTGGCGGTGCGCATCAACGATCCGGGATGCGTGGCGAAGACTTTTCCGGAATATTTCCAGGCGTTTGCGGCTCTGACGGAGCACAAGTGACTGCGCCTCCAGTAATAGCCATCGACGGCCCGTCGGCCTCGGGCAAGGGAACGGTGGCGAGCCGCGTGGCGCAAGCGCTTGGTTTTCATGCCCTCGAAAGCGGTGCCCTATACCGACTTGTAGCCTTGGCCTCATCGCTGGCCGGGATTGCCGAATACGACGAGCCTGGCCTGGAAAAAATCGCTTCAGGCCTCGACGTCAGATTTTCGGGTGGGAGTATTTTTATGTCCGAACAAGAGGTTACCAACGATTTGCGCAGCGAGGCGATCGGCAATCTGGCTTCGTCGGTCGCCCGCCTGGCGCGGGTCCGCGCTGCATTGCTCGTGCGCCAGCGAGCGTTCAGGCAACTCCCGGGGCTGGTGGCCGATGGTCGCGACATGGGCACGGTGGTCTTCCCGGACGCCCTCCTCAAAGTGTTTCTTTCGGCGAGCGTCCGGGTGCGTGCCGAGCGCCGGTATAAACAGTTGAATGACAAAGGAATACGTGCTAATCTCGCGTCCCTTTCCCGGGACCTTGCGATGCGCGATGAGCGCGACGCGAGCCGAGCGGCGGCGCCGCTCGTACCGGCGCCAGACGCAGTGCTGCTCGACTCGTCGGACCTGTCGGTGGAAGAAGTTGTTGCACAGGTGGTGCAGCAGGCGCGGGAAAGAGTGGAATCGCTGAAAGCCCGTTGATCTGAAAGGATTAACAGTCGTGGGCGAAGCGGTTCGAATGGCGGGCGGGCGGCCATTTGGCTGCAACGCCTTTTTTGTAACTCAGCCCGACCTGAGGTTCCTCCCGGAAGGAGATCCCAGGCGGCCCCAACCAGGTCCTATTTACATGTCCAGTCTGTCCTCTGCAGCACCCAGCCCCAACACGCCTCCGCACGACCCCGACTCGTTCGCCGCCCTCTTCGAAGAAAGCCTCTCGCGCAAGGAGATGCGCATTGGCGAGGTCATCAC
>JBBQNG010000373.1:0-3770 GCA_038329645.1 Burkholderiales bacterium
CAACGATCCGGAACGAAGCGAGCGCCGCCTCGGGGAGAAAGCCGGGACGTCGCCCCAGGCCGAGCCTCAATCCGGATCAACGCTTGCCGAGGCGCTCCGCTCCAGGGTGTTCTGGATTCTGTACGTCTCGCTGTTCCTCCCGACGATCGGCGTGTTCGTGCCCATGGTCCACCTGGCGCCCTATGCAACCGACCTCGGGCATCCCGAGGCCGCAGGCGTGATGCTGGTCAGCCTGATCGGCCTGGGCAGCCTGCTGGGGCGGTTCGGCATCGGCGGGCTGGCCGACCGCATGGGCCGCTTGCGCTCGCTGGCCTTGATGTACGCGGGCCTGGGCGCCTGCTTCATCGCCTGGTGGCAGTCGCAAAGCCTGTGGGCGCTGGCCGCGATGGCGGTGGGCATGGGGCTTTTCTACGGAGGATTCGTGGCCACCATGCCCGCCGTGGTGATGGACATCTTTGGCGGTCGCGCGGTGTCCGCGATCATCGGCTGGCTGTACACGGCGCCGGGCATCGGTACGCTCATCGGGCCGCCGCTTGCGGGCTACGCTTTCGACCGGCTCGGCAGCTACGACGCGCCGATCCTGGGCGCCGCGCTGCTGTCGTTCCTCGGCGCTGCGGGCGTTTACTTGCTTGCGCGCAGCCGGCGATGAGCTGGCCGAAGAAAGCGCTCCTTTATCCGGAGGTCGTCGTCAGCGAGGAGGAGGGGGTTCGTTACCTCCATCTCGGCGGCGACCACATCCAGAGCGCGATGCGCATCGATGCGCCGGATGACCTGGAGCTCGACTACACCCGCACGATGATGGCTTTCCTGCTGTTCCATCCGCGCCCGCGCGACTGCCTGATGATCGGGCTGGGCGGCGGATCGATCCCGAAATTCCTGTTCCGGCGCCTGCCCGGCGTGCGCACCCGGGTGATCGAGCTCAACCCGGCTGTGATCACTACGGCGAGATCGCTCTTCAGTGTGCCCGCCGACGGCACCAAGCTCAAGGTGGAACTTGGCGACGGGGCGCTCACCGTCCACGGGATGAAAGAGGGCTGCGACCTGCTTTTTGTCGACGGCTTCGATGACGGCGACCAGGTGCCGGGGCTCGTGAGCGAGGATTTTTATGCGGCAGCCTACGAGGCACTGCGCGCTCACGGCGTGCTGGTGGTCAATTTCTTCGGGCGCGACCGCAAGTTCGACCGTTACCTCCGGCGCATCGAAGCGGCATTCGCCGGCTGTGTGGTCTGTCTCAACGCGCGCGAGGATGGCAACGTGATCGTGTTTGCGATCAAGGGGGCCCCGCGTTTGATCGCGTGGGACGAGCTGCGGCGCTGCGCGGTGCGGCTCGAGGAGAAGCTCGGATTGCCTTTTTCCAGCCACGTGTCCGGCCTGCGCAAGATGAACCGCTGGACCCGGCAGGCCCTCCTGATCGGTCCGGAGCAGGAGTGAGCGCGGGCGACTACGCGACGCTCGCCACGCTGGCGGCAATCGCCTTCGCCGGGGCATTCATCTTCGGCGTTACCGGGTTCGGCGCCGCGCTGGTGACGATCCCGCTTGCCACGCACCTGGTTCCCCTGCCGTTTGCGCTGGGGATGTTCGCGATCCTCGATTGCACGAGCGCATGGCGGATCGGGCTCAGCGACCCGAAGAATGCGGTGGGCGGGGAATGGAAGCGCATGATTCCGCTCGTGGTTGCCGGCACCGTGGTCGGCATGACGATGCTCGTAAACCTCCCTCGCGCGGTTTCCATGGCTGCGCTCGGCGTGTTCGTGCTGCTGGTGGCGACCTCCAACCTGGTGCGTGCCGGATCGGTGTCGATCGCAAACCAGGCCTGGGCCTACGCGGCCGGTTTCGTGGGCGGCATCACCAGCACGCTGTTCGGCTCGGGCGGCCCGCCGTACGCGATCTACCTGTCGCGCAGGCCGCTGACCAAGGAGCAATATCGCGCCACGCTCGGCATTTGCACGATGTTCAGCATCACGCTGCGGGTGGTCGTCTTTTTCATCGCGGGGCCCCTGCAGTCCCCGACGCCCTGGCTGTGGGCCCTGGCCAGCCTGCCGGCCTCGCTCCTCGGGCTGTGGGTCGCCTCGAAAGCGTTCGCGCGCATTTCGCGCGATGCCCTCATCCGCGCCATCGGGATCATGCTCGCCTTGAGCGGCATTTCGCTGATCGTGCGGGCCTTTACTGCTGCTTGATGCCCGCGTCGCGGATGATCTTGCCCCACTTTTCCTGCTCTCCCCGGATGAACGCCGCCGCCTGATCCGGCGTGCCGCCGAGGGGCTCCGCGCCCAGCTCGGCGAACCGGGCGACGATCGCAGGGCGCGCAATCGCCGCGTTTACCTCGCTGTTGAGGCGCCGGATCACGTCGGGCGGGGTCTTTGCCGGCGCGAGCAGCGCGAACCACCCCAGCACTTCGAATCCGGCGAGGCCGGTTTCGGCCACGGTCGGCACATCCGGCAGCAGGGGCGTGCGCTTCGCGCTCGAGATCGCTATGGGCCGCAGCGATCCCTTCCTGATGTGCGGGGTCATGATGGCGATGTTCTCGAACATCATCGGCACGCGTCCGGCCAAAAGGTCGGGCATCAGTGCGCCCGTGCCCTTGTACGGGACATGGACGATGCTCACGCCGGCCATGCGTTGCACCAGTTCGCCTGCAAGGTGCTGCGCGGTGCCGGGGCTGGAGGAAGCGTACTCGACCTTGCCGGGATTCTGCTTGAGGTAGGCGAGGAGCTGGGCCATGTTCGTCGCCGCCATGCTCGGGTGCACCACCAGCACGTAGGGCGTGGTCGCGATCAGCGCCACTGGGACGAGGTCCTTGTCCTCGTAGGGCAGCGAAGCGTACAGCGCGGGGGCCGTGCCGTGGGTGCTCGACACGACGAGCAGGGTGTGTCCATCCGGCGTCGATTTGGCCGCGATGCCGCTACCGATGGTGCCGCTTGCCCCCGGGCGGTTCTCGACCACTACGGCCCTGCCCAGCGATTCGGTGAGCTCCTGTGCCACGAGGCGCCCGATGACGTCGGTGGTGCCGCCGGGTGGGAAGCCGACGATGATGCGCACGGTTTGCGAAGGGTAGCCTTGCGCCTGCGCTGCGAATGAGGCGAGGGCAAGCACGGCGGTCAAGCAGGCCGATCTGGACATCGTGTCTCCTCGTTATAGTTATATTTCCAATAACGGCAAAAAAATATGGATTAAAGCCGCGACTGGAGCCAATCTACACAATATAAAGTCACACAATCTTGCGTCAGGGCACGGCCAGCTCGATGAGGAACGGCCCTTTGCGGGCGCAGGCGGACTTGAAAACATCGGCAAACTTGTCGAGCGTATCCGCGCGCACCGCTTCCATCCCCATGCCGCCCGCAAGCTTGATCCAGTCGAGGTCCGGCGGTCCCAGGTCGAACAGCTGCCGCGCGCTCTTGCCCGGTGTTGCGCCCACCGCAGTGAGCTCGCCCATCAGGATCCGATAGCTGTGGTTGGCAAAGATCACGTTCACCACATCCAGCTTCTCGCGCGCCTGGGTCCAGAGCGACTGCAGCGTGTACATGCCGCCCCCATCCGACTGCAGGCAGACCGTCTTGCGCTCCGGGCAGGCGATCGAGGCGCCGGTGGCTATGGGCAGGCCGCAGCCGATGGCACCGCCCGTGATCTGGATCCAGTCGTTCGGCGCGGCGGCGAAAGTCGGCGCAAACAGCTGGCGCCCCGAAGTGACCGCGTCTTCGGCGACGATGGCGTTCTCGGGAATCAGCGCGGCAATCGTGCTCGCGAAGGCCTCCGGGGAAAATTTCCCTGTG
>JBBQNG010000374.1:0-3764 GCA_038329645.1 Burkholderiales bacterium
TCGCTGATCAAGCACGCGCACCATACCTTCGACGTCGACAAGGCGGGCAAGGATTCCTACCGCCACCGCCATGCCGGCGCCGCCGAGGTCCTGGTGACGTCCTCTCAGAGATGGGTGCTCATGCATGAGCTGCGCGTCAAGCCCGAACCCTCGTTCGAGGAGCAGGTCAAGCACCTTTCGCCCTGCGACCTCGTGATCGTCGAGGGCTTCAAGTTCCAGGCCATCCCCAAGCTCGAAGTGCATCGCGCCGGCACGGACGCCGCGCTGCTGCACCCGAACGACCCGAACATCGTGGCCATCGCGACCGACGCGCAGGTCGAGACCCAGCTGCCGCGTCTCGACCTCAATGACGATGCGGCGATTGCAACTTTCATCATCGAATACCTCAAGCTGCAGTGAAGGAACCACGTTGAACAAGGGACTGCTTTCAGTAGACGAGGCGCTCGAGGTCCTGCTCGCGGGCGCGACGACGGTGCCGGATATCGAGGAAGTTTCGACGCTGGAGGCTACCGACCGCGTGCTCGCGCGGGCGCAATCGTCGACCATGGACGTGCCGCCGATGGACAACAGCGCGATGGACGGCTATGCGGTGCGCGTGGCGGACATCGCCGGGCCGGACACGCGGTTGCGCGTCGCGCAACGCATTGCAGCGGGCTCAGTAGGCGGACCGCTCGAGGCGGGGACGGCGGCGCGCATCTTTACCGGCGCACCGATCCCGGCAGGCGCGGACGCCGTGGTCATGCAGGAGTTCTGCGCGGTGGATGGCGATCATGTCGTGGTGAAGAAGAAGCCGCAGCCTGAGGAATGGGTGCGGCGCGCCGGCAGTGACATCCGCGCGGGGGGGGCGGTCCTCGCAGCCGGCATCAAGCTGCGTCCGCAGGACACGGGCCTCGCGGCATCGGTCGGCATCAAGACGCTACCGGTCCGGCGCAAGGTCCGCATGGCATTGTTCTTCACCGGCGACGAGCTGGTGATGCCGGGCGATCCCCTGCCGCCGGGGCGAATCTACAACTCCAACCGCTTTACGCTCAACGGCATGGCGAGGCTCTTCGGCTGCGAGGTGCGCGACTACGGGATCGTGCCGGATCGGCTCGATGCGACGCGCGAAGTATTGCGGCGCGCAGCGGCGGAAAACGACATCATCGTCACTTCGGGCGGCGTTTCGGTGGGCGAGGAGGATCACGTCAAGCCGGCGGTCGAGGCCGAAGGATCGCTCCTGATGTGGAAAATCGCCATGAAGCCGGGCCGGCCGCTCGCGTTCGGCAAGGTGAAGGATGCGGCGTTCATCGGCTTGCCCGGCAACCCGGTGTCCTCGTTCGTCACTTTTCTCGTCTTCGCGCGGCCTTTCCTCCTCAAGACCCAGGGGATTGCCAACGTCGCGCCACGCATCATCGATGCGCGCGCCGATTTCAACTGGGACAAGCCCGACGCCAGGCGCGAATACCTGCGCGTAAAATGGAATCCAGCCGGCGGCCTGGACCTCTACCCGACGCAGGATTCGGCCGTCATGACCTCGACCGCGTGGGCCGACGGCCTCGTAGACAATCCGGCCAACCAGGCGGTCAGGAAGGGTGACCGCGTGAAGTTCCTCTCCTTTTCGGAGCTCTACTGGTGAAGGTGAAAGTCCTCTACTTCGCAAGCCTGCGCGAGAAGGTCGGCAAGGGCGCCGAGGAAATCGAACTTCCGGCCGGCGTTGCGACGCTCGGCGCACTGCGCGAGCACCTCGTGGCGCGCGGCGGAGCCGCGGCAGCGGCACTGGCCGAAGGTCGCAACATCCGCATGGCGGTCAACCAGGACATGTCTTCCGCAAGCGCCGCGATCAAGGCCGGCGACGAGATTGCGTTCTTTCCTCCGGTCACTGGGGGATAGGGTGAAGATCTCGGTCCAGCTCGAGGACTTCGACGCCGGCTGCGAAATGGCCGCGGTGCGCGCCGGCAACCCCAAGGTCGGCGCGGTAGCGAGCTTCGTAGGCGTGGTTCGCGACATGAACGATGGCGCAGGGATTGCCACCATGACGCTCGAGCACTACCCCGGCATGACCGAAAAGGCGCTCGCGGGCATCATCGAGGAAGCAAAGGGCCGTTGGGAGGTGCTCGACTGCACCGTGATCCATCGCATCGGCAAGCTCGCGCCCCTCGACCAGATTGTGTTCGTCGCGGTGGCCAGCGGCCATCGCGGCGACGCTTTCGCGGCGTGCGAGTTCATCATGGACTACCTCAAGACCCGCGCCCCGTTCTGGAAGCAGGAAGAGACGCCGGAGGGCGCGCGCTGGGTCGAAGCGAAAGATTCCGACGACGCGGCGGCGGGGCGCTGGAAATGACGGCGATGGCCGTCGTCGCGGTGGGCATAGGCGCGGCGCTGGGCGCCTGGCTGCGCTGGCTGCTCTCGACCTGGTTTAATCCCGCGATCCCGGCGCTGCCCCTGGGAACGCTGGCAGCCAATCTCGTCGGCGGCTACCTCGTCGGCGTCGCCGTCGCCTATTTCGCCTCGAATGCGTCCCTGCCGCCGGAATGGCGTCTGTTCTGCATCACCGGCTTCCTCGGCGGCTTGACGACGTTCTCGACCTTTTCGGCCGAGTCGGTCCAGCTGCTCATGGGCGCGCAATACGGCGCCGCCCTCTTGCATACGGCCGCTCACCTCGCCGGCTCGCTTGCGGCCACGTTCCTCGGGTTCATGAGCTACCGCGCCCTGGCCTGATCCAGATCAAAGGGATGCGCGGGCCTGTGGGTTGAAATAGGGCTCCAAGGCCCCATTTGCCTGTCAACCTTTTGAGGATTTCAGGCAATGCGCATCGAAAAGCTCACCACCAAGTTGCAGGAGGCCCTCGGCGACGCCCAGAGCGCGGCGCTGGGCAACGACAACCAGTACATCGAGCCCCAGCACCTGCTGATGGCGCTGCTCGAGCAGGCCGACGGATCGATCGCCTCCATCCTGCAGCGTGGCGGGGCCAATCCCGCGGCGCTCAAGGCGTCGCTGGCCCAGTCGACCTCGCGCCTGCCCAAGGTCGAGGGCGCGCCCGGCGAGGTGATGATTTCGCGCGACCTGACCAACCTGCTCAATGTGGCCGACAAGGAGGCGCAGAAACGCGGCGACCAGTTCATCGCCTCCGAGTTGTTCCTGCTCGCCGCCGTTGACGACAAGGGCGAGGTCGGCAAGCTGCTCAAGCAGGCGGGTGTCACGAAAAAGGCCCTCGAGGCCGCCATCGAAGCCGTGCGCGGAGGACAGAACGTGCAATCCCAAGCCGACGAAGGAAACCGCGAGGCCCTCAAGAAGTACACCATGGACCTGACCGAGCGTGCCAGGATCGGCAAGCTCGACCCCGTCATCGGTCGCGACGACGAAATCCGCCGCTGCATCCAGATCCTCCAGCGCCGCACGAAGAACAACCCGGTCCTCATCGGCGAACCCGGCGTGGGCAAGACCGCCATAGTCGAGGGGCTCGCCCAGCGCATCGTCAACGGGGAAGTGCCCGAGACGCTCAAAAATAAGCGCGTCCTGTCGCTCGACATGGCTTCGCTGCTCGCAGGTGCCAAGTACCGCGGCGAATTCGAGGAGCGCCTCAAGTCGGTCCTCAAGGAGCTCGCGCAGGACGAGGGGCAGACCATCGTCTTCATCGACGAGATCCACACCATGGTCGGCGCCGGCAAGGCCGAAGGCGCCATGGACGCGGGCAACATGCTCAAGCCGGCGTTGGCGCGCGGCGAATTGCATTGCGTCGGTGCGACCACGCTCGACGAGTACCGCAAGTACATCGAGAAGGACGC
>JBBQNG010000375.1:0-3740 GCA_038329645.1 Burkholderiales bacterium
GGCTGCCGTTCGACCACCTGCTGTTCACCGGCTCGACCGCGGTGGGACGGCATGTGATGCTTGCCGCCGCCGAGAACCTCACGCCAGTGACCCTCGAGCTCGGCGGCAAATCGCCGGCCATCGTGGCGCCGGGCTATTCGATCGAGCATGCGGCGCGCCGCATCCTGCTGGGCAAGTGCCTCAACGCCGGGCAGACATGCATCGCTCCCGACTACGTGCTCGTGCCGCGGGGAAGCGAGAAGGCTTTTATCGATGCCGCGCGCGCCTGCGTGGCGAAGATGTACCCGCAGATCCTTTCCACGCCCGATTACTCGAGCATCGTGTCAGCCCGGCACTATGGGCGCCTCACCGGCTACCTCGACGATGCGACGGCGCAGGGCGCGACGGTGGAAAACCTCGCCGCTCACGCCGAGTTGCCCGACCCGGCTTCGCGCCGGATCCCGCCGATCGCGCTCACCGGCGTGACCGACGGCATGCGCGTGATGCAGGAGGAGATCTTCGGTCCGCTCCTTCCCATAGTCGCGTACACAGGCATGGACGAGGCCATTGGTTACGTGAACGCGCGGCCGCGGCCCCTCGCGCTGTACCTTTTCGACGACGATCGCCCGCGCATCGAAGGAGTGCTTGCACGCACCACCGCCGGCGGGGTGACCATCAACGACACGCTGCTGCACATTGCGCAGGAGTCGCTGCCCTTCGGCGGCGTGGGCGCGAGCGGCATGGGCCAGTATCATGGCCACGAGGGGTTCCTTACCTTTTCCAAGCTCAAGCCCGTGTTCCGCCAGTCGCGGTTCAACGGGGTTGGGATGTTCAACCCGCCCTACGGGCCGCGCACCGCAAAGATGATCGCCATGCTCAAGCGCTGGGCCTGAAACGCAAAAGAGGAACGCCATGGGCGCAATGCAGCCTGAAGCCACCGCAGTCCGCTCCTTCGAGGACCTCCCCGCGCCGAAGGGGCTGCCCGTGGTCGGCAACGTATTCCAGATCGACTCGATGCAGTTCCACGTCACGCTCGAAAACTGGGCGCGCTCGCTGGGGCCGATGTACCGGTTCAAGGGCGGCCCGCGCAAGCTGATGGTGGTCTCCGACCCGGCGATCATCGCGACGCTGCTGCGCGATCGTCCCGACGCCATGAGGCGCACCTTCCGCTCGGCGCGCGCGTTCCAGGAGCTCGGCACCACCGGCGTGTTCAACGCCGAGGGCGACGACTGGCGGCGGCAACGCAGGCTCGTCATGAAGGCGCTCACGCCGGAGGTGATCCGCAACTTCTTCCCGACGCTTGTCGCGCTGACCGAGCGCCTGCTTCGCCGCTGGGAGCAAGCCGTAGCGGCGGGCCAGCCCGTGAATGTGCTGCGCGACCTCAAGGCCTGGACGCTGGATGTGACGATCTGGCTGGCCATGGGGCAGGACATCAATACCCTCGAGCACGACACCAATTCGCTCCAGCGCGACATCGAGACCATCTTCAACCGCGTCGCGCGCCGGCTGACCTCGCCGATTTCCTACTGGAACTACTTCAAGCTGCCGGTCGACCGCGCGGCGGACGCGGCCTCGGCGCGCATCCAGGCCGCCGTCACCGAGTTCGTCGCGCAGTCGCGCGCAAAGATCGCGGCCAACCCAGCACTGCGCGCCAAGCCCACCAACCTGCTCGAGGCTTTTGTCGTTGCGCGCGATGAGCCGGACTCCGGTTTTACGGACGAGAACGTCGTCGGCAACGCGGTGACCATGGTGTTTGCGGGCGAGGACACGACCTCGAACACGATCGCCTGGCTGCTCAATTTCGTCGCAAGGGATAGCCGCGTCGCCGGGCTCATGGCGGCCGAGGCGGATTCGGTGCTTGGCGAAGGGGCCGTGCTGCGCGACTTCGGCGCCGTGGACCGCTTCCCCTACCTCGATGCCTCGGTGGATGAAGCGGTGCGCATCAAGCCGGTGGCGCCTTTCCTCGGCCTGGAGACGAACCGCGAAGTGGTGATCGGCGATGTGCTCGTGCCGCCGCGCACGCCGGTGATCATCCTGACCCGGCTGGCGGGCCTCGACCCGGCGGATTTCCCCGAGCCGGAGGTTTTCCGGCCCGAGCGCTGGCTGGGAGAAAAGCGCCCGGCGAGCGACGATCCGGCGAGGAAGCTGTTCCCGTTCGGCGGCGGCCCCCGTTTCTGTCCGGGACGCTACCTGGCGCTGGCCGAAATCAAGATGGCGATGTCGATGGTCACGAAGAATTTCAGGGTCGGACTCGACACCACGGCCCCCGAAGTGAGGGAGCTTTTCACGTTCACGATGACCCCGAGCTCGCTGCCGGTGCGCCTATCCCGTCGCTAACTCCACGTAGGATTTTCCTGCGTCCGCGCCCAGGAGGGTCGCTAGCGGGCGCTGGCGACTTTCAGCGTTCCCGCGTCCGGCAGCCTGACGGGCTGGTATTCCGATTGCGTCGGTTGTCCGGCCGCCACATGCATCACGCCGTTCTTGAGATCGAAGACGAGTGAAGCGATCGTCATAGTCGATTCGCCCGCGTACTCGTGCGGCGAGCGGCAGATCGCGCGCGGCGCGCCGAACTCATCCTTGAGCACAGCCTTGATGTCGTCGATCGTGATGGCGCCGATCTTGCCTTCGAGCAGTTGCCTGGCGCGGAAGTCGCGATACAGCGTGTCGCCGGTGTAGTACTTGGTCGCCCCGGTCGTCTGCGCCACCACCGACTGGAAGTGGTTGGAGTGCGTGAGCAGCCCGCGCTCGGGGTAGACGACGTAGACATTCTCGGGCGTGGTCTCGAAATCGATCGCCACGCCGTCGCGGTGCGCGATCAGGTAGTTGCCCGAGGCGCCGCGCGGCGCCATCGCGAGCGAGTCGATCGCATCGTAGTAGTGGACCGAATGCAGGATGCGCCGCCTGAGGATCGGGATAGGAACACCCGCCGCGCCCTTGTCGTGGGTGGAGACAAGCAGGTTGCCGCATACGAGGATGCCGTGCTCGTTGAAGCCATCGCGCCCGACCATGCCGGCCTCGACGATCATCGCCAGCGCGGGCTTGCCCTTCTGGCGGATGCGCAGCACGACGACCGATTCGAGCGCGGGGCTGCGCCAGTCCCAGTTCTTGCCCACCAGCATGTTGCCGTCGCGCGTGGCTTCGGGCAGCGCGACGACGGTCGTGCATTCGGTGGCCGGCTTGGTGCCACCCAGGCTGCCGTAGAGGATCTCGGTGCGGCAGTTGACCGCGACGATGTCTTCGAGCGATTGCCTGGCGCCGGCGGCGATGCCCTTGAGCTCCTCGTAGATGCCGGCGTCGATCTTCTCGATCTGCGCCCCGTAGGCGCGCGCCCGCAAGTGGATCTCCGCGCTGGAGAGCTTTGTCGAGCGCGCAAACGCGGGCAAGTAGTGTTCGACCGTGTTCGCCACGCGCGCCGCCGCGGCCGTGCCGTGCTGCAGGCCGCATTCGTAGGCGTCGCCTTCGATGCTGATGACGGGAAAGGGCTTGTACATGGTGGCCTCGCTCGCTATTCGGGTTTGATGTTCGCGGCCTTGATGATGCGGTCGTACTTGGCCGCGCTTTCCTTCACGATCTGCAGCAGATCCTCGGGCGTGCTCGACGCGGGCTCCGAGCCGGCGTTGACGATCTTCTCACGCAAATCCGGCGACGCGATGGCTTTGGCCGTGGCTTCTGCGAGCCGGTTCACTATCTCGCGCGGCGTGCCGGAGGGCACCAGCAGCGCGTAGTACGAGGAGATGTCGTAGCCCGGGAGCCCGGCTTCG
>JBBQNG010000376.1:0-3728 GCA_038329645.1 Burkholderiales bacterium
GGCCGCCAACTCGACGCCAAGCGCCCGCGTAGCCATTCGGTCGGCCGAGCTCAGGTCGACGACGATGCTCCCGGGTGACAAGGCAGCCGCAGCGCCATTGCGCCCGAGCAAAGCGGAGCGCACTGCTTTCCCGTCAGGAAGCATCGTCACGAGGACACTGGCGCCTTGCGCAGCCTTCGCCGGAGAGGCGCAAGCCAACGCACCCGGCAGGCGCACTCGCACCGCTTTGTCGTAGACCCGCAGCGGATAGTCGGCGGCAACGAGCCTCGCGGCCATCGGGCGGCCCATCCGCCCCAGGCCGATGAAAGCCACCGTCGGGAGTTTCTTCATGGAGGCACTTTGCCAGAAACCCAACGCTGATACACTCGCGGCTCGGGTCGTCACAGGCCCAGCGAAGAACACCGGAGGAGACATGAAAGCCATGCAGAAATTCGCCCTTAGGGGGTTGACGACATTCGGACTGGTTGCGTTCAGCCTGTCGGCCGCACAACTGGCGTCCGCCCAGACCACACTCACGATGTCCTCGTGGGTGGGACCCTCGCATCACCTGACCCACACCGTGCTGCAGGGCTGGGCCAACGACGTCGAGAAAGCCACCAATGGCCGGGTCAAGTTCCAGATGCTGCCCAAGGCGCCCGCTGCGCCCCCCGGAACGTTCGATGCGGTGAAGGATGGCCTGGTCGACGTGTCCTACGTGACCGCGAGCTACACGCCCGCGCGCCATCTCATGCCGCTGATGGCCGAGCTCCCCGGCGCCGGCAACACTGCCGAGGTCAACTCGGTGGCGTTTTCGCGTATCCATTGGAAACACTTCGACAAGCTGGGCGAATACAAGGGTGTGAAGCTGCTGGGCGTGTTCACCCATGGTCCCGGACAGATGTTCACCAAGAAACCGGTCAACGGGATCGCCGACGTGCAGGGCCTCAAGATCCGCACCGGGGGCGGCATTGCCGAAGCGGTGGCCAAGGCCCTTGGCGCCTCGGCGTTCGTGAAACCCGCGCCGGAATCCTTCGAGCTGCTCAATTCGGGCGTCGCCGACGGCGTGTTCTTCCCGTTCGAGTCGATTGCCTCCTTCAAGCTCGAATCGGTGATCGGCCAGGCCACGATCTTCCCCGGCGGCATGTACAGCTCGGCGTTCGGATTCTTCATGAACGAGGACAAGTGGAACAAACTGCCCAAGCAGGACCAGGACGCGATCACGAAACTCTCGGGCGAGGCGCTCGCCCGTCACGCGGGTAAGTCGTGGGACGTGGCCGACAAGATCGGCTTCGAGGCGCTCAAGAAGAACAATGTGAAGATCGTCAACGCCGATCCCGCGTTCGTGAAGGAAGTGCAGACGCGCTCCGCGCCGATCATCGACGACTGGGTCAAGAAGGCCAATGCCAAGGGCGTCGACGGCGCGAAAGTGCTCGCCGAGTTCCACGAGGAGCTGAAGAAGGTCGCCGCCGGACGATGATGGCGGCGCGAGGACGCGCCAGGTGACCGAAACCGGAAGCGCCTGGGAGCGCCGTTTCGATGCGGCGCTCGGCGTTTCCGCCTCGGTGATCCTGTTCACCCTGATGATCGTCACGTTCGTCGACGTCATCGGGCGCTATCTCTTCAACCACCCGCTGCGCGGCGCCTTCGAAGGCACCGAGCTCATGCTGCTGGTGCTCATTTTCGCCGGCCTGCCGCTCGTCTCGCACGCTGACGAGCACGTGACGATGGATTTCATCGACAACGCCGTCGGCCCGCGTGGACGCGCAATCGTCATGGCCCTGTCGCAGTTCGTCTGTGCCGCAACCATGCTTGGCCTGGCTTGGCTGATCTGGCTGAAGGCCGGCAAGATCGCGGCCTACGGCGACACCACCGACGTCCTGAGGATCACCATCGCGCCGTTCGTGTATTTCATGGCGGCGATGATTGCGCTCTCGGGCCTCATCCACGCATGGAAGATCTTCCGCCCCGGCGCACCCTCCACCGGCGGCTCGACGACCTGATGGCGGCTCGGCAATGATCGAAGCGCTGGTCGGGCTGGCGGTCATGATGCTGCTGGCGTTCGTGCGCATCCCGATCGCGCTGTCGATGGGGATCGTGGGCCTCGTTGGTTACGCTTACATGCGCGACTGGAACTGGGCGGTGGCTTTCGCGACCGCGCAGACCAAGATCTACGAGACCGGGCGCAACTACACGCTGTCGGTGGTGCCCCTGTTCATCCTCATGGGCAGCTTCGTCACGCGCGCCGGCATGTCGCAGGAGCTGTTCCGCGCGGCGTATGCCTTTATCGGCCATCTGCGCGGCGGGCTGGCAATGGCCACGGTGATGGCGTGCGCGGGATTCGGCGCGATCTGCGGCTCGTCGATCGCCACCGCCGCGACCATGGCGAAGGTCGCCTACCCTTCGATGAAAAAGCTGGGCTACTCCGACGCACTGTCCACCGGCTCGATCGCCGCGGGCGGCACGCTCGGCATCCTGATCCCGCCCTCGACCATCATGGTGATCTACGGGATCATCACCGAGACCAACATCGGCAAGCTGTTCGCCGCCGGGATCCTGCCGGGCATCCTCGCGACTTTCCTGCTGTGCCTCGCCGTTGCTTACTCGACCTGGCGCGACCCGGAAGCCGGCCCGCGCGGCGCTCGTGCCAGCTGGCGCGAACGCTGGGAGGCCTTTAAGGGCGTGTACGCCGTAGTAGCGCTGTTTGCGCTGGTGATGGGCGGCATCTACTTCGGCGTGTTTACCGCGACCGAAGGTGCTGCCATGGGCGCGGTCGGCGCGATGGTGTTTGCGTACGCGCGCAAGGTGCTCACGTGGAAGTCGCTCTACGCATCGCTGGTGGAAAGCGCGCGCACCACCTCGATGCTGTTCATGATCCTCATCGGCGCGCTCATCTTCGCCGAGTTCGTCAACATCACCAGCATGCCGGGCGATCTCACGAAATTCGTGTCGCGCTTCGAGCTCCACCCGATCGTGGTGGTGGCCGCGATCATGGTGATCTACGTGATCCTCGGCACGGCCATGGAGGAGCTGTCCATGATCCTGCTCACCCTGCCGGTGTTCTTCCCCATCATCGTGCACCTGGGGTTCGACCCGATCTGGTTCGGCGTCCTCATCGTCGTGGTGGTGGAGATCGGGCTCATCAGCCCGCCGGTGGGCATGAACCTCTTCGTGCTGTCCACGCTGCTGCCCGAGGTGCCGACGCGCACCGTGTTCCGCGGCGTGATGCCTTTCGTGTTCGTCGACATCATTCGCCTCGCGATCCTGGTCGCCTTCCCGGCGATCTCGCTCTACCTGCCGAGCCTGATGAAATAACTGGAGGTCCCCCATGCGCACTTTCGCTGCAAGTCGTCCGGGCCTTTTCGTAGCGCTGATCGCAACTCTTTGCGGCGCTGTCGCCGCGCTCGTCGCGCCCGATGTTCGCGCGCAGGCCTACCCAAACAGGCCGATCCGCCTCATCGTGCCGTATTCCGCCGGCACCGCCACGGACGTGCTCGGCCGCCTCTACGCGCTCAAGCTTGGCGAGGCCCTGGGGCAGACGATCATTGTCGAAAACAAGGCGGGTGCGGGCGGCAATATCGCCGGCGAGGCGGTCGCCCGATCCGCGCCCGACGGCTACACGATCACGCTTTCCACCAGCGCCGTGCACGCCACCAATCCTGCGCTCTACGGCAAGCTGCCGTTCGACACGATCAAGGATTTCAGTCACATCACGCTGCTGGCTTCGGCGCCGAACATGCTGGCCGTGAACC
>JBBQNG010000377.1:0-3718 GCA_038329645.1 Burkholderiales bacterium
AGTCGCGGCGCGTATTGAAGTCGGTGAGCAGGATCACCGTTTCGCCCTTCTTGACGTTGCAGAGCTCGAACTGCCTGCGGAAGAGCGACGGGATGGTTGCGGGATTGACTGCCTGTCCGGCCATTGGGTTCTCCTATTTGACGAACTGCCGGAGGGCAGCATTGAACTGCTCCGGGTATTCCAGAAACAGCCAGTGCCCAGCCCCGTCGACGGAAACGAAGTCGGCCCCGGCGATCGATTCGGCGATCTTGCGGTTCAATTCGGGCGGGGTCACCTGGTCGGCCGTGCCGCAAATGACCCTCGTAGGCATCCTGATATGCCGAAGATACGGGAAAATGTCGGAGGCGCTCACCATGCGCGTCGCCTGTGGAAATCCGGGCTGCTTGATCTGCGCCATGACGCGGACAGCCTCCTCGACGACATCGCCGGGGGCTGCGGGGGAGAGCAGGTTCTGCACGCGTGAGCGCGCGTAGGCGGTCACGTCGCCGCCCGCAAAAGCATCCGACCTCATGCGCAGGATCGCCTTGCGCTTTTCTTCGTCGTAAGTGGCGTGACCGGAAGAGCAGGCCGTCAGCACCAGTCTTGCTATTCTTTCCGGGTACTTCGCCGCCGCACAAGCCGCGATCAGTCCTCCAAACGAGTGACCGACGAGGGCGACCTGGTTCAGGTCAAGGGCATCCAGGACAGCACCGAATGCGGCCGCATAGTCTTCCAGGGTCGGGTTTTCCCCCAGAAAATCGAACGACCCGCCGTACCCCGGCGCATCCCAGCCGATCACGCGGTACTGGCTGTCGAACGCGTCGTATTGCTTCCTCCACGCGCCGGCGTTGCCACCTATGCCGTGCAGGAAGAAGAGGCACCGTCCCGAGGTCCCGTTCTTGCGCACCGACACCGGCCCCCACGGCGTATCGACTGCGGAAGTGTCCGTGGCCACGATCAGTTCGGCGCGAGCTTGACGTCCTTCACGACCTTCGCCCATTTTTCCACCTCCGCCTTGACGAACGCGACCGATTCCTCGGGCGTGGTGCCATTGGGATCGATGCCGCCTTTTTTCATCACGTCGATCACGTCGGGCTGCTTGAGCGCGTCGTTCACCGCGTGGTTGAGTTTCAGCACGATCGCCTTCGGGGTGCCGGCCGGGGCCGCGAGGCCGTACCAGGAGTTTAGGTCGAAGCCGGGAAGCGTTTCGCTCACCGCGGGGATGTTCGGCGTGTTCACCGATCTCCTGATCGTGCTCACCGCCAGCGGCCTGACCCTCCCCTGCTCGGCGAAGCTCAGGACTGCGGAGATGCCGATGAACGCCATCGACAGGCGACCGCCCAGCATGTCGTTGAGGATTTCCGGGCCGCCCTTGTAGGGGACGTGGACCATGTCGAGGCCGGCCGCCAGCGCCAGCATCTCGCCCGCCAGGTGCGTCGTGCTGCCCACGCCGACCGAGCCGTAGGAGAGCTTGCCGGGGTGGGTCTTGCCGTACTCAATGAGCTCTTTTACGTTTTTGATCGGGAGGTCGTTTCTGACTACCAGCAGCGTCGGCCCGAGCGAGACCTGGGAAATCGCCTCGAAGTCCTTCACCGGGTCGTAGCCCGTGTCTTTTCTCAAGGCCGGCACGATGGCGTGGGAGCCCAGGTGGGTGAGCAGGAGCGTATAGCCGTCCGGGGGGGATTTGGCGACGTACGCCGTCGCGATGATGCCGCCCGCGCCAGGCTTGCTTTCGACCAGCACCTGGGTGCCGAGCGTTTCGGCCATTTTTGCGGCGAGCGACCTTCCCAGCACGTCGCCCGAGCCGCCGGCGGAGAAGGTGTTGATGATGCGGATCGGCTTGGTGGGCCAGGGTTGGGCGTGGGTGGGGGTGGAGAGGAGGAGTGCGAGTGCTGCTAGGGCAGCGAAAAGGGTGCGGAAAGGAGTGGTGCTTTGACCCATGGCGGCCCTCGGGAAAAGGTTGTCTTACGCAATTATTGCGCAAGAAAGCTGGGGCGAAGCTTGTGGATTGGGAGTGGTTCGCAATCACGCCTAGGCGTTTTTACCTCGGCCGGAGAGGAGAATCATTCCCCGGCCGCGCGCCGACCTGTCCGCATCAAGTCCTATAAAGTGCTTTTTCTTGAAGTTACTAGCGGCGTCAAGGAAGAATTTTGAATCCGCCGGGCACTTTAAAAACGAATGTTTAGGATTTAAGCGTCCACTGCTCGGGCGGGCAGGACGCTACCTAAAGGGGTCAGCCCTTGGATAATTCGACTTCGAGCAAAGCCTCTTCAGCAGTGCCCTCGAATTTCCGCATCCCAGCAGATCGAGACCGCAACAACGCTGCGATTTCGTCGGTCCCGGCATTTCCGACCGCCAGCCAGACGACCTTTGGCGGCGGACCGGACAGGAATGCATGCTGGCGAAAATCGTTGTCTTTCGAAACGATCGCGAAACCGGTCGATCGTGCGTACGCCCAGATGTTCTCGTCGCTGCACCGCCCGCTGAGATTCTCGTCGAACAGCAGCCTCACCCCGCCGAGGACCCCGCAAGCTTGCGTTCGCGTGACGCCGCGAACTCCAGGACGGCCCTGACGTCCTCGCTTTTCAGGCTCGGCAAATCGCGGAGGATCTGGGCCTCCGACATCCCACCCGCGAGATATTCGAGGATGTCGTAGACCGTAATGCGCGTGCCCTGAATGCAGGGCTTTCCGCTACGGATCGCCGGATCGACAACGATTCTGTTTTCGAAGCCCATGTTGATTCCGGCCCTTGGGGCTGCGGGTTTAAGGAGTAATTAGTCTAGCACCGTTGGCCGGCCGTTCGGGGCCCTGCACAGGCGGGCGGCGCCCCATGCAGCCGGTAGAAAAGGCGCCCGCCCAATCTTGCTGCACTCCTATTAAATGTACCGGTACGAGAACAATATTAACAGGATAGTCAATAGCTGCGCGGACCTAAGGAAGAATTGTTCCTAAATTACCACCAGTCACCGCTTGCGGAAAACCACCACCTGCTGCCACGACAACCCGCCCAAAGTCTTCACCCAATCCAGCCCCTGGGCCGAAGCCTCCTTCCTGACTTGAGCTTCGGTCATCGTGTGCAACGCCTTGATCGGCACCGAAGGATCATCGCCGCGATACTCCACAAACGCCACCCGCCCGCCAGCCTTCAGCGAGCGCACGACCGCGGCCAGCACCTCGTACGGAAACTCGAGCTCGTGATACACGTCGACCATGACCACAAGATCCAACTGCCCCGCGGGCAAGTGCGGATCGGTCGCCGTGCCGAGCACGGGCTTCACATTCGTCGCACCCCGCTCGGCTATCTGCTTCTCAAGCAGCTTCACCATCCCGGGCTGCACGTCGACCGCGTACACCGTGCCGCCCTTGCCGACCCGCTCGCCGATGCGCCAAGAGTAATACCCGCTCCCCGCGCCGAGGTCGGCGACGACCATGCCGGGCTTCAAGTCCAGCGCCGCGAGCACGAGGTCGGGGCGTTCCTCGGTCATTCGTTCGGGACGCTCGAGCCACGGCGCGCCGTGATAGCTCATGACGTGCGAGATCTCGCGACCCATGTACGCCTTGCCGATGCCATCGGGCGAAGCGCGCACGGCCGCATAGCGCTCCTGCGAGAACGCCAAGGGTGTTGCCAGCGCCAGCAGCAGCGCAGCCAGTGCCGCGAGGAAGTTCAAGGTGCCTTGAGCACCTGCGCACACTGCGCCGGCAGGCTCGCCATCGTCAGCGGCGTGCGCGGCTTCGGCG
>JBBQNG010000378.1:0-3711 GCA_038329645.1 Burkholderiales bacterium
GGCGGTTGCGCGGACATGACCCGCGTGCAAAAAGATACGGCGATCGGCGCCGGCGCAGGCGCGGTCGGCGGAGCGGTCCTCACGGGCGGCAGCCCGCTCGGTACCGCAGCCGGCGCAGCTGTCGGCGGTTTGATCGGGCACGAAGTCGGCAAGCGCTAAATCGCCGGTCCAGCCCAAGAACGCCGGCCCCCACGGGCCGGCGTTTTCTTTTGGACCAGGCTAGCGCGCGGCTTTCGTTTTCGGCTGCGCTTCCAGTTCGAGCAGCGCCGACTTGCGCTTGACGCCCCAGGCGTAGCCGCCCAGGCCCCCGTCGGTGCGCAGGGCTCGGTGGCACGGAATGACCAACGCGACCGGGTTCGCGCCGCAAGCGCTGCCCACGGCCCGCACGGCCGCCGGAGCGCCAATCGCAGCAGCGATCTGCTTGTAGGTCCGGGTCTCGCCGCGCGGAATCAGGCGCAGCGCCGCCCATACCCTTTGCTGGAACACGGTACCGCGTATGTCCAGGGGGAGCCGGGTGAGCGTCGCGTCTCCAGAGAGGAAGGCCTCTACCCGTTCTTTCGCCTCATTCATTGCGCGCCGGTCTTCCCTGAGATCGGCTTCGCTGAATTCGGCCGCAAGCATGCGGACCAGCGCTTCGGGCTTATCGCCCAGCTTCACTGAGCACAGCCCTTGGCTTGTCGAGGCGAGCAGAATGCAGCCCAGCGGCGAGGTAAAGGTGGTGTAGGCGATCGTAAGGCCCTTGCCTTTGGCGCGGTAGGCTCTTGCCGCCATGCCCAGCCCCGAGGCCGCCTTTTCGTAAAAGCGGGAAAGGGACCCGTATCCGGCACCGAATACTGCGTCGGTGACGCGGCTGCCGTCGGCCAGGGCGCGCTTGGTGTCCTCCAGGCGCAACGCCTGCTGGTAGTCCTTTGGCGAAAGCCCCAAGGTGCGCTTGAAACTGCGTTGCAGGTGGAAGGGGCTCGCCCCGACCGCGCGCCCGAGCTCTTCGAGCGTGGTGCGCTCTCCGCGCCGCGCATCGAGGTAGGCCCGCGCCCGGGCTATGAGTGTGATGGTGGTTTGCATGCCGCAAGAGTAGCCAAAGCCGGGGGCCAAATCCATCCGCTTCTTGCGCATCGCCGGTATGCTTGCCGGCTATGGAGCCTACGACAATTCGGGGCGGCGGCATGCGGTGCGGCGCAATTGAGGTCATGCGGATCAAGGAAACCCTCGGCGCCGCATTTCCGCCCTCCCATCTGCTGCCGGACCTGCCGCCCGATGCGATCGAGCGCCACAGGGGCTGGCTCGCGCCGAACCACTACGACCCGGCGAAAAAGCGATTTGTGATGGGAACGCACAGCTGGCTCCTGCGCACACGCCACCACGCGATTCTGGTCGACACCTGCATCGGCAACCACAAGCAGCGGCCTCACTCGCCCGGCTTTCACGACCTGGCGCAACCCTACCTCGAACGCCTCGCGCAGGCGGGGATCCGGCCCGAGGACATCGATTTCGTGCTGTGCACCCATCTGCACGTGGATCATATCGGCTGGAACACGCAACTTCGCAACGGGCGCTGGGTGCCGACGTTTCCCAATGCGAGGGTCATTTGCTCCAAGGCGGAGCTGGCGTCGGCTGAGCAAAAGGCGCTCGCCAATCCGGAGGATGACGACCAACTTGCGCAGTGGCAGGACAGCATCCTCCCGGTGCTGGAAGCCGGCCTGCTGGATGCCGTGGAGGGCGCGCACGCCCTGGAGGACGGCGTGACGATCGAGCCCACCCCAGGTCACACGCCCGGACACGTCGTTCTCAGAGCCGATTCCGCGGGGCAGCGCATGCTTTTCGGAGGCGACCTCTGCCACCATCCGCTGCAGGTCTACTACCCCGACATCAACAGCCGGTTCTGCGAGGACGCTGCGGGCGCAAGGGCGACCCGCCGGCGCATCCTCGAGTCTTGCGTCGAAACCGGCGCGCTGTTTGCGCCGGCGCATTGGGGACCGCCGCACGCTGGTTATATAGAGTCCAATGCTGCCAAATTTTCCATCAGGTGGGCTTAGCCATTGGGCTCTACGCCGAATTGCTGCCACGGGGGTGACAGAACGGTTCAACCCGCCATCGTCAATCCTCCCGAAACGCTGATCACCTGGCCGGTGATATAGGCGGCCTCGTCGCTAGCGAGGAAAGCGACGATACCTGGCACATCTTCCGGCTGGCCGACGCGCTTGAGCGGGATCGCGCGCACCAGTGCGTCCATGACTTTCTGGCCGGCCTCGCCTTCGCCCGCGAATCCGCGCAGGATCGGGGTATCGGTCGGGCCGGGACAGACCACGTTTACGGTAACGCCTTTTCTGGCCAGCTCGCGCGCCAGCGTCTTCGAGAAGGACAGGATTCCGCCCTTGCACGCCGAGTAGACCGATTCGCCCGAGGAGCCGACGCGCGCGGCATCCGAGGAGATGTTGACTACCCGTCCCCAGCCGCGCTTGGTCATCTGGGGCACAACAACATGGTGCATGTTGAGCGGACCGCGCAGGTTGATCGCGATGAGCTGTTCCCAGTCGGCGGGGTCCATGTCGATGAAATTCTGGAACCGGTCCCACCCCGCGTTGTTGACCAGGACATCCACCTGGCCGGCCGATTCGACGGCGGATTTGGCCGCCGCATAGTCGCTGATGTCGAAGGCAAGGGCGCGACCGCCGACTTCGGTGGCGACCCGTTGGGCCGCCTCCGCGTTGCGGTCTGCGACGATGATCTTGGCGCCGGCCTCCGCAAACCTGCGGCAGATGGCCGCGCCGATGGCGCCGCCTCCGCCGGTGACCAGCACGCATTTCCCATTCAGGCCTTTCATGGTTTCCTTTTGTCGATGACGCGCTTTGCCTTGCCGATCGAGCGCTCGATCGTGCTGATCGGCACGATCCTGACCTCGGCAGTAACCCCCACGTAAGACTTGATGTTGTGCGCAAGCCGGGCCGCCGAGCCCTGGTCCTTCGCCCCGGGCTGGACCTCGACCAGGACCGAGAGATGGTCCATCGGGCCGTCTTTGGTGAGCTCCATGACGTAGTGTGGCGAGAGTTCCGGCTGCTTGAGGATCAGCTCCTCGATCTGCGTGGGGAAGACATTCACGCCGCGGATGATCATCATGTCGTCCGACCTGCCGGTGATCTTCTCCATGCGGCGCATGGTCCGGGCGGTGCCGGGAAGCAAGCGGGTCAGATCGCGGGTCCGGTAGCGGATGACCGGCAGGGCTTCCTTGGTGAGCGAGGTGAATACCAGTTCGCCCCGCTCCCCGTCGGGCCGCACCAGGCCGGTGACGGGATCGATGACCTCGGGATAGAAATGGTCTTCCCAGATCGTCAGCCCGTCCTTGGTCTCCAGGCATTCCTGCGACACGCCCGGTCCCATCACTTCGGACAGGCCGTAGATGTCGATTGCATCCAGGGCGAGACGCTGCTCGATCTGCTTCCTCATTTCGTTGGTCCAGGGTTCCGCGCCGAAGATACCGATCCGGAGGCTGCATTTCTTCGGGTCGAGCCCCTGCTTTTCCATCTCGTCGGCGATCGCCAGCATGTAGGAGGGCGTCACCATGATGATCTCGGGCTTGAAATCGGCAATCAACTGCACTTGACGCTCGGTCATGCCGCCTGACAGCGGGATCGTGACCAGGCCCAGCCGTTCGGAGCCGTAGTGGGCGCCCAGTCCGCCGGTGAACAGGCCGTAACCATAGGCCACGTGGACCTT
>JBBQNG010000379.1:0-3706 GCA_038329645.1 Burkholderiales bacterium
TGCTCCTGCGCGTCATGGCGCGCGACCTGTCCGGCCGGGCGACGCTGGCCGCGGTCTGCGGCAGGATGAGCGATCTGGCCGAAGCGTCGCTCGCGGCGGCCCAGCGCTGGGCCGAGACCAACGCGCGCGCGCGCCACGGAATCGTGCGGGACGAAGAGGGCAACGAGCAGCAGCTCATGGTCGTGGGGATGGGCAAGCTGGGCGGCCGCGAGCTGAATGTTTCGTCGGACATCGACCTCGTGTTCGTTTATCCCTCCGAAGGGCAGGCCGGCGCGGCGGGCGCGGCACCGGGCGCGCGCGCCTTGAGTGCGCATGAATACTTCGTCGGCATCGGACGCAAGCTGATTGCCCTGCTCAACGATGCCACCGAAGACGGATTCGTTTTCCGCGTGGACATGCGCCTGCGGCCGGACGGCGAGGCCGGCGCGCTCGCGATAGGCCTCGATGCGCTGGAGAACTACTTCGTCGCGCACGGCCGCGAATGGGAGCGCTACGCCTGGATCAAGGCAAGGGCCCTGACCGGGGAGCGCCACGCGGACCTCGAAGCGATCCGCAGGCCTTTCGTATTCCGCAAGTATCTCGACTACGCGACGCTGGCCGCGATGAGGAAGCTTCACGCCGAAGTGCGGCGCGAAGTCGCGCGCCGCGACCTTGCCGACAACATCAAGCTGGGCGCGGGCGGCATCCGCGAGATCGAATTCGTGGCGCAGGCCCTGCAGCTGATTCGCGGCGGGCGCGACCGGGAACTTGCGGCACGCCCCACGCTCGAGGTCCTGCCGCTGCTGGCCGCCAAGCGCCTGCTGCCGGACGCCGCCGCCCGCGAACTGGGCGAGGCGTACGTTTTCCTGCGCAACCTGGAGCACAGGCTGCAGTACCTCGACGACGCGCAGACCCACCGGTTGCCCCAGGACGCAGGCGACCAGGCGCTCATTGCAGCGATGTGCGGATTCGCAGCCTGGGAGGCCTGCGCGGCGAAAATCGCCGCGGTGCGCGAGGCGGTCGCAGGCCATTTCAACGCTGTGTTCGCGCAATCGCCGGACGAGCCTTCCTCCTTCGACGCCGTATGGCGCGACGACCCCGCCGCGGTGGCCGAAGCACTGCGCGCGAACGGGTACCGCGATCCAGGGGCCACGGCCGCGCGCCTGCAGGCGACCCGCTCGAGCCAGAAATACCTGGCGCTGCCGGTCGACTCGCGCCAGCGCGTGGACGCCCTCGTGCCGCAGCTTGCCGCCGCCGCGACCAATACGCCGAATCCCGATGCGACGCTTGCACGCGGCCTGGACCTCATCGAAGCGATCGCGCGGCGCGCGGCCTACCTGGCGCTCCTCGCCGAGCACCGCGAGGCGCTCGACCGGGTCGCGCGCATGATCGGCGCCGCCAGCTGGGCGGCCGACTTCATTACGCGCCACCCGCTGCTCCTCGACGAGCTGCTGGACGACCGCGTCATGTACTCGGCGCCGGATTGGCCGGCTTTCTCGCGCGACCTTGCCGCGCAGCTGGCGGCCGCGGAAGGCGACACCGAACGCCAGATGAATGTGCTGCGCGAGGCGCACCAGTCGCAGGTGTTCCGCCTGCTCGCGCAGGATCTCGCCGGCGTCCTGGGGGTCGAGAGGCTTGCCGATCATCTGTCGCTCCTGGCCGACATCCTGATCGAGCACACGCTGCAGCTGTGCTGGTCGCAGCTGCGCGGCCGGCACATTGAAGGCACGCCGCGCTTCGCAGTGATTGCCTACGGCAAGCTGGGCGGCAAGGAGCTCGGCTACGCCTCGGACCTGGACATCATCTTCATCTACGACGACCCGGACCCGGCCGCACCGGAGGTGTACGCGCGCCTTGCGCAGCGCCTGAACAATTGGCTCACCAGCCGCACCTCCGCCGGGCAGCTTTTCGACACCGACCTGCGCCTGCGCCCCAGTGGCGCGAGCGGGCTGCTGGTTTCGTCGATCGAAGGATTCACCCGCTACCAGGAGGGCGACGCCTGGATCTGGGAGCACCAGGCGCTCACGCGCGCGCGTTTTTGCGCGGGCGACAGGGCCGTGGGCGCCGCGTTCGAATCGGTGCGCGGGAAAGTGTTGTGCAGGGCCCGCGACCCGGCCGGCCTTGCCGCGGAAGTGCTGGCCATGCGCGCGAAAATGCACGCCGCGCATCCCAACGCGAGCGGCCTGTTCGACCTGAAGCACGATCGCGGCGGCATGATCGACATCGAGTTCATCGTGCAATTCCTGGTGCTCGCGCATGCGCACGACCACCCGGGCGTGATCGCCAACATCGGCAACATCGCTTTGCTGAAGATGTTCGCGGACCTCGGCCTCGCGCCGCCCGACCAGGCTGAAGGCGCGCGCTCGGCGTATCGCGAGTTTCGCAAGCTGCAGCACGCCTTGCGCCTGAACGGCGCGCAATACGCGCGGGTGCCGCCCGCGCAGGTGCAGGCTCACGTCGGCACCGTTACGCGCCTGTGGGCCGAAGTGTTCCCGGCGCCGGCGTCGCCTACGCTAAAATAGCCTTTTCCTGCTGAATCTGGAGTTTTCCATGTCGATGGCCGACCGCGACGGACACATCTGGTACGACGGCAAGCTCGTGCCATGGCGTTCCGCCACCACGCACGTGCTCACCCACTCGCTGCACTACGGGCTGGCGGTGTTCGAGGGCGTACGCGCGTACAAGACGGTCAACGGCACCGCCATCTACCGCCTGCGCGAGCACACCGAGCGCCTGTTCAACTCGGCGCACATCTACATGATGAAGATCCCGTACACCCCGGAGCAGCTGATGGAGGCGCAAAAGGAAGTGGTGCGCGCCAACAAGCTCGAGGAATGCTACATCCGCCCGATCGCGTTCTACGGGTCGGAGAAGATGGGTGTCTCTCCCAAGGGCGCACGCGTGCACGTTGCGATCGCGGCCTGGCCCTGGGGCGCCTATCTGGGGGCCGACGGCCTGGAGAAAGGCATCCGCGTCAAGACCTCGTCGTTTGCACGCCATCATGTGAACGTCTCCATGTGCCGGGCGAAATACTCCGGCACGTACGCGAACTCGATACTCGCCAACCAGGAAGCGATCGATCACGGCTACGACGAGGGGCTGCTGCTCGACGTGGATGGATTCGTGGCCGAAGGCGCCGGCGAGAACCTCTTCATGGTGAAGAAGGGCAAGATCTACGAGCCCGAATTGACCAGCGCCCTGATGGGCATCACGCGCGACAGCGTGATCCAGCTTGCGGCCGAGCGCGGCTATACGGTGAGCGCAAGGCGCATCACGCGCGACGACCTGTATATCGCCGACGAGCTCTTCTTCACCGGCACGGCCGCCGAGGTCACGCCGATCCGCGAGCTGGACGGCCGCATGGTGGGCGCGGGCAAGCGCGGGCCGGTCACGGCGTCGCTGCAGAAAGCGTTCTTCAACCTGGTGCAGGGCAAGGACAAGAAGCACCTCGACTGGCTGTCCCCGGTAAAGGCCCTCCGCGCCGCGGCGGCGGGCGCGAAAAAGCCGGCGAAAAAGAAGTAGCCGCCATGGCCGAACCGCGCGAAATCGAAGTCACCGAAAAGGACTTGCCGCTGCACTGCCCGACCGACTCCGCACCGCTGTGGAGCCGGCACCCGCGCGTATTTCTCGACGTGACCGAGACCGGCCATGTTCTCTGCCCGTACTGCGGAACGCGGTACGTGTTCAAAGGCGTAGTTCCGAAGGGGCACTGACACGGTCATTCCAC
>JBBQNG010000380.1:0-3703 GCA_038329645.1 Burkholderiales bacterium
TCGGAAGAAGAGTTCAGGAAGGTCGGGGCTGAGCTCGGCGGCTCCGCCTGGCTGCTGGCCAACATGGTGCCCTCCGGCCGCTCGCCGGTCGTGGCGCGCGAGACGCTCGTCGAATACGGATTTTCGATTGCGATTTACCCAAGCGCAGGCATGGCGGCCGCCTGCGCAGCGCTTGAGGGCGCTTATGCGCACCTGCTGGCGAAGGGCAGCACCGCAGGCAGCCCGGTGCCGGCCTGGGACATGAGCCGGATGCACGACCTCGCCGGGTTTCCCGACGTGTGGGCGTTCGAGAAAAAATATTCGGAGACCTGACCGTGGGCAAAACCCTGTTCGAAAAAATCTGGGCCGAGCACGTCGTGGCCGACCTCGGCGGCGGTGCGAACCTGCTGCATGTCGACCGCCACTACCTGCACGAGCTTTGCGTCAGCCGCGGCTTCCCGACGCTGCACGAGCGCGGCCTGGCCGTGCGCAATCCCGACCTGACTTTCGCCGCCCCCGATCACGTGATCTCCTCGGCGCCGGGACGCACCGGCGGCGCGTTCCCCTGGTCGATCAAGGTCATGGACACGATGCGCATCGAGACCACGAAAGCCGGCATCCGCCTGTTCGACATCGACCAGGAGGGCCAGGGCATCCTGCACGTCATCGGCCCGGAGCTGGGGCTCACGCTGCCGGGCACGACGGTGGTGTGCGGCGACAGCCATACCTGCACCAACGGCGCACTCGGCGCGCTTGCGTTCGGCATCGGCATCAGCGAAGTGATCCATATCCTCGCGACGCAGACGATCGTGCAACGCAAGCCGAAGACGATGCGCGCCACCCTGGACGGCACCCTGGCGCCCGGCGTGTATTCCAAGGACCTGATCCTCGCGTTGATCGGCAAGCTCGGCGCGGCGGGCGGCGCGGGCTATGCGGTCGAATATGCCGGGAGCACGGTGCGCGCGCTCGAATTGGAGGCGCGCATGACCCTTTGCAACCTGTCGATCGAGCTCGGCGCCAAGATCGGCATGGTCGGACCCGACGACAAGACCTATGCGTACGTCAATGGCCGCCGCTTCGCACCGACCGGCGCGCAATTCGACGCGGCGGTCGCCCATTGGAAAACGCTTGCGACCGACGCGGACGCCAAGTTCGACGCCGAGGTCTCTCTCGACGTGTCCAGCCTGCCGCCGCAGATCACCTGGGGCACCAGCCCGGAAGACGTCATCGGTGTGGACGCCCGCATCCCGCAGCCGGGCCACGTGTCGAAAACCGAGGCGCTTGCCTACATGGGGCTGGCGGCCGGCGACAGGATCGCCGGAACCAAAGTCGACCGCGTGTTCATCGGTTCCTGCACCAACTCGCGCCTATCGGACCTGCGCATCGCGGCGGACGTCGCGCGCGGCCGCAAGGTCTCGAAGCACGTCGAGGCGTGGGTCGTGCCCGGCTCGGTCGGCGTCAAGCGCGAGGCCGAGGCCGAAGGGCTGCACGAGGTATTCCTCGCCGCGGGCTTCCAGTGGCGCGAGCCGGGCTGCTCGATGTGCGTGGGCGTCAACGAGGAATGGGCGGCGCCCAGGGCGCGCTGCGTGTCCACCTCCAACCGCAATTTCGTCGGCCGCCAGGGGCCGGAGGTGCGCACGCACCTCGCGAGCCCCGCGATGGCCGCGGCGGCCGCAATCGCCGGCGAGATCGCCGACGTCCGCCAGCTCATGAGGTAGCCATGGAAAAATTCACCACGCTGACTGCGGTTGCCGCTTACTACCCGAGGGCCAACGTCGACACGGACCTCATCATCCGCGTCGAGCGCTGCGCCAAGGTCGAAAAGTCGGGCCTCGGCCGGTATGCGTTCGAAATGGCGCGCTTCCTGCCCGACGGGTCGGACAACCCCGGGTTCCCGCTCAACCAGGCGCCGTTCCGCAAGGCGCAGATCCTCGTCGGCAACATCAATTTCGGCTGCGGCAGCTCGCGCGAGATGGCCGTCTGGGCGATCGCCGGCATGGGCATCCGCTGCGTGATCGCGCCGTCGTTCGGCGAGATCTTCTTCGGCAACTGCTTCCAGAACGGCCTGCTGCCGGTGATCCTGCCGCAGGACGTGGTGGAGAAGCTGGGTGCTTCGCTGGCCGCCGATCCTGCCCATGCCACGGTCACCGTCGACCTTGCGCGGCAGAAAGTGGTCGCGCCGGAGGGCACCGAGCATTCGTTCGAGATCGAGCCGCTGCGCAAGAAAGCACTGCTCGAGGGCCTGGACGAGATCGGGTTGACCCGGCTGCGCGAGCCGGAGATCGCCGCGTTCCAGCAGAAGGACCGCGAAAAGCGGCCCTGGATCTACGTCTGAAAACGCAGAAATCCGGGACAGACCACGATTAAATTCAAGACATTCATTTCCATAGACCGGCTCTGGGAGCCAGTCTCCGGCGGTTTTTTTATCGCTACCGGTACGTTTTACCTTGTGGCCCCACAATGCAACGGGGATTGCGAATGCACTGACTGCATCCTCGGGGAGAAATCATGCTTCACCGAATAGTGACGGCTCTTCTCTTCACCGCGTTCGCAGCGGCTGCGGCGGCGCAAACAGGCTATCCGGTAAAACCGATCCGGTTCGTGGTCCCGTACCCGCCCGGGGGCTTTACCGACATCCTCGCGCGCCTCATCGGCCAGAAGCTCAGCGAACGGTGGTCGCAGCCTGTGCTCATCGAGAACCGGGGGGGCGGCGGCAGCACGATCGGGACCGACCTCGTGGCGAAAGCGCCGCCGGACGGGTACACGATCCTGATGGTCGCGCCGGACATCGCGATCAACCCGAGCCTGCATGCGAAGCTCCCCTACGATGCATCTCAGGATTTCGCGCCGGTGAGCCTGGTTGCCTGGGGACCGATTGCGCTGGTCGTGCACCCGGCGCTTCCCGTGCGGACGCTCGGGGAACTGATCGCCTATGCAAAGGCTGCGCCCCTTCCGCTCAACTACGCGTCGGGCGGAAACGGCACCGGCGGGCACCTCGCAATGGAGCTCTTCAAGACCACGGCGGGAATCAGCCTGGTCCATATTCCTTACAAGGGTATCGGTCCGGCCGCGACTGACTTGGTATCGGGACAGGTTTCGCTGATGTTCCTGCAGATGGCCATCGCGAGGCCGCACATTCTCGCGGGGAGGCTGCGCGCGCTCGGCGTTGCGGGGAATCAGCGCTCGCAAGCAATGCCGCAACTGCCAACCTTGTCTGAGGCCGGCCTGCCCGGCTTCGATGTCAATCCGTGGTTCGGTGTCGTTGCACCCGCCGGAACACCGCCGGAGACGGTGGCGAAGCTCGGCAACGAGATCGGCCGGATCATGCGGCGGCCTGATGTCACCGAGCGTCTCTCGGCCCAGGGCGGCGAACCCATCACCAATACGCCTGAGGAGTTCGGTGCCTTTATCAAAACCGAAATTCTGAAGTGGGCCAAGGTCGTGAAGGAGTCGGGTGCGCGCGTCGATTGACGGGCGCGACCCTCGAGGCTGATCCCGGGTCATAGTCCCGGGTCATAACCCAGGCGTCCTAGCCCATCCGCCCCGGCAGCCAGGTGGCGACTGCCGGTACCAGCGCCAATATCAGCAGCCTGAAGCAGTCCGCCACCACGAACGGCGTGATTCCGCGCACGATCGTTTGCAGCGGCAGGCCGGTCACGCCCTGGATCACGAAGAGGTTGATGCCCACCGGAGGCACGATCATGCCGATTTCGCAAACCGTGAC
>JBBQNG010000381.1:0-3697 GCA_038329645.1 Burkholderiales bacterium
TTCGTCGCGAGATTGGCCATCGACTCGAAGGCGCGCATGTATTCGGGCCGGCAATCGGGATAGCCGGAGTAGTCGACTGCATTCGCGCCGACGAAGATATGCCGCGCACCGAGTACTTCGGCCCAGCCCAGCGCAAGGGACAGCAGGATCGTGTTGCGCGCGGGAACATAGGTGACGGGGATCCCCGCTTCGATACCACCGGTCGGCACCTTGATTGCGCTGTCGGTCAGCGCCGAGCCGCCGAACGTGGTGAGGTCGAGCTTGACCACCTTGTGCGCGGCGGCGCCTGACGCACTTGCTATCCGTGCCGCGGCGTCGAGCTCCGCCCGGTGGCGCTGCCCGTAGTCGACGGACAGGCAGTGGCATTGGTAGCCTTCGCGCTGCGCCCAGGCAAGGGTCGTGGCGGAGTCCAGCCCGCCTGAAAGAAGGACGACCGCGGGCCCCGCCACGGGGCTAGCGCTTCTGCAGCCGCTGCTTCGCGGAGGCGGCCGCCTGGCTCGCGGGATATCTCTCGAGCAGGCCTTCGAGGGTTTTCTGCGCGCCGCGCCTGTCGCCGAGGGCTTCCTGCGAGGTTGCGATGTTGAGCATCGCGTCGGGCGCCTTGGCATCTTCCGGCCAGGCCGCAGTCACTTTCTGCTGCGCGGCAATGGCATTGCGGTAGTCGCGCTGCGCGGCGTAGGCCATGCCGATCCAATACTGCGCGTTCGGCGCGAGTTTGCCGTTCGGATACGTGACCAGGAGGCCCTGCAATGCCGAGATCGCGAGCGGATAGTTGCCGAGCTTGAACTGGTTGAGCGCGGCCTCGTAGGCTCGCGTTTCCTCTGCCGACGCCGGCGCATCGGCGGCCGGCTTCTCTGCGGCACCCTCCCTGACCTGCTCGATCTTGCGCAGGCGCGTGTCGATGTCCAGGTAGAGGTCCTTCTGGCGCTTGTCGGCGGTCTCGGCCTGATTGAGCAGGACTTCGATCTGCCCGCGAATGCGCGACATGTCGCCCCTCATCGCTTCGATCTGGCCGGCGAGGTCGACCAGCGCGCGGCGGTCACGCACTTCGGCCTCGATCTTTCCCAGCCTGTCGTCGATTGCGGTCACCTGCCTGCGCAGCGCGTCGATTCGCGCGCGCGCCTCGTCATCGTCGAACAGCGCCGCGCGGGCACTCGAGGCGACACAGGCGAATGTCAGCGCAACCAGGACTGCGCGCAATGCTGCCTGCATCAGTACTCACCACCGTAGAGGATGTCGTCGCGGCGGTTTTCCGCGAAAGCTTCCTCGCTGCTGCCCTGTGCCTTGGGTTTTTCCTCGCCCAGGCTCACCGATTCGATCTGCTCTTCGCGCGCGCCGAGCAGGAGGAGCATGCGCTTCATCGCATCGGCGCGCTTCTGGCCGAGGGCGAGGTTGTACTCGCGGCTGCCGCGCTCATCCGTGTTGCCCTGGATCAGCACCTTGGCCGACGTGTGCTCGCGCAGGTACTTGGCATGCGCTTCGACCAGCGGGCGGTGCTCGTCCTTGATGGTGAAGCTGTCGAGGTCGAAGTACACCGAGCGCTTGGACAGAATGCTCTTGGGATCCCTAAGGATGGGATCCACGCCGCCAGGCTTCTGCGGCGTGAGGTCGACGCGCGCCACGTTCCCGGTCCCCAGCGGGTTGGTCTGCACGGGCGGGGCGACCACCGTCCCGGGTGTGCGGTCTTCGACGGTTGCGCCGGCCTGTTCCTCCGGCGGCGAGCCCGCGCATGCAACCAGAAGCGTCGAGGCAACCAGGCTTATCCAGATGGTACGCATTGCTACCCTCCTGTTATGTTCGGTTTTCATTCGCGGAAGAACGGGCCCCAGGCGGGCTCGCGCACGTCCCCGCCGGACACCGTCAGCCGCTGCTTCACGCGCCCGTCAGCCGATACGGCCGAAAGGACGCCGCGCCCGCCGATGACCGTGGCGAGCAGAATCATGCGGCCGTTGGGCGAGAAGCTCGGCGACTCGTCCTTGTCGCTGTCGGTCAGGACCTGCACCTGGCGCGCACCGAGGTCGAGCAACGCGACCTGGAACTTGCCGCTGTTGCGCGCGATGTAGGCGAGGCTCTTGCCGTCCGGCGATATACGCGCCGATACGTTGTACGTCCCGTCGAACGTCACCCGCTGCGCTTCGCCACCCGTGGCGGGCATGCGGTAGATCTGCGGGCTGCCGCCACGGTCCGAAGTGAAATAGATGAACTGCCCGTCCGGCGAGAACACCGGCTCGGTATCGATGCCGGCCGAGCTCATAAGGCGGCGCACGCCGCTGCCATCGGCGTTGACCGAAAAGATCTGCGAGCCGCCCTCGCGCGACAGCGCCACCGCAAGGCGCGAGCCGTCCGGCGCCCATGCGGGCGCGCTGTTGGAGCCCTTGAAATTGGCCGCCACCTGGCGCTGTCCGCTCTGCAGCGAATGGACGTATACGACAGGCTTTTTCTGCTCGAACGAGACGTACGCGAGGCGCTTGCCATCGGGCGACCACGCCGGCGAGATGATCGGCTCAAGCGAAGCGAGCGCCGTCTCCGCACCCGCGCCGTCGGCGTCGGCGATCTGCAGCTCGTAGCGCGGGCCGCGCTTGAGCACATAGGCGATGCGCGTGCTGAATACGCCTTTTTCACCCGTGAGCTTCTCGTAGATGTAATCCGAGATCCGGTGGGCGGTGGCGCGGACCTGGTTGCGGTTCAACGTATAGGCCACGCCGCCCAGCGCCGCCTGCTTCACCACGTCGAAGACGCGAAAGCGCACTTCGAACCGCCCGTCGGGGAGCACCGCGACGCTGCCCTGCACGAGCGCATCGGCAAGGCGCGAGCGCCACTCGGGGAAATTCACCGCACTCGCCTCGGTGGGCGACGGCGAGATCGGCGGCGGCTCGATTGCGCGGAATACGCCGCTCCTTTCGAGGTCGGCGCGCACAATCGACGTGATGCCCGGCGGTACCGCGCCCTCGCCCGCGAACGGGACAATGGCGATCGGGAGGCGGTTGGCGCCGCCGCCGGTGATCTCGATGGAAAGCTGCGCGGATGCGGCCGGCGCGAAGGCCGCGGCGGTGAATGCCAGGAAAAAGTACCAACGCTTCAGCAAGCTGGACATCCTTCCCTTTGTGGAGGGGCCGATTATAACGGAGTGGCCACTTTCACTCCTGAGGACGGAAGGTTAGTGTCAGCTCGCGCGCGAAAAGTTCACCCTTGTCGGGTTTCGGAAGCGGGGAGGATTTGAGGATGGCGCGTTCCACTGCGGTGTCGTAGGCGGAATTTCCGCTCGATTTCTTCAGCTTTGTAGCAATCACTTCGCCTGTCGGCAGCTGGATCACGACGAACACGGCCTCCGGATTCCCCTTGAGGTCGATCGGCAGGATCCAGTTGCCTTTCACCTTCACCTTGATCTTGTCGGCGTAGCCCGACAACGCGCTTTTCTGCGCCGCCGCCTGCTCGCGCGCGAGCTGGTCCTTGATGTCGCGGCGCTCGCGATCCAGTTTGAGCGAGCTTTGCTCGCGCGCAAGCTCTTCGCGCATCCTCTTTTGCATTTCATCGTCGCGCGGCCTGGCCTGGGGGACGGGCTTTACCGGTTCGGGCTTCGGCTTTACGGCCTCGGGTTTGGGTTTCGGCTTGACCGGTTCCGGCTTGGGCTTGACCTGCTCGGGTATGGGTTTGGGCTTCGGCTTGGGCTCGGGTTTCGCCTTGATCGCGATGTCGG
>JBBQNG010000382.1:0-3629 GCA_038329645.1 Burkholderiales bacterium
AACATCGTCGGCGCGTCGGCCTTCAGCGAAAAAGACCTGCTCGACGAGTTTGTCCTGCGCACCCCGAGCTGGATCTCCTGGTATACCAAGCACGACCAGTATTCGCGCCAGAAGCTCGCCGGGGACCTCGAGTCGCTGCGCTCGTTCTACCAGAACCGCGGCTTCCTCGATTTCAACATCGACTCGACCCAGGTATCCATCACGCCCGACAAAAAGGATATCTACATCACCGTAAACATCACCGAAGGCGAGAAATACACCGTCTCGGACGTCAAGCTGGCGGGCCAGCTGCTGCTGCCCGAGGACGAGCTGGCCAGGCTGGTCAAGCTCAAGCCGGGCGACGTTTTCGCGCGCGACAAGCTCACCCAGACCACCAAGGCGATTGCCGATCGGCTTGGCAACGACGGATACGCGTTCGCCAACGCCAACGCGGTTCCCCAGGTGGACAAGGAAAAGCGCGAGGTCGCCTTCACGATCTTCGTCGATCCGGGTCGCCGCGTTTACGTGCGGCGGATCAACGTCGCCGGCAACACCAAGACGCGCGACGAGGTGGTGCGCCGCGAGATGCGCCAGCTTGAAGGCGGCTACTACGATGCGTCCAAGATCCAGCTGTCCAAGCAGCGCGTCGACCGCACCACCTACTTCAAGGAAGTGACGGTCGAAACCGTGCCCGTGGCCGGCCTTACCGACCAGGTGGATGTCAATTTCACCGTCGAAGAGAAACCGACCGGTGCGCTCCTGCTCGGGGCCGGATTCTCGACGGTGGAAAAAGTGATCGTGTCGGGCTCCATTTCGCAAGGCAACGTTTTCGGCAGCGGCAAGTTCCTTTCGACCCAGGTGCAAAGCGGCAGGATCAATCGAGTCTATTCAATCTCATATACCGACCCGTTCTACACCGTGGACGGTGTCAGCAGGGGATTCGACCTCTACAAGCGCGATACGGATGCTTCAGCCCTGACGATCGGCCCCTACAAGACCAAGACGGCTGGCGGCGGGGTGCGCTGGACCTACCCGCTTGCGGAGCGCGATGCCCTGAGCTTTGGCTTGAACGCGGAGCACGTCAGCCTCGACACGTTCAGCACCAGCCCCGCAAGCTATGTATCGTTCGTCAATGCGTTTGGAAATACCTACACCTACGCCGCCGCCACGGCGGGATGGGCGCGCGATTCCCGCGACAGCCTGATCCTGCCGCGCGAAGGCAGCCTGATGAAGGTAAGCACCGAGGTCGGCGTCGGCGACCTGCAGTACTACCGGGTCGGCTACCAGCACCAGTACTTCACGCCGCTGACCCGCAATTTGACGTTGTTCCTGAATGGCGACGTGGGTGCGGCGAACGGCCTGGGAGGGCGCCCTTTGCCCTTCTTCAAGAACTTCTACGCCGGCGGCCCCGGGACGGTGCGCGGGTATAACTATTCGGCACTGGGGCCACAGGATGGTCTGGGCAACGTGCTCGGCGGCACCCGCAGGGTGGTCGGCACGGCGGAGCTGCTTTTCCCGGTGCCCGGCGCCGCGCAGGACAAGTCTTTGCGATTGGCGGTATTTTTGGACGGCGGCCAGGTCTTCGGGGCGGGCCAAAAAGTCTCGCTGGGCGACCTGAGATATGCGACCGGAATCGCGCTCAGCTGGAATTCTCCGTTCGGCCCGCTGCGGATCTCACTCGCGCAACCTCTGAACAACACGATCACGGATCGCGTACAAAGGTTACAATTCACCTTTGGTACGGGATTCTGAACGGCACTTAATTTATGCGACGCAATATTTTCCTCCCCACCCTGGCCTTCGCACTTTCGGCTGCCTCACTTTTCGCAGGCTCGGCTTCGGCGCAGGCCGAAGGCCGGATCGGATTCGTCAACACCGAGCGCATCCTGCGCGATGCTGTGCCCGCCCAGCGCGCACAGAAGAAGATCGAGGCCGAGTTCGCCAAGCGCGACCAGGAGCTCTCCAAGATGGCCGACCAGCTCAAGAAGCTGCAGGACGAGCTCGAGAAGAACAGCGTCACGATGGCCGAGACCCAGCGCCGCAACAAGGAGCGCGAATTCGCCGACGTCAACCGCGAGTTCCAGCGCAAGCAGCGCGAGTTCCGCGAGGACCTCAATTCGCGCCGCAACGAAGAGCTTGCGCAGGTCGTCGAGGCGGCCAACCGCGTCATCCGGCAGATCGCCGAGGCCGAGAAATACGACATCATCTTCCAGGACGCCGTCTACGCAAACCCGCGCATCGACATCACCGACAAGGTGATCAAGACGCTCGAAGGCAAGCCGCCGGCGCGTTGACAGCGGCGCGACGACATGCGCGCCACTCCGGGCAGGGCAGGTCCTCTTTCGCTCGGCACCATCGTTACCCGCCTGGGCGGCCGTGTTTCGGGTAACGCCGAAACCGTAGTTTCCCAGGTCGGCTCGCTCGAGAACGCGGGCGGCGCCCAGATCGCGTTCCTCTCCAATCCGAGATACCAGGCAAAGCTCGCCGAGACTCACGCAGGGGCGGTGGTCCTCGCTCCTTCGGCGGAAGGCCTCACATCCCTACCGCGCATCGTCGCGGACAATCCCTACGCGTATTTCGCGCGCGTTTCGCGCTTGTTCAATCCCGACCCTGAGATCTGCCCCGGCGTACACGCACGAGCTTTTGTCGACCCCGCCGCCACAGTTGCCGCCTCTGCCGAGATCGGCCCCGGCGCGGTCATCGGCGCCGGAGCGGTGATCGGCGAAGGAACCTGGATCGGGCCCGGATGCCAGGTGGGCGAAGGCGTCTCGATCGGTGCGCAATGCCGCCTGTATCCTGCCGTAGTGGTGTATCCCGGATGCGCGATGGGCTCGCGGGTAATCCTGCATTCCGGTGTCATCATCGGCGCCGACGGGTTTGGCATAGCCGAGGAAGGCGGGCGCTGGCTCAAAATCCCGCAGGTCGGCCGGGTCGTCCTGGGCGATGACGTGGAGATAGGCGCCAACACCACCATCGACCGCGGAGCGATCGACGACACGGTGATAGAAAACGACGTGAAGCTCGACAACCAGATCCAGATCGGCCACAACTGCCGCATAGGCGCCCACACGGCCATGGCGGGATGCGTGGCGGTGGCAGGCAGCGCGAAGATCGGCCGCTCGTGCACCATCGGGGCGGGCGCGATCGTCCTGGGGCACCTCACGATCGCCGACAATGTGCACGTCTCCGCTGCCACCACGATATCGAGATCGATTCACAAGCCGGGCACCTACACCGGCATGTTCCCGTTCGACGCCAACGAGTCCTGGGCGCGCAATACCGCGCTGGTGCGGCACCTGTCGAAGCTTGCGGATCGGGTGAAATTTCTCGAAAAGCGCCTGTCCGAAAAGGAGAGCAAGGATGGCTGATGCGATGGACATAGCGGCGGTGCTCGAGCACCTGCCGCACCGCTACCCGTTCCTGCTCATCGACCGCGTGCGCGAAATCGAGCTCGGCAAGCGCATCGTCGCGCTCAAGAACGTGACCATCAACGAGCCGTTTTTCCAGGGCCACTTCCCGCAGCGGCCGATCATGCCGGGCGTGCTGATCCTCGAGGCCATGGCGCAGGCGGCCGGGATCCTAGTGTTCCGCACGCAGGGCAACAAGCCGGACGCGGATTCCGTCTATTACCTGGCCGGCATCGACAAGGC
>JBBQNG010000383.1:0-3626 GCA_038329645.1 Burkholderiales bacterium
ATCCTCGAAGTGGCCAGCGGCGCGATCGAGACCTCGGCGAGAGTCGCCGGCGACGCGGCACAGGCGGCGAGCGTCGGCGTGGGGACTAGCGTGAAGGTCGTCACCGAATCCACCGGGTACGCGCTGATCGCTTCGGGCGTCCTGCTCGCTTTCGTGCCGAGCGAAATCGGCCGCGCGCTCCTGCACAGCGCGCGCTACTAGGGAGATGACCATGAAAGCACGATTGCTGGTTGCAATTTCCGCCCTCCTTGTCGCGTCACATGGCGCCTTCGCCGGCCAGAGCTGCGAGCCGCGCGAGCCGAAGCCCGCGGAGATCCGCTCCGGCCTGCAGCTCGCCCAGAAGGTGCAGCAGCATCTGGACACGCAGGGTGCGCGCGTCGCGATCATCGGACGGGTAGGCCGCGACCTGAGCGAGTACAGGCTGCGCTACTCGCACATCGGCTTCGCGGTCAGGAACGATGCCCGGAACCGATGGGACGTCGTCCACATGCTCAACCATTGCGGCCGTGCCGACGCCGACCTGTACGACCAGGGCCTGGGAAATTTCTTCCTCGACGACCTGTACCGTTTCGAGGCGGTTGTGCTCATTCCCCGGCCCGAACTCCAGGCGCAGCTTGCAGAAGCCATCGCGGGTGGCAAAGGGCGTGCCCTGCTCGAGCCGAGCTACAGCCTGATCGCCCATCCTTATTCGATTAAGTACCAGAACTCCAACCAGTGGGTGCTCGAGCTGGCGGCCGCGACCACGGCTGGCGGGAACCTCAGCCGCGCCGCCGCGCACATGCGCATGCGGCAGGACGGCTACCAGCCAAGCGTCCTCAACCTGCCGCCCCTCAAGCGCCTGGGCGCGCGCCTGTTCAGCGTCAACACACGCTTCGACGACCACTCGAACGAGGAATGGAGCTCGTCGCAGTACCAGGTCGTGAGCGCCGAGTCCGTACTAGGGTGGCTTACGCGCACCGGCGCTTCGATGGGACAATCGGTCCTCGTTCTGCCATGAGCGCCTTGGGGGAGGAAGTCGTGAACGCGAACAGCCAGTTTGCCCTTTTGTCCCAACGGCGATTCCTGCCGTTCTTCATGACGCAGTTCTTCGGCGCGGCGAACGACAACATCTTCAAGTTCGCCTTCACCGTGCTCGCCACCTACAGCGCGGCGGAGTGGGGCGGGCTCGATCCGAAGTCCGCCGGTGCGATGATCGGCGGGGTCTTCATCCTGCCGTTCGTGCTCTTCTCGGCCACCGCCGGGCAGCTCGCCGACAAGTTCGACAAGGCGCTGCTGATCCGCTTCGTGAAGAACCTCGAGATCGCGATCATGCTCGCGATCGCGGCCGGGTTCGTCTTGAAGGTCGTGCCGCTGCTGTTCGCTGGCGTGTTCCTCATGGGCCTGCACTCCACGCTGTTCGGGCCGGTCAAGTACGCCTATCTGCCTCAGCACTTGGCGGAGGCCGAGCTGACCGGCGGCAACGGCATGGTCGAGATGGGGACGTTTGTGGCGATCCTGCTCGGCACTATTCTCGGCGGCGTGCTGGTCGGGATCCCTGAACCCGGGCCGCACTGGGTGGCTGCGGTGTCGATCATGCTGGCGATCCTCGGGCGCCTTGCGGCCGGGTATGTGCCGGTCTCGCCCGCGCCCGAACCCGGTCTCAGGATCAACTGGAACCCGGTCAGCGAGACGCTGAAGAACCTTGGGCATGCGCGGACCAATCGCACGGTGTTCCTGTCTCTGCTCGGTATCTCGTGGCTGTGGTTCTTCGGCTCGATCTTCCTCACCAGTTTTACCGGGTTCGCCAAGGAAACGCTGGGCGGCGACCAGAACGTCGTGACCCTGCTGCTCGCGGTGTTCTCGATCGGCATCGGCGTGGGCTCGTTGCTGTGTGAGCGCCTGTCCGGGCACAAGGTGGAAATCGGACTGGTGCCGTTCGGGTCGATCGGCATGACGGTGTTCGCGATCGACTTGTGGTACGCGAGCAGCGGGCTCACGCCCGGCGCAAATGGGGCGCTCTCCGGCCTCGGCGCTTTTCTCGCCAGCCACGCGCACTGGCGCGTCATGGCCGACCTGTTCCTGCTCGCGATGTTCGCGGGCTTCTACAGCGTCCCGCTGTATTCGCTGATCCAGAGCCGCTGCGAGCCTTCGCACCGTGCGCGGATCATTGCTGCGAACAACATCCTCAATGCCTTGTTCATGGTCGTCGCCTCGGTGATGGCCGCAGCGTTGCTGCATGCTGGCCTCACACTGCCGCAACTCTACCTCGTGGTGGGATTGCTCAATGCCGCCGTCGCCGTCTACATCTACACGCTGGTGCCGGAATTCCTCATGCGCTTCATCGTGTGGATGCTGATCCACACCGTGTACCGGCTGGAGAAATCCGGGCTCGAGCGCATTCCTGACGAGGGACCCGCGGTGATCGTCTGCAACCACGTGAGCTTTGTCGACGCCTTGGTCATCTCCGCCGCGTGCCAACGCCCGATCCGGTTCGTCATGGACCATCGCATCTTCAGGCTGCCGATTATTTCGTTCGTATTCCGCACCACCCGCGCCATCCCGATCGCGCCGGCGAAGGAGGATCCGGAAATGATGGAGCGCGCGTTCGCCGAGGTGGGCCGAGCGCTCAAGGACGGCGACCTCGTGGCGATCTTCCCGGAGGGCCGCATTACCGATACCGGCGAGATGTACCCGTTCCGTCCCGGCATTAGGCGGATTTTGGACGCCAACCCGGTACCCGTTATACCCATCGCGTTGCGCGGGCTGTGGGGCTCCTTCTTTTCGCGCAAGGATGGGGCGGCAATATCGAAGCCTTCGCGTTTCGTGCCCTTCAGGCGTATCGGGCTGGCGGTGGGCGATCGCGTGCCCGCCGCGGCTGCCGTGCCGGAGGCCCTGCAGTCAACGGTTGCCGCGTTGCGCGGCGATTGGAGATAGCGCCATGAGTTCGGATCGCGCCGATATCCTCGACTGGGTCGAGCAGGGCCGCATCGCGCCGGAAAGGCTGCGCGATGCGATGGAGCTGGCCGGCGTGCTGCCGGACGCCATTCGCTGGCGACGCTTTCTCGACCATGTTTTCCTTTTCCTCGGCGTCGTCATGTTGGCCGCTGGGGCGATCTTCTTCTTCGCATTCAACTGGCAGGCGATGGGGCGCTTTGCCAAGTTCGCTCTGATCGAGGTGCCGATCGTCCTCGTGCTTGTGGTGGTGTGGCGCATCGGCGTGGATGGCATCGCCGGCAAGGCGGCGCTGTTGCTGGCAGCCCTGTTCACCGGCGCGTTGCTCGCGCTCGTCGGGCAAACCTACCAGACGGGCGCGGACACGTTCGAGCTGTTCGCCGCCTGGGCCGCGGCGATCCTTGCGTGGGTCCTCGTGGCGCGCTTCCCGGCGCTATGGATCGTCTGGTTGGCGCTAGTGAATGCCGCAGTATCACTCTACTTCCTCATCCACGCCTCGCTGTGGGGCTTGCTGTTCACGCCGGAAAAGCTCCTGTGGGTGCTGTTCGGGCTCAACACTGCCGCGCTCGCGATCTGGGAAGGCGTGGCGGCCCGCGGATCCGCGTATGGATTCGATTGGATGAGCGAGCGCTGGTCGATCCGCGTCCTGGCCACTGCGAGCGGCGTGCTAGCCACTGCGCTGGGCATGTACGACC